>JANXBD010000004.1 GCA_025057635.1 Thermoflexus sp. | reverse complement strand
GTTCGTTCCCTATTTCCACCCGCAACACCTGGACCCCACCATCTTCGCCCTTCCTAACCCTTCTCCCCTAACCTCCTAATGTCTCTTCGCGGCGCGGGGGCAGAAGAAGAGAAGGACAGGGCCCTGAATCACAATCAAGGGCCATTCGGATTGTTATAGAGCAGCTCTGTGATCATTTTACTTCAGCCGCTTTTACGATGCCCACAATTTTCATAATTAGACTTTGGATCAGGGGACTGTGTCCTGGGCTCTCGCGGCCTTACTACGCATTAGGGGCTACTCCCTCTGCTTGGCCCCTGGCCTCCCGAGCTAAGGGGGGAGAGATAAATTCTCATGAAGAGGGCGAGATCGGTAAGGGCAGCCTCGCCCTCCATTAATACCTAATGAATGGGAAGCGCGATCCGCCAAAAGGAAGCGCTGCCGAATTGTATAAGCGAGACTACCGCCCCTCGTTTGGGAGGGGGGACAAGTATTGAGGTATGATTTATTAATTGCTGGCTTTTCAGCTCTTTCAGATTCAGAGAGGCCATATTGCTCAACTTGCCGTTCTCCCTCTGGAGGATTCCCTAAGTCGACAAGGCTGCCTTCAGCGGGCTGGGTGGGGGATCCTCTCGGTGGGGCAGGGAGGACCCTAAGGCGGCGAGTTGCGTTATCATGAACGGGGATATCCATTCGGAGGCAAGGAGAGTGACCACTGCCCTGAATATCGCTCAGATTCTGCTGGCGATCGCATTGATCGCCATCATCCTGCTTCAAGCAGGGTCTTCCCAGCTAGGAGGGGTCTTTGGGTTAGGGGAGGTAGGGGTGCCCCGCAAGCGTCGCGGGTTGGAACGCACCGTCTTCAATCTCACGATCTTTCTGGCGGTGCTCTTTCTGATCCTGGCTGTGATGAATGTGATCGTGACCGGGAACCCGGCGGGTTGACATCGCCTGTTGCCCATGCCCGCTCGGCTGTGGTTTTGGGTTCCGATGGCACGCCTTCCGCATGCTGTCTCCCAACTTGCACCAGATCATATGACGTCCGAAGGTCGAGAGATCCCATGATGGCTTCGGGTCCCCGCTATCCCACTCTGGCTCGCGGTCTGTATTTTCCATTGATTCTGGTGCTGCTTATGGCGCTCAGCTTAGGGGCGCTGATGACCTCCCTGGCTCTCCGGGCAGGTGTGGAGACAGTTCCCGTGCGGGGAGGACATTACATTGAGGCGGTTGTAGGTCCGATTTCTACTCTGAACCCGCTTCAGGTTCAGCTCGGGGATCCGGAAGCCGATATTGCCCGTTTGATCTTTAATGGGTTGATTCGGCTGGACGCGCGAGGATTACCCAAGGGGGATCTGGCCCAACGCTGGGAGGTCTCCGAGGACGGGTTGCGATACACCTTCTATCTGCGTCCGAATGTCCGCTGGCATGACGGAACCCCACTGACTGCGGACGATGTGCTGTTCACCGTGCGCTTGCTCCAATCCCCAGATCTCCCAGGGCCTTCGGAGCGCGCGCGCCTCTGGCAATCCATCGAGGTGGTGGCCGTCAACAGTCTAACGGTTCAGTTTCGGCTGCCAGAGCCTCTGGCGTTGTTCCCGGATCTTCTAACCTTCGGGATCCTTCCTGCTCATGCCCTGCGGGATGTGTCGCCCGCTCAGATTTTCACCCATCCCTTTAATTTGAACCCGATTGGCACTGGCCCCTATCGGGTGGCCTCCGTGCATGTGGAGGAGGGCCGGATCCAGCGAGTGATTCTCTCCGCCAATCCTTTTTATTTCTATGGTCCGCCCCTTTTGGAGCGAGTGGAGTTCCGCATTTTTCCAGACACGCGCACTGCCCTTCTGGCATATCGAGCAAGGGAGGTTCATGGGATTGCCCGGATTGCTTCCTCGGATCTGGATCAGGTTCGTGCGTTGCCCTCCCTGAATCTGTTCTCCGCGATTCTTTCCAGCTATCAAGCTATCCTACTGAATCATGCCTCTCCCTTGTTCCGTGATCAGGAGGTACGTGAAGCCCTTTGGCTAGCCTTAGACCGCCAGCGCCTGATTGATCAATTCTTGGCCGGTCAGGGCATGGTTGCAAACAGCCCGATCCCTCCTGGGAGTTGGGCTTATCATCCTCAGCTCCCACCCGTTCCGCATGATTCGGGGAAAGCACAGGCTCTGTTGGAGGCACGGGGCTGGACGATCCCTGAGGGAGAGACTGTGCGGAGGAAGGGGGATCTGGCGCTGCGCTTCCGTCTGTCCGTCAGCGCTGATGGCTTCCATGACATGATCGCCCATGAGATCGCCCGTCAATGGCGGGCCATTGGGATCGCGGTGGATGTGGATCCCATCCCCGGTGATCTGATTGGGCAGGTTCTGGCCCCCCGCCAGTTCGATGCCGCTCTGGTGGAGCTGATGGTTCCAGGAGATCCGGATCCATACGCGCTTTGGCATGAAACGCAGGCAAACTCCGGTCAGAACTATGGTGGTTTCCGAGATCGGGATATCAGTGAGGTGATTGAGGAAGCTCGCCGAACCCTGGATATCGCTCGCCGTCGAGCCCTTTATTGGCGTTTCCAGGAGCTGTTCCAGCAAAAAGTCCCTGCGGTTTTGCTTTTCTATCCTGTCTACACTTTTGCTGTGGATGAGCAGATCTCTGGAATCCAGGTGGGGGCGTTATTCAACTCGCCTGCTGATCGTTTCGAGGGGGTCACTGAGTGGTATATGCTAGTTCGTCGTCGGATGATTGTACGGTAGGAGAGCCTGAGCATCCGTTCCGTGTTGCCTTAGGCCGTGGGGCGGATTAGGAAGGGGTTCCCGCGGTTGAAGTCGCCCGAAGCCCTAGGCGTGTTCCACGGAGGCGGCGCTCAGCGAGAGCTCGGCGAGGAAAACTCCTCTTACGGGTGAAATCGCCATGAAGGGTGTGGGGTTGCCTCCGGAGCCTGGCTTTTTGCGCAGGTAAGGGATTGGGCGGTTGGGCGGTCAGGCCTTCCATTCGAATGGCGATAAGGACCTTCCTCGCCGCCCCAGCCAGTGCGCCAGTTCAGTGGTCACCAGCCAAGCGCTGGCCTCAAAAAAAGCATAAGTGCGGCGCACCGAATCCTGGGGGGCAGCTTCCAGCTCTGCGTTTTCGGCAGTCCAGACCACGTGTTCCATTTCCTCAATTCGGTCCAGCACTTCCGCGGGTGTGCCTGGCACGGGGATGTCGGCGTAGCTGGGGCGGCGCTGATGGGGGAATGTTACCGCGTAGTTCGGAAGGCGAGGCAGAATCCCCATCGCAATATAGGCGTGATGGAAAAAGAAGATCTGATCGCCTAAATGGGCCAGCTCAAAAGCAGGCATAAGTCGGAACCCAAGGGCTTCCCAGGCCGACCAGTCCATCAGGACGCGTTCCACCAGGGTGCGCAGCTCAGCTAAGGAGGGGACAGCGGACGTGCGCAAGCTGAGGATAAATCCCTCCCGGACTTCTGAGAGATGATCAAGGGCGTTATGAAGGGTGGCATAGGCCTCCTCGGGCAGTGGCTCCTTCTGGATGCGGTGGGCGAGGGCAGCCTTGGTTTGATCCGCCATTTGCCCAAGCGCTTGCAATGCCCGAAGACCAGCGCGTAGATCCCACAACGACATCCGTCTCACCCCTTTCGATTAGGGTTTGAGGGCGATGGAGAGAAGGCGGTGCTCGGAGAAAACCGAATGTGCGCCCCGATCTCCCGGTTAGAGGTCAGACGGTGTAGTTCCTTATTATGATCATAACGCTTTTACGCTCCTGATGCCACTTGATCGGGATGTTTTAGACCTGGCTGAGGCGCCTCATTCGCTTGCGGGTCTCTGATGAGGTGTCAACAACCCCCGATGAAAGGATTTTCGGATTGACTTTTCTTGCCTCTCGGGGGGGGCTCTGGTTAAAATAAGGTTAGCCCGGCTGTGTGCGTGAGGTCGTGTTCAGCGGCTTGCGCCAACACCTTTTCAAAGGGGGGTCGGACTCTAGCGTGGGGACGCGTTAGACGGCCTGCGCGCGGGGCACGTCAAGGCGGCAACCAGCAGGAGACCCCCACCTAAGCGAGCGGGTGCATCAGCCCAGCGGCCCACGGCACGGCGGGGCATTTTGTTTTCAGTCTAGCGCGTTTGCCACTCAGGTGTTCCCTGCCCGATGTTCATGGTCTATTTCCGTCCATCGCCCGATTGGCGCGGCGGGGCCTATGGTTTCGATGATGAACTCTGAGAGCCGGTTTCTTCTTCATCGTCTTCCCAACTGATGATCCATACGCACAGCCCGGCCAGCACGATGGTCGCGATCACAAGGGCCAGGAGCTGAGAGGGAGTTAAGCCGACATCTCGGGCCGACCATAACAGGATAGCCACCATCCCAATCGCGAGGGCGATCCACGCGGTCAGACGTGGATGTCGCTCGGTGAATCCCTTGATCGCTGTCCACATCTCGTGTTCCCTCCTAAGGAAGAATGCCACTAAATCGGTTGCGTGACTCGCTCGGCGCGAATTTGCTTGATCAATGCCACACGCCCGAGGGCGTCGAATTCATGAGCAGCCTCGCGCCATGGCTCGGAAAGACTTTCCTCCGGCCACCGGATATACCCCAACCCAATGTAAAAGGCAAGAGCTTCTGAGGACATCTCGGGAGAAGCATAGATAAAGCAAGCTTCACACTCTAAACGGCGCGCCTCCTCTTCAACTGCCTCGATCAGTTGCCGGCCCACCACCGGTCGAAGGTTGTGGGGATGGACCAGAAAATCTAAGATCCGGGCAACCAGGTTCTCCACCCGCCAACTGATCAGGCCCACCAGCTCGCGTTCCGGGCTAAAGGCCAGCAACATCCCGCGCTCAGCCATGCGATCAAAGACTTCATCAGTGGAGGGGTTTATGCGGCCTCGAGTGGCCCGTCGAACCAGATCCCGGATTGCATCAACATCAGCAGGCCGTGCTCGGCGGATGGTAAGCTTCATCCTGTCCTCCTCGATCTAGAATTTGGCGATGGATCCTATACCATCGATGGCCTCGAGCACAGTGTTCTGATTACGTCGCAAACGTCGCAGCGTGTCTCGGCAGACCTTGACAGACTGCTCAACTGGCCCCATCTCGCTCCACCTGCGCTCGCCAAGCCTGCTCCACCTGACGACGCGTGGCTTCCAAATCTCCACTGTTGTCAATGATGACATCGGCATGTCGGATCTTCTCGGCCTGAGAGGATTGGATCTGGATTCGAACGCGGGCCTCTTCTTCAGGTAACCCCCGCTCGACCATCAGCCGACGGATCTGCTCAGGCTCGGGACATGTGACTACCCATATGGTATCGCAGGCCTCGGCGAATCCGGATTCGATAAGCTTGATGGCCTCGACAACGATTGCGGGAGCCTCGGGATGGGCGTGGATCCGTTGTCGAATCTCCATCAGCACAGCTGGGTGAACGATCGCTTCTAAATCCCGCAGGGCGTTCGGATCCCGGAAAACAATCGCTCCAAGACGTCGACGATCGATCTCCTCATCTAGTCCGAGGATCCCTTCTCCGAAACGGCGGAGGATGGCCTCGTAGGCAGGCGTGCCTTTCCGGATCACTTCATGGGCGATCGCGTCGGCGTCGATGACATAGGCCCCTTTTTCCGCCAGCATGCGGGCCACTGTGCTTTTGCCGCAAGCGATGTTCCCGGTTAGACCAATTAGGATCGGCTGCTTCCCCATCGAATGTTCCACGTGGGATCTGGCTCATAGTTTCGGATCTCCTGTTTTTTAAATAATAACCGGTTATCAATCCGGCGCAAAGCAGCCCATGAGCGGGAGGAAGAGGATTAAGAACGGTTGGTGGAGTCAGCCCACGAAGATGAGGCGAATCCGATAGACAACGGACGATTAAGGGATGAAGGGGCTCACTGAGCTTTCTGGAGTAACGCTCTAAATCCCGTTAAACTTAGGGGGTAGAAGAGCAGTTGTTGTGGGATCGATATGCCCATCTATTCGCTAGAGGGGAGATCGATGTGGAAAGCATATTATACGCCAACGTCTCTAGAGGAAGCCCTAAGCTTGCTGGCCGAATACGGTAGCCGAGCGCGGATTATCGCTGGCGGCACTGATCTCCTCCTGGAGCTCGAACGAGGCCAACGCCCTGGCGTGGAGGTCCTGATCGATATCACTCGGATCCCCGGTCTAGATGCCATTGCGATTGGAGCGGACGGACGCCTGCATCTAGGGCCTCTGGTCACCCACAACCAGGTGGTGGCCTCCTCGCTCTGCCGGGAGCGAGCTTTCCCCTTGGCTCGAGCATGCTGGGAGGTCGGCTCTCCTCAGATCCGTAACCGAGGCACGGTGGCGGGCAATCTGATCACGGCCTCCCCGGCGAACGATACGATTGTCCCCTTACGGGCTATGGACGCCACGGTGACGCTCCGGAGCGTCCGAGGCCAGCGCACCCTCTCCCTGGAGGAGTTCTATCAAGGGGTTCGGCAGACCGCCATGGCTCCGGATGAGATGCTAGTGGATATTGCGTTCGAACCCCTGAGGTCGAACGAGCGGGGCATCTTCCTGAAGCTGGGGCTGCGTCGGTTCCAGGCAATCTCCGTGGTCAGCGTGGCGGCGGTGGTCGCCCTAGAAGGCGACCGGGTCACTCGGGCCCGGATCGCCTTGGGAGCGGTGGCACCGACCATCGTTCGGGCTCCGGAAGCGGAAGCGGTTCTGCAAGGGCAGCGTCTGACCGAGGACGTCATTGCTCAGGCTGGGGAGCTGGCCCAGGCTGCCGCTCGTCCGATCGACGACATCCGCGGGCCGGCTTGGTATCGCGCCGAGATGGTCCGGGTGCTCACGATGCGCGCGTTGCGTCAGCTGCGGGATGGAATGGAGCGTGCGGGCTTTCCGGAGCGTCCGGTGCTGCTCTGGAAGCCCTCCGATGGGCGACCTCGGTCCTGGCCTCAGGTTCCGGCCGAGCTGGCTACCTGGGATGGCCGGATTCGTCATCGGGAGGAAGGCCCCGCGCCGATCCTCACGACCGTGAACGGACGCCGCTATGTGGTGCATGGGGCGAACGATAAAACCCTCCTGCGCATGCTGCGAGAAGATCTTCGGCTGGTGGGCACGAAGGAGGGATGCGCCGAGGGAGAGTGTGGAGCGTGCACTGTGATCATGGACGACATGGCAGTGTTATCCTGTCTGGTCCCGGCGCCCCGGGCGCATGGGGCGGAGATTGTGACCGTGGAAGGCGTGGCCCCTGGGGACGCCCTTCATCCCCTCCAAGCCGCGTTCATCCATCAGGGCGCTGTCCAGTGTGGGTATTGCACGCCCGGGTTTATCATGTCCGGAGTGGTGCTGTTAGAAGAAGTGCCCCGGCCCACTCTCGAGGAGATCCGTCAGGCCTTCGCCGGCAACCTCTGTCGGTGCACCGGTTATTACAGCATCATCCGGGCGGTGCAGGAAGCCGCCGGCGGTTCGCTGGGATGAAATCCCGGCGGGGGATCTTTTTCGCGGTCGGTCGCATGAGCTCCCGTTCTCTCTTTTGAGGATGTCTAACGGGCGCTTGCGTGTTTCACCATGCCTGGCTACAAATTGGGGGGTTGAGAAACCAAAGCCGATTCGGAAGGTCGTTTCCCCTCGCCCGAAAACCAATAGAAGGCGCTACGAGCACAATTCCGGTTTCCTTAAGCGATGTATCATCTCGTTCGTTCGCGCGCCGCGCAAGGCAACCGGATCAGCTTCCTAAGTGGAGGAGTGAGCGAGTGGCCGTTGGGATCTCCATCCCGCGGATCGATGCAGAAGGGAAGGTTACCGGTCGAACCCCCTATCCAGGGGATCTGGATTTGCCGGGGGAGCTTTACCTGAAGGTCAAATGGGCTGGGCGAGCCCCTGCCCGGATCCGTCGCATCGACACGAGCCGGGCAGAGGCGTTGCCGGGCGTGGTGGCGGTGTTCACGGCGAAAGATGTGCCTGTCAATGAATATGGGCTAGTCTACTTCGATCAGCCGGTGATCTGCGGGCCGGGGAGCAAGCCCGGTGCGGACGTAGTGCGCTACGAAGGGGACGTCGTCGCCCTGGTGGCAGCGGAGAGTGAAAAGATCGCGGCGAAGGCCGTGGGGCTGATTGAGGTGGAGTATGAGGACCTGCCGGGGGTTTACGACCCCGAGGAAGCGCTGCGTCCCGGTGCGCCGCAGGTTCACCCTGATTATCCGGGGAACCTGCTCTGCCATTACCGGATCCGCCAGGGCAATGTGGAGGCCGCCTTCCGGGAGGCGGCGGTGATCGTCGAGGGAACCTATCGG
Source organism: Thermoflexus sp. (assembly GCA_025057635.1). GTDB lineage: Bacteria > Chloroflexota > Anaerolineae > Thermoflexales > Thermoflexaceae > Thermoflexus. Next base: position 59,436 of record JANXBD010000004.1, on the reverse strand, counting down.
ACGCCGTTCCAGGAGCACGCCTACCTCCAGCCCGAGGCGGGGGTCGCTTACATCGATGAGGAAGGCCGGATCACGGTGGTAACCGCGGGGCAGTGGATCCACGAGGATCGTCGTCAGATTGCCCATGCGTTGGGACTTCCCGAGGATCGGATCCGGGTGATCTATGCGGCGATCGGTGGAGCTTTCGGCGGCCGAGAGGATATGTCGGTGCAGATCCTTTTGGGGCTGGCCGCTTGGAAGCTCGGTCGACCGGTGAAGATCGTCTGGAGCCGGGAGGAATCCATCATCGGCCATCACAAGCGCCATCCGGTGGTGGCCCGGGCGCGCTGGGCGGCAGACCGAGAGGGGCGGCTGCTGGCGGTGGAGGCGGACGTGATCGCGGACGTGGGCGCTTACGCGTACACTTCCAGCCAGGTGCTGAGCAACATCACGATGTCCCTCTGTGGCCCTTATGAGGTCCCAAATGTCCGGGCGGATATCCGGGGAGTGCTGACCAACAATCCGCCGACCGGAGCCATGCGAGGCTTCGGGGCACCTCAGGCCCTCTTCGTCGCCGAGACCCAGATGAACAAGCTCGCGGAGGCTCTGGGGATGGACCCAGTGGAGATCCGACTGAAGAACGTCTGGCGGGAGGGCTCTCGCATGCCCACAGGGGGGATGGTGCCGGAGGGGGTGAGCATCGAGGAAGTCATCAAAGCATGCGCCCGAGCAGCTGGCTGGCGTCCGACGGAAAGGGGATGGGTTCGACCGGAAGCGCCCTCCTCCCCGGATCCTGCGAAGCGCTATGGCTGGGGATTCGCCTGTGGGTTCAAGAACGTCGGCTACAGCTTTGGCTTCCCGGAGCATTGCTGGGCTCGCATCGAGATCCACGGGGACGCCCATATCGAGAAGGCGATCGTCTTTCATGCAGGCGCAGAGGTGGGGCAAGGAGCGCACACGGTGATCGTCCAGATGGCCGCTGAGGCGCTAGGGGTGCCGCCGGAGAGGATCGAGCTGCGGGCCTCGGACACTGCATTTACCGAGAGCTCTGGGAGCTCCTCAGCTTCCCGGATGGCCTTCATGGCCGGCCACGCGATTCGGGGCGCGGCGGAACGGGCCCTGGCCGCCTGGCGCAACGAAGAGCGCCCAGCCGTCGGCGAGTTCACTTACCGGCCCGTGCGCACCTTCCCCTTCGATCCAGAAACGGGTTTCTCCGAACGCCCGAATGTGACCTACGGATACGTGGCCGAGGCCGTTCTCGTGGAGGTCGATGTAGAGACCGGGCAGGTGCGGCCAGTAAAGGTGATCTGCGCCGACGATGTGGGTCGGGCCATCCATCCAATCGGTCTGATAGGGCAGATCGAGGGCGGAGTGGTGCAAGCGGTGGGTTATGCTATCACTGAGAATTTCATCGTGCAGCAGGGCCGTATCCTCACCCGCCATCTCAGCACCTATTTGATCCCCGGAATCTATGATATTCCCAATGAGGTGGAAAGCCTGATCCTCGAGCACCCGGACCCCCTGGGCCCGTGGGGGGTGCGGGGGATGGCGGAGATGCCCTTTCTACCTTTAGCTCCTGCGCTGCTCGCTGCTGTCCATGAGGCCACTGGGATATGGTTCCATGCGTTTCCCCTAACCCCAGATCGGGTGTATGCCGGATTATATCCTGACCGGGTGCCGGGGAAGGATCCGTCCGTGAATAGGGGCGCGAGTGCATGAATCCGGGCCCGTCGAAGTCTTCCGGCGATACGGCGACCTGTTCGATCCAAGCGTCTTGGAAGGAGTTCGGTCGGGCTCTTCCTTAAGGGCTTTCAAGGCCATAAGGGAAGAATCGTTTTGGGGCTAAAGTGCTGTCGACGGGAACGCCTCATCCTCCAAATCCGCGGGAGAGGTCAGAAGCGATCCTTAGGCATGATATCATTCGTGCGGGATCCCAATGGCTCTGGAGATCGCTGTTCTAGCTGCTGGCGCGGCCTATGCCGGCGGCGTCTTCACCTATAAGGAGCCCAAGGGACTGGATGGCCATCTCCGGCCTGGGCATTTAGTATTGGTGCCGTTCGGACGAAGCGATCGACCCGAACCGGGAGTTGTGTTGCGCCGGATTGTTGATCCGTGGATCGCGCATCCCCACGATCGGAAGCGGATTGAGGACGATCGTCCTCTCAAGGCGGTATTGCGGGGCCTGGAACCCGACCCGATTTTAGATCCGCCGCGTCTGGAGTGGGCGGCCTGGCTCAGCAAGACGTATCTGGCCCCAATCAATGAATGCCTTCGCCTAATGATCCCCTCTGGCCTAATCCCCCGTCGAGAATCAATGTATGAGCTGGGGCAGGTGACAGCGGCCTTCACCGACCAAGATCTGAAGCAGGCCGTGGCTGTGTCGTTCGCTGAACAGGTATTGCTTGCTGCGCTCGCAGAGGGACCCCTGACCCACAGCGAGGTTCAGGCCATTTTGCGGGATTTCCCGCTCGTCGAGCGGCGACGGGCGATCCAGTTCCTGCTCCAGCGGGGATGGATCCGACGGGGTTGGTGGGTCCGCGAACGCCGTCTCCCGATGCTCCGCTGGGTTCGGCTGAAAGCCCTGCCGGACCCGGCCTTCCGCCTGGGGCGGAGCCGGGCAGTGGTGGAGCGGCGACGACAGCTGCTGGAACGCCTCGAGGCCACGGGGCGGCCGCTGCCAGCGGATTGGCTGCGGATGGAGACAGGCTGTAGCGCTCAAGATCTACGGCAGCTTGCTCGCTGGGGTTTCCTGGAACTCTTTGAACAGCCTGCATGGGAGATGGTGGATCCCTATCCGGTGCCGGAGGAGCCGCCGAGCCTGACGTCGGATCAAGCCGTTGCCTGGCAATCGATTGCGCGCGCGATCGAGGCACGTCGCTTCCATGCGTTTCTGCTTTGGGGGATCACCGGCAGTGGAAAGACGGAGCTCTATCTGCGGGCGGTGGCCGAGATCCTGCGTCGAGGGAAAGGAGCTATTGTTTTGGTGCCGGAGCTGGCTCTGACGCCTCAGACCGCGCGGCGCTTTCAAGCTCGCTTCCCGGGTCAGGTTGCGGTATGGACAGGTGGGATGTCTCCCGCGCAGGAGCGAGCGCTGTGGGAGCGGGTGCGCCGTCGTCAGGCCCGAGTCATTGTGGGCACCCGCTCTGCCCTGTTTGTCCCGATGCCGGATCTTGGGCTGATCGTCATCGATGAGGCCCACGACGCTAGCTATAAACAAGGCGTTGAGCCTCAGATCTCGTATCTCCTGCCTGCCTACCATGCCGTGGATGCCGCGCTGGCCTTGGCCCGCTATCTGGAGGCAGTGGTCATCTTAGGCACGGCGACGCCGGGAGTGGAGCTGCGCGATCGGGTGGAACGGGGGATGCTGGAGGAGTTGCGCCTTCCCCGCCGCCTGAGGGGCTATCGCCAGCGTCTGATGGAGCAAGCCCGACAGTTCGGCGCTTCCCTCGATCGGTTTGCGGAAGTCGGAAGCGAAGCTTTAGAGAGTGACCTGCCCTCAATCGAAGTTGTCGATATGCGGCAGGAGCTGAAAGCGGGGAACACCGGGATCTTCAGCCGGGCGCTGGAGAAGGCCCTTGCCCAGGTGCTCCGCGATGGGCAGCAGGCCATCCTGTTCCTGAACCGTCGGGGTGCCGCGCCGTTCGTGTTTTGTCGGGATTGCGGCCACTTAATCCAGTGTGCCCATTGCGATCTTTCTCTCGCAGAGCATCATCAGCCGACCCGGTGGGTCTGCCACCATTGCGGGGCCGTCGAGAAGCCCGCCGCACGATGCCCACGATGTGGATCCCGGCGGCTGAAGGGGATGGGCATCGGCACTCAAGCAGTGGAAGAGTCCGTGCGCCAGCGCTGGCCGGAAGCTCGTGTGTTGCGATGGGATCTGGATACAGCTCCGACCCGAGCGGCCCATGCCCTGATCTGGCAGCGTTTTGCAAATAGGGAAGCGGATATCCTGATCGGCACCCAGGTGTTAACCAAAGGGCTAGATCTCCCCTTGGTGACACTGGTGGGGGTGATCCTGGCGGACGTGGGGCTGGGACTGCCAGACTTCCGGGCCGCAGAGCGGACGTTCCAGCTGCTGGTGCAGGTCGCAGGCCGGGCGGGACGGGGCCTCTTTGAGGGGCGGGTGATCCTGCAAACCTATCGACCGGATCATCCCGCCGTCGCGGCCGCCGCGCAGTATGATTGGGATGGATTTTACCGGAGGGAGCGGGCCTTCCGGAAAGCCCATGGGTATCCGCCGTTCAACCGTCTGGTGCGGTTGCTTTACTGGCACGCGGATCCAAACCGGGCTCGGGAGGCGGCCGAGCGGCTGGGAGAAGCTTTGCGTCATCATCTGGAGCAAAAGGGAGCCCCCGCCATGGCCCTCATCGGCCCGGCACCATGTTACTTTAGCCGCTTGCGGGGGCTTTATCGATGGCAGCTTCTCCTTCGAGGCCCGGATCCTGTATCATGGCTTCGGGATTTCCCAATCCCTCCGGATTGGCGGGTGGATGTGGATCCGTTGGATGTTCTGTAACTGTAATCGAGCCAAATGGCTTGTTGAGGCCATGCGATCCGCAGCTGACACGGCACAGACCCTCTAGGATTTTGTCCTCGCTGTTCGGATTTGTATTCGGAATATTCATGCGAGAGTAGGCGGAATGTCCAAGACCTCCGGATCGAGCAAGCGCTACTATCTGATTACGATGGGCTGTGCGAAGAACGCAGTGGACTCCGCCGGCATGGCCGAATTGTTGGAGAGGGCCGGGTATGAATCGGTGGATCGACCGGTCCGGGCGGATGTGCTCATTGTGAACACCTGTGGCTTCATCGAGGCCGCCCGTCAGGAATCCCTGAGGGCCCTGCGGGAGCTGGCGGCGCGGAAGAAGAAGGGGCAGTTGCTCATTGCGGCGGGATGTCTCGCCCAGCGCTGGGGAGCCCGCCTGGTGGAAGAGGTGCCCGGGATCGACGGGGTAATCGGCACCCGGCGGTGGATGGACATCCTCGAGTTCATTGAAAGGCTCCGAGGGCGCATAGTTCCGGAGCCCCTCTTCCATATCCCAGAGGATGGGCCGATCCACCGGGAGGAGCGGGGTGTGCTGCGGGCCGCGGTGCAGGGGGTCAGCGCCTATCTGAAGATCGCCGACGGCTGTCGCCGTCCGTGCGCTTTCTGCGCTATTCCTCTCATTAAAGGCCCCGCTGTCAGCCGTCCGCCGGAGGTCATCTGGGCGGAGGCCCGTCGCCTAGTCGATCGGGGGGTGCGGGAGCTGATCCTGATCGCGCAGGACACCACGGACTACGGTCACGATCTCGGGATGCGGGATGGGCTGCCTATCCTGATCGAGGGCCTGGTGCAGCAGGTCCCAGAGGTGAAGTGGATCCGGGTGATGTATGCCTACCCCGGCGCTGTCTCCGACCGTCTAATCGAGACGATGGCCCGCTATCCGCAGGTGGCGCACTATCTCGATTTACCGCTTCAGCATGGACATCCCGCGGTGCTGCGCCGGATGCGTCGCCCGGCGAACATTGGGTGGGTCTATCGCACCATCGAGAAGCTCCGGAGGGCGATGCCCGATATCGCCATCCGCACCACCTTCATCGTGGGCTATCCCGGGGAGACCGAGGAAGAATTCGAAACGCTGCTTCGGTTCATCCAGGATCTGGAGTTCGACCGGATCGGATGTTTCACCTATTCGTATGAGCCGGAAACCCCCTCGGCTCGGCAGCCTGGGCATCTCCCTGAGGAAATCAAGCGGGAACGTTATGAGCGGTTGATGGCTGCTCAGCAACCTATCTCCCTGCGCAAGAATCAGGCCCTGGTGGGGAAGACCCTGGAGGTGCTGATCGAAGGCGTGGGGGATGGCTTGAGCGTTGGACGGACCTATCGGGATGCACCTGAGATCGATGGGCTGGTGCTGGTGGAAGGGGAGTGGCCAGTTGGTCAGTTGCTCCCAGTTCGTATTACTGGGGCCATGACGTATGACCTGATAGGTGTGGTGGAGGCTTCTCTATCCGCTCACGAGCAGACTTCCTTCCCTTCTTCACCTCCGAATGGTTCCCCTCGCTAGTCCATCCGGAGACGGGTTGTGACATCGGGGCGGATCCTTTCCGCCCATCGTGAAGAACCTCAGCCGTTCCAGAAGACCACGACTTTTTCCCTCTTGTTGACGGCCCTTTTGTTATTTGCGAGTTAGAGATAAGAAGGGAGCGATCTGAGACCTTGTGGGACGACGTGACGTCTCGACTGCAGTGTCGATTTGAAACAGCATACCCCGCTTCCCTCAGCCTTGTGGAGCGTTAAAAGCGGATAACGCAATCGGAGCTTTTTGTTTATATCTTACTCTTAAAAATCAATAGAAGGCTTAGAGCGGGGACGGATTGCAATGGATGATTGAATTTTTGCGAAATCCCAGTTCCGATGTAAACTAAATATCCCCGAAAGGATGAGAATGATTCAAGTGGGGTAGGAGATGGGCGGCCTCCGATTGCGCTACCTAATTTTAGACTTGGACGACACCTTATATCCTCGTCGCTCTGGTTTGATGGATCTTATCAGCATGCGGATCGGTCAATATATGACGGAACGCTTAGGCCTCTCTCCAGATCACGCCGAAGCGTTGCGGCGGGAATATTACGCTCGTTACGGCACTACCATGCGAGGGCTGATGGAGGAATATCGAATTGATCCTGAGGACTATCTCGCATATGTTCATGATGTGCCGTTGGATGCGTATCTCCAGCCTAATCCTGCCCTCGATCAAATGCTGAGCCGCATTCCTTTAACGAAGGTGATCTTCACCAATGCCAGTGAGGAGCACGCCCGACGGGTGCTGGAGCGGCTGGGGGTGGCCTCACATTTCCCGATCATCTTAGACGTTCGCCGCTTGGAGTATTCCAACAAGCCGGATCCGGAGGCCTACCGGCGGATCCTTCGGCATCTGAACGCCCAGGGCCCAGAGTGTATCTTTGTGGATGACTCCACTCGTAATCTCCGCCCCGCGCGAGCACTGGGCATGATCACCATCCTCGTGGATGGCGATTCAGAAGAAGATGAGGAGGTCTTCTCAGTGCCGGATATCCTGGCGATTGAGCCGTTGATCCAACGTTTGCTCTCGGAGCGGAATGGGGATCTAAGGGATTAAGCGATTGGGGTCATTTAAGGCGGTTTCTTTGGCTTCGCGTTTATGACGACGACGTGCCTCCTCGATATGGCGTAGCCAAGCCTGACCCTGCCGAGCAGCGCCCCAATCGACGAGTCGGGGCAACGCCCGGTTGATCCAGATCGCTGGGCGATATCGAGCAGGGATCACGATCTCGCGCACGGGCCGGCGCAATGCCCGCGCGATCGCCCGAGCAACGGCCTCAGGATGCAGCCCACCCGGCACCTCTCCGGGATCCACCGCCAGCCCGCTAGCGACTCGTCCGAACTCCGTGCGCACTGGGCCAGGGCTGATGACAGTTACGTGAATGCCATGGGGCTTGAGCTCGCGACGCAGGCCCTCGCTAAGCCCGACTACAGCGAACTTGGTGGCGGAATACACCGTAAGGGGTGGCGTAGAGATATATCCGGCCACCGAGGCGATGTTAATAATGTGTCCTCGTCCTAAACGTCGCATGCCTGGCACTACAAGCTGAACCAGATGAATCATCGCCAGGATGTTCACAGCAAACATCCGCTCGACCACTTCCCAAGGGGTTTCCTCTAAAGTGGCGTAATAACCGAAGCCCGCATTATTCACGAGAACCTCCACCGGTCCCCATGTCTCTTCGATCTGATGCACTAAACGTCGGCGGGCCGATGGATCCGCTAGATCTGCTGGGATTGTTAAAGCGCTCCCCCCCTGGGCGCGGATCTCCCGAGCTAGGGCCTCTAAACGATCCTGACGCCGAGCGGTGAGGACAACCCGCATCCCCTGGCGGGCCAGCCATCGAGCGGTGGCCGCTCCGATCCCACTGCTCGCTCCTGTGATCAGCACGGTTTGCATCTTCATACCCTCCTCCTCGGATTTAGAGCAGATCGATCCTTGATCAGACACCGGCAGCTCCCGTTGGAATTCGTTGGGGATCGTCATGAGAACGGACTAGTTGACGGTTCGGAAGATGATCAATAGAATCTCGAGCATGGAGTTCCCCTTCATGATACTAAAGTGAACCTGGGGGGAGCGGTCGATTTCCGAGGAGACAGCGTTTGCCTATGCAGCGGGATCGGATCACCGATGACATCTACGTCTTCACCAGCGATCTGTATGCTCAGGTGAACGCAGGGGTCATCTCTGCCTCCGATGGAGTTGTGGTGATTGACACCCTTCCATTCCCCGAAGAGACCCGAGAGATCATTGCACTGGTGGAGAGGGAAGCAGGGGGACGTCCGATTTATTTGGTGTTTAGCCATTATCACACCGATCACACGCTGGGCGCATGTCTGTTTCCTAAGGCGATCGTGATCGCCCACGCGCTTTGTCGAAGGCGTATGGAGGAGCACGGAGAGCGAGCCCTTCGAGAGACGATAGCCCAGGACACGGCTTTTGCTACGTTGAGCCTTCGCCTGCCAGATGTGGTGATAGAGGAAGGCGATCTAGTGTTACGCTTAGGGAATAAAACTCTGCATCTATTCCATGCGCCCGGTCATTCTTCGGACGGGCTGGCCGTTTATGTTCGTGAAGATCGGATCCTTTTCGCTGGGGATGTGATGATGCCTATCCCCTATATTGTGGATGGGGATGTGGAGCAGGCGATCGCTACGCTTCAGCGCTTTCGGGAATTTCAGATCGAAACGTTAGTCCCTGGTCATGGGGAGCCGATCCTGCGTGGCGAGGTTTCCGATGCCATCCAGACGAGCATCAACTATTTGAATACCATCACCCGGGAGGTCTGGCGCTATCTGCAGCAGGGGAAGTCTCGGGAAGCCTTGCGGGAGTTGGATGTCGAGACCTGTGGGATCTCGCGGATTGCCTTGGGCGGTTTAGCTCCCCAGTTGCATCATCGCAATCTGCTCGCGCTCTACCAGCGCTTGAGAACAGAAACGGACCTGGCCTATAAGGTGCGGGCGACAAAATCCTCTTCACGCTCCTCTAAAGTATCGTGAGTGCCTGGGACCGAGCTCGACGACGTGGTCGTTTCTTGGATCAGATCTTGGAGGATAAACGGCGGGAGTTGGCGAGGCGGCGACGGGCTCTGAACGAAGGAGCGTTGCGCCTGTTGGCCTGCCTGTGGCCCAGCCCGATCGCTTTGCGAACTGCCCTGCTGGATCCTCAGGGCCGACTCCGGCCGGTGGTCGCCCTGATGCGGGCGGCTCCCTTTCAAGGCCTGTTACGCCCAACCTATAATCCGGCTCGACTTGCCCTCTCCTTCGCCTTCCATGGGGTAGCTGCCTTCGCGGTGATGACGGATGCCCGCTACTATCAGGGCCGTATGGGGCACTTGATGGAAGTGAAACGGGCTTTGTTCCGCCAGCGAATCAACATTCCATTGATTTGTCATGACTTCTTTCTCGATCCCTTCCAAGTGTTGGAGGCCCGGGCCTTTGGAGCAGATGCCATCTGGATCAATCTGGGGATCTTAAGTCCCTCCGCGCTCCGGGATCTTTTGGCCACCGCCGCCAAATACAGACTAGAGGTGTTAGCCGAGGTTCGGACGGAGACCGAGATAGAAGCCGCTTGGAAGGCGGGCCTAAGGGTTTTGATCGTCCAGCGGCGAGATTGGCGAACCTTCGAGATCGATCGTGCCCTGCCCGCCAAGTTGCGTCCGTTCCTTCCGGATGCTGCCATCCGCGTAGTAGCTGGTGACATCTCCAGCCCTCAGGAGATCGAGGAAGCTCGAGCCCTCGGCTTTCATGCGGTGATCCTAGAGGAATCCTTGCTTGGTGCTAATGACCCGGTGATCCAATATCACAAGTTAGGTTTTAGATCGTAAAAACAATCAAGGCGGATGGATCGATGGATCTTCGGCGGCCTGTCTCGAAGTCCATGAGGCGGTTGCCCCGTTCTTTCTTCGAGCGGCCCACCTTGGAAGTGGCGCGAGATCTGTTGGGCCGGCGCCTGGTGCGTCTGATCCGTGGGCACCGGATCTCCGGGCGGATCATCGAAGTGGAGGCCTACATCGGAGAGGACGATCTTGCCTCTCATGCTTCCGTCGGTCGAACTGCACGCAATGCGGCCATGTACGGCCCCCCCGGTCATATTTATGTCTACATGCTCTACGGCCGGCACTGCTGTCTGAATATCGTCACCGAGCCAGAGGGTTTCCCAGCTGCCATCTTGATTCGGGCTCTGGAGCCAGAGGAGGGCCTCTCGTGGATCGCCCGGCGGCGACGTGGGATTCGGATTCAGGACTGGCTTCGCGGCCCGGGCAGGGTATGCGCTGGGCTGGGGATCCATCGGGCGTTGAACGGCCATGACCTCTGCGCGCCGGACTCCCAGCTCTGGGTCGAGTGGGGGAAACCGATTCCCAACGATCAGGTGGCCAGCAGCCCTCGCATTCGGGTGCGAGGAGACCTCCTTGCTCGCACCCGGCCTTGGCGGTTCTATATTCGGGATCATCCATTGGTGTCGAGATAGCCGGATGATCTGGGATTTTCATGCTCGGGCTAATGAGGCTGTCGGCTGGTGAAGATCGGAATTCGGGAACGCTGCCGAAGTCAGCTTCTACGCTTCAGAACGCGCGAAGGGATGGCTCCATTCTCTCGTATCCGCGAAATCTACAGAAGAGGCCATGGATCCTCGCCGAGCATGGTGGGTGGTCGCTAATGCTGCAGTCGGGCGTTGGCACTGGTTGGATTTCTTCCGGAACCCGGCTGAAGAGGGAAGGAACTGGGGAGGTCGGGAGTGGATTCGTTCGCCGGTCTCATGGGCGCGGATCCGAGAGATGCGCAGAGGTGATATTGTGGTGGCCTACCAGGCGGGTGAGGGGATTATCGGCTTGGCCTGTCTGGCTTCCGATGGTTACCCGGAGATCGAGGGAGGGCCTTACGATACATTTGATTTAGCCCCTTTCCCTATCGCGAGGCTCCACGAGCCCATCCCGCTCTTTCTAGTGCAGCAGATCCCCCACGCTCGCGCTCACTTTGAGTTTCTCCGTATTCGCCATGGCACGGTCTTCCGAATTACTTCTGAGGGCTTTGAAGCCCTTCTGCGTCTGATCCGGTCGCTAAATCCTGATCAAATCCATACGTTCGAGGAGCTCTTATCCCGTTCAGGCTGATCTGATCGTGTCGGGCAGGAAGCCTAGGCTGAAGGAAGCGCCGCAAAAGCGATCCGATCGAATGAAGTTAATCTTCGAACGAGCGGCCTTCACGAGGGGTGGTGTAGCACGGAATGCTCCGAGTAGAGGACCTGCAGGTTGCTTACGAGAACCGAGTGATTGTCGCAGGCTTGAGCTTCTGTGTGGAGCCTGGACAGGTGTTAGGGTTGATCGGTCCCAACGGGGCCGGAAAGACGACAGTCATTCGGGCCCTAAGTGGCGTGATCCCGATCCAGAGAGGCACAATTTTCTGGGAGGATGTGCCGCTTTATCGGCTTTCCCCTGAGCAGCGGGCCCGATGGATCGCCGTGGTGCCCCAGGGGGCCTCTCTACCCGAAGCGTTCACCGGGGAGGAGGTGGTGAGCTTCGGGCGCACTCCCTATCTCTCTTGGTTGTCGACGCTTTCCGAAGCGGATCGCATGCATATTGAGCAAGCGATGATCCGGACGGAGACTCAAGCCTTCGCAGAACAGCGGGTAGGGATGCTTTCAGGAGGAGAGCGTCAGCGCCTGCTCATCGCTCGTGCTCTCGCTCAGACGCCTCGCGTCTTGTTGCTAGATGAGGCCTTTGCCCACTTGGATCTGAAATATCAGATCCGCCTTCTCCAGTTGATCCGTCAAACGTTGCAGGCGGAGAAGATGGCCGGGGTGCTGGCGATCCACGATCTCCATTTAGCAGCCCGCTTTTGTGATCAGCTTCTGCTGCTTAAAAGCGGCCGAGCCCTTGCTTTGGGCCCTGTGGAGAAGGTCCTTCGGCCGGCTCTGCTGGAAGCGGCTTATGAGATTCCAATGCGGGTGGACCGACATCCGGAGGCTGGGTGGTTGATCTGGCCCGGATAACTGGGAAGTTGGCCGTTATCTCCTATGGGTGCGGTGCCACTTCGCCCACAGGGAGATCAGATGCACCCAAAAGGGGCTCAGGCGGCGTGTGGGCTGAGCCTGAGATAGAGCCTGCAAAAAACCCGCTGCGTCCTCAAAAGGCGGAAGGGCTGTCCATGCCCGGCCTAGCTCTTCCAGGGTATGGGCATCGCTGCCAGAGAAACCTGGCTTGTTGAACCGTGCAGCCAGCGCAGCCGCACGTGCATTATCGCGTGGGAACACACAACGCGCATTGAAGACCTCTATGGCATCCACCAGAGGGATCATCGCCTGTATGATCTCCTGCCCCATCGCCAAGCCCCGAGCCCGGTCGCATGGATGTGGGAGCGCCACTATCCCACCTTGCTCCCGAACTCGTTCAACCGTTTCCCTCATGGGGAGGCCTTTAGGGATCTCCCGTTCGATGAAATAAGCGAGCACCTCGCCTTCTTGGGTTCGAATTTCCTCCCCAATGATAATGAGGTCTGGAGCTCGCTCCTTCAGTCGCAGCGCTCCTTCGATTGTGTTGTGATCAGTTACCGCCACACGATCCAGGCCTTTTCGGCGGCAGGCCGTGAGGAAGTCCTCTAAGGAAACCAAGCTATCGGGGGAGTAAAGCGTGTGGGCATGCAGTTCAACCCGCCACATGAGTTGTCTCCTGGCACTGCTCTTCGATTAGCAATCGCACTCGATGGAATACCTCCTCGATATTCATCGCCGTAGTATCTAGGACAATCGCGTCAGGGGCCGGACGGAGCGGCGCGACCTCTCGTCCCTGATCCAACGCATCCCGTCGCTGTATAGCCTCCAGGATCTCCTCAAAAGATACGATCTCCCCTCGATCCCGAAGCTCCTGGTAGCGACGCTGCGCTCGCGTCTTCAGATCGGCGTCCAGATAGAGTTTCAAATCCGCTTCAGGGAGGATGACGGTGCCGATATCTCGTCCGACCATCACTACCCGACCTCGCAGCCCGATCTGACGCTGGCGATGGGCGAGGGCGCGGCGGACGCCTGGATAGGCCGACACTTGGGAGACGGCTGCCTCCACCTCAGGGCTGCGAAGCGCCCACGTGACATCCATGCCCTCCACCTGCACAGTGTATGGGCGGCCATCGGCCACGGTGGGAGGCAGGATGTCCAGATCTAGGCTCTCCGCCAGACGAGTCATGGCATCCTCATCCGTGAGGGGGATACCTTTGTTTAGAGCAGCCCACGTGACAGCCCGATACATCGCTCCTGTATCGACATACGCGTATCCTAAGTGAGCCGCTAAACGCTGAGCAAGCGCGCTCTTCCCCGACGCTGCTGGCCCGTCAATGGCGATTCGTAACGGCTTTCCCATCATGAAGGGTGCTCCTGATCGGCGATCAGATGGTAAAGCCCGATAAAGCGGAGCTGCGCGCGCTCAATCTCGAATTCCCTTCGACATCGATTATAACGAGGTTCTCCTGCTCTAACGAATCAACAAGAAGATGATGGATGGCTGGGAAACACCGAAGGAAATGTTGTATTTTCCAAGCTCTGGGAGGGAATGGAAATTCGCGATAGCCTCCATTCCTTGCTTGGACAATCGCCTCTATACCTCTATAGCGGAAAGGGGTGCGATATCATGAATCCGGTTCGTTCTAGTCAGCAAAGGGATGTCTTTGCTCGAGGAATGTGCCAAAGCGTTTTAGAGGAGCACATGCGATGGCTTATCGAGACCTTCGGGATTTCCTCAATCGTCTGGAGCGGGAAGGAGAGCTGATCCGCGTTCGCACCCCAGTCTCAGCCGAGCTAGAAATCACTGAAATTGCGGATCGAGTGATGAAGGGCCCGTCCGCGCGTAACAAGGCGCTTCTCTTTGAAAACGTGGACGGCAAGAGGATCCCAGTCGTTATCAATCTATTCGGATCTCCCCGGCGAATGGCATGGGCGCTGGGGGTGGAAGAACTGGAAGACTTGCGAAGGCGACTGGAGGCGCTAATCCGTCCGGAGTTTCCTCAGAGCCTTGGCGAAGCATTCGCGCGCCTAGGAAGCTTTTTGCAGGCCCTTCGGGGAGTCGGCCTGGGCCCGCGACGGATTTCCAAGGCCCCATGCCAGGAGATCGTAGAGGCAGAGCGTCCCTCCCTGGAGTTCTTGCCGATCTTAAAATGCTGGCCGAAGGACGCTGGCCGTTATATCACCCTAGGTCAGGTGATCACCCGCGATCCGCGCACGGGAAAGCGCAACGTGGGGCTATACCGCCTCCAGGTTCACGATGAGCGCACCCTAGGGGTGCACTGGCAGATTCACAAGGGGGGTGCGGAGCATGAGCGGGTTGCTCGGGAGGCCGGTGCAGAGCGGATCCCAATCGCGATCGCCTTAGGGGGCGATCCGGCCTGTATGTGGGCGGCTAGCGCGCCCCTTCCTCCAGACATTGATGAATATCTGCTTGCTGGATGGCTTCGGGGACGGCCCGTCGAAATGGTTCGCTGTGTGACGCAACCCCTTGAGGTCCCTGCCTACGCGGAGATCGTTATCGAGGGCTACATCGATCCCCGCGAGCAACGCCTGGAGGGGCCCTTCGGGGATCACACAGGATACTACACGCCCCCGGAGCTCTTCCCAGTGATGCATATCACCGCAATTACCCATCGGCGCGATCCCATCTACCCTACTACCATTGTCGGCCGGCCGCCCATGGAGGATTACTGGATGGGCCAGGCCACAGAGCGGCTGTTCCTTCCGCTCGTTCGCCTGTTCCTTCCTGAAGTGGTGGATTACCATATGCCCGCCGAGGGGGTTTTCCACAACCTAGTGATCGTCAGCATCCGCAAGCGGTTCCCCGGCCACGCCCGCAAGGTGATCTTTGGGTTGTGGGGTCTGGGGTTACTCAGCTTATCGAAATGCATCGTGGTGGTGGATGAGTGGGTGGACGTTTATAACCTCTCAGAGGTAGCATGGCAAGTGCTGGGGAATGTGGATTGGAAGCGAGATGTCGTGATCGTGGAAGGGCCGGTCGATCACTTAGATCATGCGGCACCGCTGCGAGCATATGGGGGGAAAATCGGCCTTGATGCTACCGCCAAGGGGCCAGCGGAAGGACATCCGCGGGGCTGGCCGGAGCGAATCGAGATGAGTCCAGAGATCCGAGCGCTCGTGGATCGGCGGTGGGCAGAGTATGGGCTGGAATAACGGATCCTACTCCGTTGTTCCCTGCCAACCCTGGGCCCTTTGAGGCCAAGCGGGATTGACTGGGTCGAGTCGACCTATGCAGCGGTTTGCGGAGACGCCAAGCAAATTCCGTATGCTCTTGAGAGCTTGAGAATTGGAGGGCGGGAGCTCTTTCATCCCGAAGGCATTTTAATCGAGTCCGTCACCGAAGGCGCACACCTAGAGATTCGGAATACGATGCCCCGAAAATAACCGGGGCGGCGCGCTTGAACACACCGCCCCGGCCCGGCCGTATGACGATGATTTAGAAATCTATCACCCCTCCACGATCAGGACGGGTGGCGGAGTGAGTTCTTCGATCCCCTTTGAGCGGAAGACCAGCTGGTCTCCTTCCAGATCGATCACCACCGTATCTCCCGGCTGGAACTTTCCGGCCAGCATCCCCTCGGAAAGGGCGTCTTCCACCAAGTTCTGGATCACTCGACGCAATGGTCGCGCGCCATATTCAGGATCATACCCCTTATCAGCCAGAAAGGCCTTGGCGGCGGGGGTGGCCTTAAGGCTCAAGCGGTGCTCTTTCAGGCGGGCCTCCACCTTGCCCAGTTCCAGATCTACAATCTTGAGGATATCCTCCCGACTGAGCGGTCGGAAAACCACGACTTGGTCTACCCGGTTTAGGAACTCAGGCCGGAAGACCTTGCGCAGCTCGTTCAGCAGTTTCTCCCGCATCTCCCGATAGCGCCGCTCTAGATCCACCTCCTCTTGCTTCTGGGTCGGGAACCCTAAGTGGGCCTTTCGGATGGTTTCTGCACCGATGTTGGAGGTCATAATCACAATCGTATTGCGGAAGTCTACCTTGCGGCCCCGAGCGTCCGTCAGCCGGCCTTCTTCCATAATCTGTAGAAGCATGTTGAAAACGTCAGGGTGGGCCTTCTCGATCTCGTCGAAGACGATAATACAATACGGCCGGCGGCGGACATATTCGGTGAGCTGCCCGGCGTCTTCATAGCCCACATAGCCCGGAGGTGCCCCCACCAAACGCGAGACGGTGTGCCGCTCCATGAATTCGGACATATCTAGCTGGAGCAAGGCGTCTTCAGAGCCGAAGAGGAACTCCGCCAAGGCCTTGGTAAGCTCAGTCTTGCCCACCCCGGTAGGCCCGAGGAAAATAAAGGAGCCGATTGGTCGGCGGGGATCCTTCAGGCCAGCACGGGCCCGCCGAACGGCTCGGGAAATCCCACTGATGGCCTCATCCTGCCCCACAATGCGCTTCTTCAGCTCTTCTTCCATTTGGAGCAGGCGCTGGGATTCATCTCCGGCAATGCGGCTCACCGGGATCCCCGTCCACATCGCGACGACTTCAGCGATGTCCTCAGCGGTGACCTTAGGGCCTTCGTCGATCTCGCTGCGCATGCGGAGTTGCTGAAGCTGCGTCTGCAGTTCTTCCTCTCGAGCCTTTAGATCCGCTACGTCCTCGTAGCGGCGCTCAGCCAGGGCCTCCTCCCGCTCACGCTGCACGGTTCGCAGCTCCGTGTAGACTTTCTGGAGGCTGGGCCAGCGGGAGGCTTTATACATTCGCACTCGGGCCGCTGCCTCATCGACCAGATCAATGGCCTTGTCCGGAAGATAACGTTCAGGGATATACCGGGCGGAGAGGCGAGCAGCGGCTTCGATGGCTTCATCCGTGATGGCTAGCTTGTGGTGCTCCTCGTAGCGATGGCGGATGCCTCGCAGGATCTCGATTGTTTCTTCGATCGTGGGTTCCTCCACCACCACGGGCTGGAACCGACGCTCTAGAGCGGCGTCGCTCTCGATATACTTGCGATACTCATCGAAGGTGGTGGCCCCGATGCATTGAATCTCCCCTCGAGCTAGGGCCGGCTTTAAGATGTTGGCGGCGTCCACCGCGCTGCCAGCCGCTCCGGCGCCGACCAACATATGCATCTCATCAATGAATAGGATGCAGTCCGCGCTCTTCAACTCCTCTAGCACCCGCTTTAGGCGTTCCTCAAACTGGCCCCGATACATTGTTCCCGCCACCAACGAGGCTACGTCTAGCTGCAGCACTCGCTTATTGAGGAGGGGCTCAGGGACCTCACTGGCCACGATACGCTGGGCAAGCCCTTCCACAATCGCGGTCTTACCCACCCCGGGCTCCCCAATCAGGGCTGGATTATTCTTCGTTCGACGTGAGAGGATCTGGATCACCCGCTCGATCTCTCGTTCCCGGCCAATCACCGGATCCAACTTTCCTTCCTCCGCCAGCCCCGTTAGATCAATCGCCAACTGGTCAAGTAGGGGCGTCTTGGGACGTTCTCGCCGGGGTCGAGTCGCTGCAGTCGTCTCTTGGATGGCCCGGTTGGTTTCCCGCCGGATTTGCTCTAGGGATAGCCCTAGGTTCTTAAGGATGTCCACTGCCATTCCGTCTCCTAGGCGTACTAGCCCGAGGAGAAGGTGTTCCGTGCCAATGTAATGATGACCCATTCGACGGGCCTCATCGACGGCCAATTCAATCACCCGGCGGATCCGAGGCGTCAGATCCGGCTTGCTGTGGGGGGTGCGACGGCCAGGCCCTGACATCCGAAGGACCATCTCCTCCACCCTCTGGGAGGTTATTCCTAGGCGTCGGAGCACCTGACCGGCAATCCCATGCTCTTCTTTGACTAGGCCTAGGAGCAGGTGTTCAGTGCCAATGTAGGTATGGTTCAGGCGTTCGGCTTCCTCCTGAGCCAACGCCAACACCCGCCTGGCCCGCTGCGTAAACCGATCCAGCTTGCTAGACACCGCATCCTCCTTGAAACCGACTGCTAAGGTTTCTGTAGATAAGGGCACAGCCGGTTCTGCTTTTAGTATAACATGCTGTTCCCTTTTTGGGTGAGTTTGGGGCGTGCACTGTTGGTTGGGTTTAGGCATCAAGCCCAACCCCATCGCTTTGAGGGGAAGGTGATGGATCCACCCTGAGGGAGCTGGAGGATAGAGGTGGGGCGCTTGAGACGCCCCCTTGCTGAATCCAGCGGCAAGGGTGTTGGTTTGGGAATATCTGAACCGGCTGTGTAATCCTCTCTACTGAATGCTCCGTTCATGGATCGAGCGCTACATGATGTTTTATACGCGTGTGCGTTCAAATTTAGGGGCAGGCGTCTTGCGGAGAAGGGCGTTCAAGGGGGGACTGAAGCAACTTATGTGGGCTTCTCCGAACCTTTTTCTTCACTCATCTGGAGGCGAGCTCGGGCCATTTCCCAGTCTAGCATTGCATACTCGGGGGACGTGACCCGACGCAGGCTGAGGGCCAGTCGTCGGTTCTCTGGGTCGATCCGGAGCAGGCGTACTACCAGCTCCTCTCCCTCCCGAACCACTTCCTTAGGATGATGAACCCGACGTTCAGCCAGCTCGGAGATGTGGATCAGGCCCTCCACGCCGGGGAATTCCTTCAGCGCCGCGAAGGCCCCGAAGTTGGTCAATCGGGTGATCACTGCCTCGACCAGTTGACCTTCCCGTAGCTGAGATACCATCTGCTGCCAGGGATCTGGCTCCACCCGTTTTCGGCTTAGCGCAATCCGCTTGCGCTCCCGATCCACGCTGAGAACTTCTACTTCGATCTCCTGGCCTACCGAGAGAATCTCCCGGGGATGGCTCACCCGATGCCAAGAGAGCTCGCTAATGTGAATCAGACCATCCGCGCCGCCTAGATCGATGAACGCTCCAAAGTCAGCTAGGCTGATCACGCGCCCCTTCACGCGCATCCCCGGCTCAAGGCGAGCCAACAGCTCTTCCTTTTGGCGACGTCGGAGATCCTGCTGGGCCACCCGTTCGGAGAGAATTAGCCGATTGGCCTCCGGATCCACTTCGATAATCCGGGCATAAATCCGCTGACCCACGCGACGCTTCAGCCGCTGCTCTACAGGAAGCTTCTCCTCCCCTGCCTCTTGAGGAGCAACGTGAGACGCCGGGATGAACCCACGCAGTCGACCCACTTTCACCACCAATCCGCCCTTGTTGTAGCCGTTGGCCGTGAGCTCCAAGATTGCCTCTTCCTGCATCAATCGGCGGGCATGTTGCCAATCTTCCTCCATAAGGGCTCGCTGGAGCGAAAGCAAGATATTGCCGCTGCGATCTTCGGGGTTCACAACCTGAACCTGAATCACATCTCCCTCCCGTAGGACTTCGCGAATCTCCCGGGGCATTCGCTCTAGCTCACGGCCTGTAATCACCCCTTCTGCTTTCATCCCGATATCCACCAGGATCTCCGTGGGGGTGATCCGGACGATTGTCCCCCGCACAATATCCCCCCGCCGAAGCGGAGAGGGAGACATCTCTAGCCATTCGCCCATCTCGGCCATCGCGCTAATGTTCTCAGGGTGATCCTGCTGGGCCTCTTCGCGATTCATCCTAGGTATGCTCCCGGCGGCATGTAGGGTGGGTCCAGTTCTGTTGAGACTCTCTAAGTATTTCAGCTTCCAGCAAGGGATTTTCCTCAATTATAGTCAGGCGGGTGAGATTCGGCAAAGGGATTGCTCCTCGGGTTCGCCTCAGGGTTTCAAGACGTTCTTATTTCGCTTCCGCAGAATTTTTCGCAGGTCAAAAGCTGCCGAGGGCCGCCCGCATCTTATCCGAAGGGGAGCATGGATAGACAGCCAAGCTGCCTGAAGGGATGAGAACGGATCCTGATTCCTCCTACATCCAGCGCAAAGAGACGTCGCCTGCCACAAAGTATTCCCGACGCCCATCTGGAAGACGCAACCAGAGCCCACCCTCGGCGCTGACGGATTCCGCAATCCCTTCTTGGATTCCCCCAGGAGTGTGGATTTGGACGTGTTGACCCAGCATGATCAGGCGAGCCGCCCAGCGCTCGAGCACACTCATTCCCTCGTTCCATTTCGTATACAGATCCGCAAAGGCCTGTAGCAGGCCTTCCAGAACTTCAAGCCGAGAGACTGGCCGCCCCACCGTATCGCAGATGCTGCCCATGATCTCGGCAAGTTCGGAGGGTGCCATCTCCGTGGGGATATTCACATTCATCCCGATTCCTACCACCGCAAACGCCGGGAGCACAGACTCTACCAGAATCCCGCCTGCTTTCCGCCAGGCGATCGCTGGCATCTCGCGATTTGGCCTTGGAGGGATCATAATATCATTTGGCCATTTCAGACCAGCGGGACAATCAACCCTCTCGATCCCTTCCACGGCGGCTAGCCCGGCGATCATCATCAGTTGAGGCCAGTCTTTCAGGGGGCGGCGTGGACGCACCAGGATCGACACCGCCAGCGCCATGCCAGGTGGAGTCCACCAGGAACGTCCAGCCCGCCCACGCCCGGCTCGCTGGGCATCGGCCAACACCACAATCCCCTCCGGGGCTCCTCTTTCTCCCAGATCTCGTGCCACATCATTCGTGGAATCCACCTCCTCATAGAGATAGAGATCTCGGATCCAAGGGATCTTCCCAGCCATTCGGAGCACTGCTGCTGAATTTTCCTTCATCATTCCCCTTCACCTCGGAACCCAGGGTTCCTCGAACTTCACTTGTCCGTAACTGAGAGCATCGAGATAATAATCGTGAACAATGAGTGACCAAGCTGATTATCTCTTCGCTCCGCTCGTCTTTAAAAGCGCAACGAACGATCTTCAATGCGGAGCGGGGCCTTTCTACTGCCTACTGCGGCACGCATGTCTCGGGCAGGGTGCGGGTGGGCTCCACGCCTCAACCGGATCGAAGCTCAGATGAGATAAGAGGATGCTCTCTGCGCTTCTTTTCCCAGACTGAAGGTAGCAGATATCCCGTTGGTGGCGGAGAGCCATGCCTCAACCTCCAGAGATGCCTGAATCCTCTGCGTAGCGCAACGAGCTCATGGGAGGAAAATCGGGATGAGTTTAAAGGAGCAACTGCAGGAAGATCTGAAGGAAGCTATGCGCAAGGGAGATGAGGCCCGCAAGACCGCTATCCGGATGGCGTTGCTCGCGATTCGTATGGCGGAGGTAGAAGCGGCACGTCCGCTCCGCGAGGATGAGATCCTAAGGGTGCTCCAGAGTGAGGTTAAGCGGCGTCGCGAGACGCTAGAGGAGTTAGAAAGGGCCCATCGCCCCGATCGTCTTGCCGCGGAACGGGCAGAGCTAGAAGCCCTGCTGGCTTACCTTCCACAGCCGCTGACCCGGGAGGAGATCGAAGGGATAGCGCGAGAGGCGATCGCGGAGATCGGTGCTGCTTCTCCAGCTCATTTGGGGGAGGTGATGAAGCGGTTAATGCCTAGGATCCGCGGCCGGGCGGATGGTCGAGAGGTCCAGGAGATCGTGCGTCGCCTTCTGGCGGAGGCCTCCACATAACATCCAGGTTTGAAAGGGTGCAAGCCGCTGAAGCAGCTTGCACCCTCTGACCGTGTTGCTCTCTCCATTGCTCTCCGGGCTGCCCAATGCGGGACGAACCTCCGGATTGAAAATCATGCCTCCGAATTGAGAAATGCCATGACGATGAGGATCGCTGAGCCTAAGCTCGCTCTTCTCTTCCCTCCCAGCTTCTTCAGGCGCCCTTAGGATTCAGGGTGGACGAGGGTCATCCGGATGGACAGCAGCCCAGCCAATCTGCAGCGGGATTATCGCAGCTCCCAGGTTACTTGGATCTGGACGGTGATCTCCAGCTGTCCGGAGGCTATTGGGACGGCGGTGGCTTCGGCGAAGGCGGCAGCGCGGGCCAGCGGCACTGGCTGCGGGCTCGTGATTTCTGTGATGCTGATGATGCGACCCAACTGGGCTCCCAAGGCGCTGGCCAGCGCTTGCGCTCGTGCTTTTGCGTCTTCGGCGGCTAGCCGCCGCGCCTCTGTCACTAAGCGGTCCGGATTCCCGATCTCAAAGGCGATCGAGTCGACCCGGTTGGCCCCTGCTGCAACCGCCGCATCCACCCCAGCGCCCACGCGATCCAAATCCCGAAAGACAGCGGTATATATATGGGTCACGTGATAGACTGGGGGGCCAATCCGTCGGCCAGTCTGCGGATCTCGGGGTTCCTCGATCTGGATCTGAAAGGAAGCAGTCTGGATGTCTGCCTCGTCTACCCCGTGCGCTCGGAGTGCTGCCAGTGCTGCTGAGGCCCTTTCGTTGTTCTCCTTTAGGGCGGTGGCGAGGGCTTCGCTCTCCGTTTCCACCCCCAGTGTCACCACCGCCTGATCCGGCCGCGCTCGCACGGTTCCTACGCCGATTACGCTGAGCCCCGCGGAATTGCCCGCCGAAGCCGCGAAAGCAGCCCGAACGTCGGATGTCAACGGGGCTTCGGTGCTAGATGGAGCAATGACTGGACGGCATGCACTGATCAGCAACAATCCGATCATTCCCCCCCAACCGATCAACCATCGCGAGCCTTTCATGGTGACCTCCTACAAGATGAGTTTTTCTCAGCCGACAGCCCCTCGGGTAGCCTCATCGGGTCGATATCCCCTAAGGAGCCGTTCCGATATAGAAGACGTCCGTGGCGGATAGGAAGTTCCCGACGAGAGCCATCGAGGAGCTTGTGAATGGTATATCCCCAGGCTGAGGATCTTCGAAGGAATGTTGATCTGGTGGGGGAAGCATCGCGTTGCTGAACAATCAGCAGACGGATTCAAGCGAGCTGGTGAAAACAGAGGGGGAGATGTGAGAGTTGTCCCACTGCGCCTGGCAGGCGCTGAACCTTCTGGCTCTTCTGCACTGGATTATGATGAAATGGGCTCTTGTGGACGGAGTTAAGACCAGCGGGTAACCGAAAGCCGGCTTAAGCCTCCCAAGGTGAAACCGTAGATGATCAAGCCGCAGCCTCCGACCGTGAACAGGCGGGTCGCCTCCTCAAGATGCGTAGAAGGAGAGATAGGAGAGGAGAGCCTAGACCAGACGAGCGCAATGCCCAGGGCCATCACGAGCGAGGCAATCAGGACATGGGCCGTCCATCGACCCAGTCCGTAGGAGTGCATAGGCCCGATCTGACGGAGGAGCAATATGCTCATTAGCAGCGCATGCGCAGCCCATTGCACTGAATTCGCTATTGCCAAATCTGTCACCTGGAGCGGGCGAAAGAGGGTGGGTGCTAGGGCCGCCGCCAAATAAATCCCTACGTTGCAAATCAAACCCACCATGGCGGGGGTGAGAGTATCCTGACGGGCATAGAAGGCAAAAACCAGTGGCTGGTCAATTGCAGCAAAGATCAGTCCGGGAAGATAAGCGCGTAATACTCCTGCTACAACGACAGTGTCAGTGGCCGTGAAGTGCCCATGCTGGAAAAGAAGGTCGATCACTGGATCTGCCAGCACATACAGGCCAAAGGC
Organism: Thermoflexus sp.; assembly: GCA_025057635.1. Taxonomy (GTDB): domain Bacteria; phylum Chloroflexota; class Anaerolineae; order Thermoflexales; family Thermoflexaceae; genus Thermoflexus. The sequence goes on along the minus strand of JANXBD010000004.1, from coordinate 35,966 downwards.
AGCAGGGATGATCAGGGCGATCACCATCCGCAATCCGGCCATCAAGGTGGCGCGGAAGGGCTCCAGACTTTCTTTCCCCTGGCGGGCCTCCACGCTCAGGCGAGAGAGCCGAGGGAGAATGGCCACGGAGATGGCCGTCACGATCAGGCCTAAGGGGAACTGGATCAATGTGGTCGCATACCGCATCCAAGCGATGCTGTTGGGGCCGGCATGGGAGGCCAGATGGTAGCTGAGCAAGATAGCGATCTGATTGACAGCTAATCCGAACACTACGGGGGAATACAGTTGAACGATGCGAAGCAGAGCGGGATGATACCAAGACAGCTTTGGCCACAGGCCATATAGAGCTGGGAGCTGCAACAGGACTTGGAGGAGGGCGCCAGCCACCATGCCCAGGGCTAAGGCGGTGACGCCCAGCTGCGCTCCGAACAGGATCGCTATCGTGACCATCGCGGCATTGAAGATTGCGGCAGTGAAGGCAGGGAGAGCAAACCGTTGGCATGCTTGCAGGAGCCCGCCGAGCACCCCGGCTGTCGCAATCCACCAGACTGATAGGATCGTCCAGCGGAGCAGATTGGCTGTAAGCTCCAGCAGCTCAGGCTCCAGACCGCCCGCGAGCAGCCAGGCCGCTGGCTTTGCGGCGAGCTGAACGATTAACACGGCGCATCCCATTATCAGCCAGACCCAGGTGAGAACCGCGCCGGCAAGACGGCGGAGTTCGGCAAGGCGGTCGGCATACTCCCGAAACACCGGTACCAAAGCGGAGCTCACCATTCCTCCAACAAGGAGATCATAAAGCTGGATCGGGACGACCGCTGCGGCCTCGAAGGCGCTTAGCGGCCCGCTCGATCCGAACAGTTCGCTTTTGACCGTCTCCCGAAACAGCCCAATCAGACGGCTAACGATATTTCCTAACGCGATGATCAACGCATCGCGGGCGAACTGAAGCGTTTCAATCTCCCATGGAGAAAGCCGCTGCATCAACCTCTGAAGACGTTTGTGAGCTCTCATCCCCTTCCCGTTCCCTCCCTCAGGAATGCTGTGCCTTCCTGTTAGTCAATATGGATCCTCCGGTTGGGTTCCTATTGCTTCTTCTGTTGAAGAGCGGCAACCAATGTGCGAAAAGGAATCATAGGCCATGTCGGCCTCTCTCTGCATCCTCATAGTCTCGGCTTTGCAACAAGGGAATTTTGACTCATCACCTGATCGCCTGTCTATCGAACGCGGCGGCTCCCCTTAGGAGACGATGAGGCGATCATATTGTGGCGTTATCCTCTTTGGCCGTTTGTGCCTAGAGATAAAGGATAGAAGTCAGCAGTCACCGGATGACGTTCGGTTTTTTCTTTCCAAAAATAAGAGGATAAAATTTGAAGTAAGGAACTACATGCTTATGAAGCGAACCCCGTCACGTGAGCGCATTGGACCCTGAGGCGAGGACCCATGCCCTTGTGTTACGGCTCTTGGAGGTTAGGCGGATTGTCTTCAATCGTCCCCTGAGCTCCCACAAGCTGATCTGATTTCGAATAGAGGCGGATCTTTTTTCATAGCAGGAGCGATCGATGAGTTACCCACATTTGACACCTGACGAGTGGCTGTCTCGCCTAGAGCATCAGGTGCTCTCCGCCTTTCGGGAGCTTCGAGGGCTCTACGAACAGGAGCGGTCGAAGCGAGAGGAATTGGAACATGCCTATCGCCGATTGAGGGATTTGGATGAGCTAAAGACTTCCTTCATCGCCCGGGCGGGGGCAGAGCTCCGCCAGCCGCTGGGATTAGTGATCGGTTTCTTGGAGGCTGCCTTAGGGCATCTGAAGGATCGGAGCGATCTAGAGTCCGTTGCCATGCTCCATGCGGCTTTACGGGGGGCGTATCGGCTGCTGGAGTACATCGTCCCCTTGGCCGCTTTTGCGGAGCTCCAGCGCCAACCGATTGCTTTTGTAGATCCTCTTCCCCTAACTCATCTGATTCAAGCTCTCCTCCGGGCGTATGAGTCCCGCATGTCCGAAAAAAAGATTGAGCTCCATGTTCATTTATCGCCGGAAGCGGCTCAAGCCGCGGTAGATGGGCCTTATACCTCTTACATCCTGCGCACCCTATTGGATTTCTTGCTCACCATTCATCCTGAGGAAGGAAAGATTGAGATCCATGGACAGGTGAAGGAGCCAGTTTTGCTGATCGAGATCGTGGATCCTGGTCTGAGTCTATCTCGGGAGATCCTCGCCTGGCTGAACGAGGGCATGATGGAGGGCTTCTATCTGCAGCGGGCCCGATCTCATATTGATCCGGCGGCGCTGGGGCTGGTCATCGCCAAGCGCACTGCGCAAGCCCTAGGTGGGGATTTGTTCCTTCGCGGTGGAGAGGAGCAGGGAACGATGATCAGTATTCTTCTTCCAGCACGACCGCTAGGGATTGAGGAGCGAATCTCTTTGTTGCGACATGCGCTGGAGCGCCTGCCCTCTCCATCGGCTACGGGAGAGGCCGAGGTGAGATAAGGTGAGAACCTCTGTGAGGGACAGGCCAGCTGGTCGTGGAAAATCGGTCTGAATGGGAGGTCGCACTACCTGTTAGGCTCTCATGCTTGCTATTTAAGGCTAGTATAGGCTTGTGTCACAACTTGCCGAGATGGAGAAGCCGGGAAGGCTGTCTCTAGCAGCCTTCCCGGAGACTATATGGAACTAAAAATGGGATATCTTCTCTCCCTGCGGGCACATGGAGGACGTGAGTTTCAAAATCCCCTAGAAAGTGGTGGGGAGCCCAGAGAAGCTGCCTTAGTTTCCGGAGGGAGAGCTGGCAAGACGAACAAGGGCCCTAAGCCACGTTCCAAGGCGATTTGAGCGGACTCGGTAGGTTGTAGATAGTCCCTAAGCATCTCAACGATCACCTCCGGATCTGCTCCCCCGCAGGTGAACACATCGACCGCCACATACGCGTATTCCGGCCAGGCGTGCAGGGAGATGTGCGACTCGGCAAGCAACACTATGGCCGAGAAGCCATCGGGGACGAAGCGATGGATCTTCATGTTCAGCAAGGTGGCGCCGGCCCTGCGCACCGTGAGCTCCAGAACCTGCTTGAGGTTCCGTAAGGGCTCCCGGTTCCGGCACTTCCAGAACTCCGCGATCACGTGCCGCCCCAAGGTCAGCTGGGTGGGGAAGGGGGTCGGAGCGGGCGTCATCACCGAGGCAGCGATCGCAGTGTCCACATCCAGACTGCGCCACACCTTGTCGATGGCGTCCTCATCCTCGTAAAGTTCCTGCCCTCCTTCGATCACATAATCCGCCGGCGGCTGGAACTCAGGCAGGGTCTCCACCCGGAAGAACGTCGAGCGATACCAAGGCACAGGGGAAGGACGGGCGAAAGGCGGAAGGTCTGGGATGGGCTGTTCTTCGGGCTCCTCCCAGTTGGCGTAGAGGCTAAAGTCGGGCAGGATGTGGGTGAACGTGATGGCATTCCGGTTCAGTAGCTCCCGCTGCCAGATGTGCCACTTGCTGATATTGGACTCAATGCGGGTGATGCCAAAGTAACCCGCGCGGCCTTCCCCCTTCTTCAGGCACATGAACCCCTTTTCCAGGAACAACAGGAGGCCATGCTCCGTCTCCGTCGGATCGGTCAGGAAGGTATCGAATTGTCCCAGGAGCTCAGGGGGAAGGCGATCCGTCAGGCTACGGCAGTAGACCGTGACGTTCAGGCCGGCGCGGCGAGCGGCCTGCTCGATGAACGCGCACAGGCGCTGATCGATCTCGATGACCACGACCGAGCGGGGTAACCCGGTCAGGGCCAAGGCGAGACTGGCCAGGTCATCATCTCCCAGCACCACCACGTCCTTGCCCTCCACATCCCCCTGGGCGATCATCAGGGCCACCCGGCGCATCACCGAGTCAATGGTCTGATAGCCCTGGTCGTAAGCCGCCAAAGGTTCGGGGCGCCCCTGGGCCAGTTCCTCATAGCGCCGGGTCACCTTCTGGAAGAAGCTCAGATCGATCCCGCTCCCCTGGCAGGCAAGGCACCGGATGTCCGGGGCCACCGTAATCCCCAGATCCCGGGCCAGATCCTGGCCCCGTGGGGTCAGTTGCAGGCGGTTCCCATCGAAGGCAAGGGCTCCGGCATCGAGGAGCTGCTTGATGCCCTCGACCACCCGTGGAAAGGGGAGCCCAGCGGTGCCCGCCGCCTGCCAGGGGTTCCCCTCCCGCAGGATCGCACGCAGGAGCCGGGCCAGCTCCGAGCGTCCCAGGGTCAGGATCTCCCCCGCCATCGTTCACCTCCTTTCCCCGGAATGTGATCGGCGCCCTCCAGCGCCTGAAGGGAAACGGCTCCGCACGCACCGTTCCCTACAAAGCAAATAGGCAGCACGGGTTCCGCACCCGGCATCATCGGAGGCGCCCGACGCATGCCAAAAGCCGGAACGGCTGCCTATTTGGTTGGCGAACCTAATAGCTCTGAGGAGATGACCTCAATGCAAGGTGATGACCGGTTCGTCAAAAGACGAAAGCTAAAGAAGCCATACCCTTCGCCCGGGATACTTGCTTGGCCTACGCCGTGAAGCAGCACGGGACATTTTCATGCTGAGGACTCGGTAATCCTCCAGGCTGTTCCCCCTATTCCCGCAATCATGGATGCGTGGCGGCTGAGCAGGCTGTGCCGATCCTAACAAAACCATGACTGCATGCGATCCAATCCGCAATGGCTTATTATATCAAAAAGCCTTTCCCTGCACAACTGCTCCGCGCAGAATTCGCAACGGGTTGGATTGTTCGTAGCAGTCAAATCTGAGAAACTGGAACGTAGCTGGGAGTTGCTTCAACTGCTCTTTGGATTGAAGGAACTACGCTCGACGATGTTGCAGTTCTAGAATCCGTGAAATCCATGTGAGGGGGCAGGAGTTGCCGATCCGGCTGAGGGGATCAGATCCATCGTGTTGCTAAGAGGGCAGCCTGATCTCCCCCGCGAGGCACTCGCCGTGGCGCATTTATCCTGGGGATATTTCGGCTATAATCTATTTGGCGGGTGGTATTACAGAACGATGGCTTTTTGCCCACTAATCCCAGAACAGGTGTTTCCTATGGGTTTGCATCGCTGGCCTCGTGTCAGCTGGATCCTTGTGAGCGCGGCAGCCCTGGCCCTGATGGTGGTCTTCTTGGTCTTTCTTTACATGCACCCAGCCACCGCTGCAGTTCTGCGGGATGTGCTGATCGTTGCTCTTGCTCTTCAGTTGTTCTTGTTGACCACCGTAGGGATCTTTCTGATTTATCGAGTGATCCGCCTCTTGGATTGGTTCCAGCAGGAGATCCAACCTATCCTTCAACGGGCTCGGGAAACGGTGGATACGGTGCATGGGACGAGTGTCTTCTTAGGCCGACACATGGCTCGTCCGACAATTGAAGCGGCTAGTGTGATAGCGGGGCTCGCTCAAGTGGCGCGAACTGTAATCCGTTTGCTGCGCGGTCGTTGATATCAGGCGCGCTCCGGGCGGTGCCCAGCTTCATTCTGGTGCCTGGGTGAGAGGTGAGAAAGGAGGAGTGTGCTTTCCACCTCACTGGGGCTTAGACGTTTCCCGCGGGGAAGCGTATCTGCATGCAAGCTTAAGGGTTGCTGGGATGCTGGCTTCTTAATCGATGGGAGATTGCAGTTATTCGGCAGCGAAGGGCTTGCAGTCCCGCTTCTAGATCTCTGCAGGGACACGCATCATCATTCAGGATTTTCGCTTCGATTCTTGATCTTAGAAATGGAGGTGACAAATGGCGGAGCACGAGCATGGGGGAGAGTTCGGGGCCTTTCTAGCTGGGTTCCTGACCGGAGCCCTAGTAGGCGCGGTAGCGGCCCTTTTGTTTGCGCCTCGCTCGGGTGAGGAGACTCGACGGTTATTGCAGGAGCAGGGGATTGCGCTGAAAACGCATGTTGAGGAGGTGGCGTCTGAGGCCCGCTCGCATGCCGAGGCCGCGCTGATCGAAGCCCGTCGACGGGCTGAGGAGGCCGCGGCGGAAGCACGCCGCCGTGCGGAGGAGCTCCGTAAATGGCTGGAGGAAAGTCGGGCCCAGTTCGAGCAAATAATGGCTCAGCGTCGAGGTGAAGCGTCGCCAACAACAGGTGAACCGTTCACAGAGGGACCTGCGGCCTGAAGGAGCACGCCTTGCGATTCCACGCGGACTGGATGATGATCTTATGAGGTGGGGGATCCGATCGAGGATCAGATAGTGCGAGCCCGACTGGAGCGGAAAGGAATCCATCCCTGGCTTCATTATGAGGCCATCTATAGCGCTGAGCGCTGATCGCAGCGTCCTTCCATTGGGTGGAGGTTCCAGTCCCGATGGAGTGGGCGGAGCAAGCCCAGCAGATCGAGCAGATCGTAACTAATAAAGGTTCCCCTTTCCAAGTCGGGTCTGTCGGATTAATTCAACCAGACCTAGGCCAGCAGATCCCAGCTGGCGGGGGTAGTCGAGTTGTTTGGTAGGTTTGCCATATGCGTTGTCCTTACTGGGGAGAGAGGGTGTTGGGTTTGACGCTCGGGCAGCCCTATGCTATGATCTTTTGCCAGATCCTGTTTCCAAGAGGAGGATCATATTTCGGCGCGAAAGCATCGTGTGAATGAGGCAATCCGGGCGCGGCAGGTTCGGTTGATCGGCCCGGATGGAAAGCAGATGGGTGTGGTTTCCCTGATAGAGGCTCTCGCTGCCGCGCGTCAACATGGCTTGGATCTGGTGGAGGTAGCTCCCCAGGCAGATCCGCCGGTCTGCCGCATTATGGACTACGGCAAGTTCCTCTACGAACAGGCCAAGAAGGAACGGGAGGCTCGCAAAGCGCTTAAGCAGATCGTGGTGAAAGAGATTCGCCTGCGCCCGACTACGGATCCTCATCATATAGGATTCAAGGTGCGGGATGCCCGGCGCTTTCTTAATGATGGAAATAAGGTGAAGGTTCAGGTTCGGATGCGTGGGCGGGAGATGATGCACCTGCAACTAGGAATAGAGATGTTGCAGCGTTTTGCAGAACAGGTGGCCGATGTGGGAACGATGGAGACGCCACCTAGCGTGGAAGGGCAGAGCATAGTGATGGTGCTGGCCCCTCTGCGCCGGAAGGGAGGGCTATCCGTGGAACGAAAGGCGGAATCCAGTTCGGAGGTAATCGAAAGTGCCAAAAATTCGGACACATAAGGCGACCGCTAAGCGGCTTCGGTATACTGGAGGCGGGAAACTGTTGCGTGCAAAAGTTGGCCGCAGCCATCTGCGTCGCAAGCGTGCGAAACGCACGAAGCGGCTCTACGATGAGATGTTGACGGTGAACGAGCCTTCTGTTTATAAACAAGTGAAGCGGCTGGCCCCGTATCTAGACTAGATCAGAGGGAACAGCTTGGCTGGTTGCCTTTTTGATCTAAGCTTCCTGGCTATGAATCTTAGTCTGAATTTCACGACCGGGGCGCCGCCTAAACACGGCGCCCCAGCCTTCTTTATGGGCCGGCGCGCGCTGAAAGGGATTTGCCCTCTTGCTGCGGCCCAGCGCAGTCGAACGGAATCATGGGCATAAACGATCGGGGGAAAGTCGCAATGACTCGTGTAAAAAGCAGTGTGACCAATCGCCGTCGCCACAAGAAGGTTTTGAAACATGTTGAGGGCCAACGAGGGTCTCGCAGTCGGCATTATCGACGAGCCCACGAGGCGATGATTAAATCCTTAGCTTATGCCTATCGCCACCGGCGGGAACGCAAGCGGGATTTTCGCCGCCTCTGGATCATGCGGATCAATGCCGCAGCGCGTCAGAATGGTCTCTCGTATAGCCGGTTGATCGCAGGGTTGCGGGCTGCTAGGATCGCGATCAACCGTAAGATCCTAGCAGATCTAGCAGTGAGGGATGCGGCAACCTTTGCCCAGCTGGCTGAAACTGCGCGTCAGGCGTTGCAGGCGTTGGAGCCCGCTTAATCCTTCTCTCGGCTTTCCCCCACGCATCTGAGCCGGATGGAGGGGGAGGGAGAAGCGGGTGCTCTCCGTCTGAGAGGACCGGGCGTAAGACTACGCGCCCGCGACGTTGAAAGGTGGGGTGGGCTACTTGAAAATGACCCGCCTGCTTCTTAAAGATGTGCGTTTGCCTCTCGGCGATGCTCCGAATTGCCAGTCCCTCCAACCAAAAGGTCAAGCGGGTGCGGGCGCTGCTAAAGCATCGGAAAGCGCGTCGGGAGTATCGGCAGATGGTTCTGGAGAGCCCCCGCCTGATCGACGAGGCGTTGCGTTTCAGCGCCCAGCATCCGGATTGTCGGCCCGTTTTCGCCTTCTATGGGAATCCCACCCCTCGCGCCCAAGAGACTCTGGCCCGCCTTCGGGCCGCAGAAGTGCCCTGTTATGAGGTCGCTCCCGCGATTCTACGAATGTGCACGGAGGCGGAGACTCCTCAAGGGTTGATTGCGGTGGCACCGATCCCAGAGCTTCCTTGGCCGGAGCGGTTGACTTTTCTAGTCCTTCTGGATCGGGTGCAGGAGCCGGGGAATATCGGGGCAGTGCTGCGCAGCGCGGCGGCGGCCGGTGTGGAGGGTGTGGTGATCTCTCCAGGCAGCGCAGATCCCTGGCATCCGAAGGCGGTGCGGGCTGGGGCAGGTGCCCATTTCGTTCTACCGGTGCGTCAGGCCTCGTGGATGGACATCTCCCGTCTCCTGGAGGGCACTGCGATCTGGCTGGCGATGCCCACAGGCATCTACTCTTACTTCGAGGTGGATTGGCGGAAGCCCGTGACTCTGATCCTCGGGGGCGAAGCGGCTGGTCCAGGGCCGGAGGCGCAATCCATGCCCCATCGCACCGTGCGGATCCCAATGGCTCGGGGGATGGAGTCCTTAAACGTTGCAGTGGCCGGGGCCCTTCTTCTTTACGAGGTAGCTCGTCAGCGAGGGCTGGTGAAATGAAAAGATCCCCTCCTAAAACCGGAGGGGCGCTGTGGAAAGGATCGAGAGGGTAGGCAGATGGAGCGAAGCCGCGTTCTTCTTTCGCGTTCTTTAGCGACGGCGATAAGCCTCGCGGACATTTGCGATCTGCTCGATTCGGGTCAGCGCTCGATGTAGCTGGGCCACCGAGCGGACTTCCAGAGTGGCCTGGAAGACCGCGAAGCCGTTCCGTGTGTCCACTGTAATCCGGGCGATGTTGATCTGCTCGTCCTTCAACACGCCACTGATTTCGTGAAGCAGGCCCACCCGGTCGATAGCCACGATCTCGATTTCAACGGGGTATCCCTTCTCCCCGGCAGGGAACTGCACCTCGATGAGGCGCTCGGGGATGCGGATGTTCAGAACGTTGGGGCAATTGCGGCGGTGAATGGTGATCCCCCGGTTGCGGGTGATATATCCGATTACTTCATCCCCGGGCACCGGGTTGCAACAGCGGGCTAGTTGCATCAGAAGGCCCTGAGGGTTATTCTCCACCAGCACGGGCGGGGAGGCCTCATAGCGCTCAGTAGGGGTGGGAAGTTCGGACGTGGACTTTTGTTCCTCCCGACGACGTTCTTCTTCCATCCGGATCAGGCGAGGGGCCAGTTGCTCAGGAGAAATATCCCCCCACCCGATGGCCGCTAGCAGATCATCGGGCTCCTTATAACCGGACTCCCGGAACTCATCGAACAGCCGTCGGAGGGCCTCGTCGACCGAGAAGGGGACCCCTAAGCGTCGGATTTCCTGGGCTAAGATCTCCCGACCGTGGAGGATGTTCTGGGCTCGACCCTGTTGCTTGAACCACTGGCGGATCTTTTGTCGGGCGCGAGAGGTCTTGACGTAGCCCTTGGCCGGATCCAGCCAGTCTCGGCTGGGGCCGCCGTGCTTAGCCGGGATGATCTCCACCTGGTCCCCCATTTGAAGGACATAGTTCAGGGGAACCCATTTGCCGTTCACTCGGGCACCGCGACAGCGATGCCCGAGCTCAGTGTGGATATGATAGGCGAAATCGATGGGAGTGCTCCCCCGGGGCAGGTCGATCACGTCCCCTTTGGGGGTGAACACATAGATTCGATCCTCGAAGACGTCGGTTTTGAGAGACTCCACGAACTCGCGAGCAGAGGCCACCTCGTTACGCCATTCCATCAGGGAGCGCAACCAGGCCACTTTGCGCTCGTAAGCGAGGTCGCGTCGGGAAACGCGCTCCTTATAGATCCAGTGGGCGGCGATACCGTATTCGGCCTCCCAGTGCATCTCCCAAGTGCGGATTTGCACCTCTAAGGTTTTGCCGTCCTCCAGCATCACCGCCGTGTGCAGGCTACGGTAGGAGTTATCCTTGGGATTGGCGATGTAGTCGTCGAACTCCTTCGGAATGGGTCGCCACATGGAGTGGATGATGCCCAGGACCTGGTAGCATTCCGGGATTGTGTTCACGATGATGCGGACGGCCCGCACATCGTAGACCTGGTCGAAGGAGACCCCCTTGCGGAGCATTTTGCGGTAGATGCTGTAGATGTGCTTGGCCCGGCCGGTGACCTCGGCCTGGATCCCTTCTTCGGCTAGGCGAGCTTTGATCCGCTCGACAATCTGCCGGATATGACGCTCCCGTTCCGCTCGGCGTTCATCGATGGCCCGGGCGATCTCCCGATACTTCTCCGGCTCCAAGTAGCGGAAGGCCAGATCCTCTAGTTCCCACTTCAGCTGCCAGATCCCTAGGCGGTTGGCCAGAGGAGCATAGATCTCCAGCGTCTCACGGGCAATCCGCCGTTGCTTCTCAGGGGGAAGCGCTCCTAAGGTGCGCATGTTGTGGAGGCGATCCGCCAGCTTGATCAGCACCACCCGGGGATCTTCTACCATAGCGAAGAAGATTTTGCGGATGTTCTCAGCGCTCTGCTCATCTCGAGCGGTGCGACGGGCCTCCCCATCCTCCGGCTGGGCGCGGAGGCGATCGATGTATTTCAGCTTGGTGACCCCATCGACCAGACGGGCGATTTCTTCTCCAAATTCCCGCCGGATATCTTCCAGGGTGACCCCTGTGTCTTCAGCGACGTCATGGAGCAGGCCGGCCGCGATCACTGGAGGATCCATGCGGAGCTCGGCCAGAATGCTCGCCACGGCTAAGCAATGATACAAATACGGCTCTCCCGAGGCGCGGGTCTGATGAGCATGAGCCCATCCCGCGAACTGATAAGCCCGCTCGATCCGCTCTCGATCCGAAGGGCTCAGGGGATCCTGAATCCGTTCCAGTAGGAACTCGAGGGTCGTAGGATTCTGGACGCCCACCATGTCGCCACCGCCTTTCCTATTTGTTTATTATAATCTGGATTCGGTAGACCTCAGATTTCTCCTTCCAAGTCGATTCAGCATCAGCTCTTCTGAGGCCCCATTGGCTGTTGAAGGAGTTTCGGCCTTGTTCCCACAGTGAGCCGCAAGCAAGAATTCAGCGCGAGGCCTGAGGCCCGGCGTGTGCTCTTGGGAAAGCCACGAATCGGATGGGTCCAAGGGCATCTTGAGTCGCGCCAATGGCCTTGCTCCATCCCAGACCTATGAAATCTCAGTCGTATAATCGCCATTCCTCAGAGTCTGGCTGGGATCCAAATCGAGAGCAGCCAGAGGGGATGTTCCATAAGGGGATGTTCCATAAGCGAACGCCGATATTTCAGCTCCAATTCGGAAGCCGCAGCGTTTTAAGGATCTAAGTCCAGTTTGGGATCGGTCGCCTTGCTTGAACCGCCATTGGGGTCTAGGTATTTTCCGCCTGGCACCGGGGGCTATCCACTATAGCTCATCCGCCGAGGGAGACCGTGCCATCGTGCCCTTGCTAGCGATGGAGCGGGCCGCTCTTCAGCTCGCAAGAAGGCTGGACATCCCCTGTGTGGTTCTCTGGGATCTGGGGAGTGGTGCGGGAGCATCACTGGGTGTGGCTTACTACAATATGAGGGTTAGAACGTTCCTTGCTCTAAGATCCCCCTTCGGCGAGACGGATGGGGCTTTCATTATGAGAAGCCGATAACTTGCAGACAACGATCGATCCCGAGGATCAAGCTGTGTGAAGCCCCAGGGAGGAAGTATCGCCGTCAGCGTCGCCATCATGTGGGGATCATTCCTGAACGAGCACGAATGCTTAGGTCGCATTCACTTGTTGATCATCCCCGCCGTTCAGAGACCTTCTGGTCGGGCACCTAAGAGCGCAACGCGAGGCAGACCATCTCGGCGTCAGGCCGCCAGAAGCGCTGAGCCTTCGTAAACCACGTCGACAGCCAGCAGCGCCGTCATGCCAGCTGGATCACCCTCCTCTCATCGGCAGATCGGCCTCCTTGGGCTCTGTCGGAAGTTTATCCCAAGGTTTCCAGCCGCGGAAGTCAGTAAAGCTCGGTGATTCTGACACAATCCCTTCACTGGTGCCCGCGCGCTGAAGTGGATGCTGTTGGCGATGGGGTGGGAGCACCTAATGTGATGCCGCAATACGGGCACAGGCTCCACTCCATGCGCAACGCCCGCTGGCAGCGAGGGCAGGGTTGTTTCAGGTGGGTGTGGCAGTAAGGACAGACGATAAAGTCTGCTTTCACCCGCCGACTGCAAGCTGGGCACTGCTCGATTTCCTCTAAGCTCTGCAGGATCCATTCCTCCTCCAGCGCCCGTTCGTAGGCTTCGGCTAGGGTCTCCTGAGGCCGCAGGATCAGATAGATCAGCAATCCCGGAACGTTCAGCACGGCCACCAGCAACGTAGCTAAAAATTGGGTGGGTAGATCCCGGGTCCGAGATCGGATGTCCCGGAACGTCCAGATCACCATGCTTAGCCAGAAGGCGGCTACCGTCGCACCCAGGAAAGCCACCGGAAGCAAAATCAAATCCGTGAGATCCATCTCGAGATCCCCTTGAGTAGTGTCCGTATCGTAGCGGGCAAGGCCCTTTTCGGAGCTTGGTAGATCACCGACTAGCCGAAGCTCTATATACCTCGCACAAAAATAGACGGAAACGGATTGCAGTGGTCCCGCGGCAGGAATAACCTGGAGGGCGGATCTGCTCCTCTCATCTCCCTCGCCTCTTCTCTCTTCTGGCAAAGGACAAGGAGAAATTTAGGGACGACAGGGAAGCTGCCGCCCCACCCCCTTTCCCCTCTCTTCTTGTGGGAGAGAGGGAATGGGGTGAGGAGATCTTCCGCCCAGCCGAAATGGGATGCCCTGCGTAATTCGCTGGTATTATCGATTATGGCTATAAAGAAATTATAACCCATCAGGGAGAGACTACACGAAGGATCCCCAGCTCCACGGCCCGGTGAGGCGGGCGCTCGCCTTGCGGGCCCGTCACTTCGGCCCGTAGCCCATCTGGGCGGTAGAGGCCGGCCCGCAGTGCGTAAACCCCATGTAGGAAATCGGGTGGGATCTTCAAAGGATGAGGGTCCGCGAATTGATCCCCCAGCTCCCACCAGCGGGCGGGAAGATCATCCTGCACGGGAGGGCCGTCATGCTGGAGCAGCGGCGGGCGATCGGGATCCCCCACATGCACAAACACCCGCCAGTCCTCCACGGGCGCCGCTTCCACCTCCCAGTAAAGTGTGACGGTGAAGGTCTCCCCCGGGCGGACTTCCATCGGGCGATCCACGCCGATCAGGCGAGCCGGGCCGACACGCGCGTCGATCAACTGGGTGGGCGAGAGCGGCGTCCGCCCCCGGATCTTCCCGGCCTCCAGGATCAGGTAATCGATGGGCTGCCCCTGGCCATCCCGAATCGGGGCGATCCAACCGCTGTCGAGATCCCACATCCCGATGCGCAAGCGGAGGACGGCCGGAACCTCGTTGTCGAAGCCCACCGTCACCCAGTAGGGATCCACGAACCGGAAGCCCGGCCGGCAGTCGGTGGTGGAAAACAGGCCCCGGCCTGGATGGCGATCCACCTGCCGAACATCATGCACACGGGGAGTCTGGACCGGATGGAGGAACACGCTCCAGGGCCGCTCCGTGGGTTGCAGGCATTCCCAGAACAGCGTGAACGGAAGGCGCTGTCCGGGCGCGGCAGAGCCCGGAAGATAGGCCACCAGCCGCAAATGATCTCCGAACACCCCATCGACCATGCGGGCCTGAGCCGGGAGCGCTGTCCACGTGGATGGCCCTGCATAGGTCGGCCAGATGTAGCGAAGGGGCGCTATCCACGCGATCCCCATCCAGATCACCGCTGGAGCCCACACCCATCCTGCGGACTTGCCCCGGGCCCATCGACGGACCCAGTATTCCCAACCGGCCCAGAGCATCCAGGCGATCGGCCCAATCGCCGGGAACAATAACCGCCCCTGGGAAGCAGAGGTCAACGAGGTCCACCGAAGCAGCCCGAGGAGGACCAGGCCGGTGTAGCCCAGCGCGCCCGCCCACAGCGCCCGAAGCTCGCGGTCCGGCTGACGCCAGGCCCTGGCCCCCGTGAAGATGGCGCCCATCACGGATAAGACGCCCCAAAGCTCCAGGAACAAGTAAACCGGCGGATCGGCGACGATGTTGAACCATCCCCATACTCCCCAGAACGACCAGATCAGCCCGCGCATCTCCGAAAGCAGCTCTGCCAGGTTGTGGGGAGGGGATCGGCGGCCGAAGATCTCCAGCATGACGTTCAATCCGGTGGGATCCCCATACAGCATGAAGTTGCGCGCGAACCACCATCCGGAGACCAGGCCGGCCAGCCCGTAGATTAGGGCGAGGGCTTGAAGAAGGCCCCATCGGCTCCATCGATGCCTGTTCCAGAGCAAGACGAGGACGCCTGGAGTGAAGATCCAGAGGGCGAGCCCGCTGAGTTTGCTCAGGGCCGCCATCCCCAGGATCAGCCCCAGCAGGATCAGGCGAAACCCTGAAGGTCCTTTTCGCCAGATCAGGGCCAGCAGCCAGAGGGCAACCGCGGAGAGTGTATTCACCAGGACATCGTTGTTCACTGCGCCCATGATGAAGGGAAACATCGGGTTCCACGCCACCAGGGCAGCGGTCCCGATGGCCCAGCGCGGCCGATCCGGGGCCATCGTCCGAAGGGCACCGTAGATCGCGACCAGGGCGATCATCCCCAGGACCAGCGAGAACAGCCGCCAGAGATGGAGGGTGAGGACAGCTCCCTGCCAGGGAAAGCGCTCCCACGATCCGTGAAGGGCCATGTTCTTGTTGTCCGGAAGAGCAGCGTTGCCGGGGGACGGATGACGGTTCACGATCAGAACCCGATCCAGATCCTCCAGGGGCAGATGGAGCACGCGGGTGAGGGCAGCCAGGAGCATGTAATACAGGGGCGGCTGGCTTCCTTCCTGACGCCAGGGTGTGTCCTCCCCTGGCACCTGTATCGGCAATGATCCTCCTCGCGCCAGATGGGCGGCTAGGCCGATATGCCAGATCTCATCTGGCGTCTCAAAGAGGGGCACGGTGAGCTGGAAGAGAAGCCCGATCATTAAAAAGGAGAGCAGCAATAATCCCAGCCTTCTCACGGTTGGAACTCTCGGTCAAACGGGTTAAGATAACTGCTCAGGGAGAAGTGGGCGAGGCCGTCTTCGGCGGCCCCATCCGTCTCTCAACCCCATCACCCTGCTGCGACATTGGCTTCGGAGGAACTATGATACTCTGGCTTCGAGCTCACTGGGTGCCCATCCTGCTGGGCACAGCCACCATCGTGGGTCTCCTGGGGGGCCTGGCTTGGGCCATACGGCCCCGCACGGAAGCGGAAACCGCACGGCTCGCGCGCCGGGAGCTTCAAGAGGCCGTCCGCCAGCTCGATCTTTTCCTGCAAACCTATCCGACCGCGCCCGATGAGGCGCAGGGAGCGCTGCAGCGGGCGCGCTCCGCGTTTGATCAGGCGGCAGGGCATCTGGCGTTGACCCGTCCGGTCGAAGTGCGACAATTGCAGGCGGACTTCCAGAGGCTTCAGGATCGGACGGCGGGTCGCGCCGCTCCGGAGGAGGTTCTCCTGCTCGCCCGACGGCTTCAAGAGGCTTTGCAGCGCTTCTTGGAAGCGGAGTGAATTTCGCCCCAAGCCATTTTAGTATTCGACTTTAGTATTTGACTTCAGGCAAACGGGGTATGCACCTTGGGCAACCTCGGGCAGCAGCGCTGATCTAAGCTCCTGCGATAGAAGAAGTAGGATAGGCTTCTCTCTAGGGCCTCTGAGATGAGGAAGGGGAAAAATCTTTTCGGGGCTAAGGATTGGAAGTCGTGTTTGAACCACTAGGCTCTTTCTCAACCATCGAGCGGCTCGCTCGCTTCCACTTCCGAAATCCTCTACAACGGAGGAAGGCCCAATGGCGGATCTTAGGCTGATTGCGGAGCTTGCCACCGAGGGCGCGACCAAGATCGTGCTACTGGTCATGGATGGCCTGGGCGGGATGCCGGTAAAGCCCGGAGGGCCGACGGAGCTGGAGGCTGCCCATACGCCGAACATGGACCGCCTCGCGGCGGAGGGCACGCTGGGCCTCCACATCCCGGTGCGGCCCGGAATAGCCCCTGGAAGCGGATATGCCCATCTGGCCCTCTTTGGCTACGATCCGCTGGCCTACCCAGTCGGACGGGGAGTGCTGGAGGCGGTCGGAATCGGCTTCCCCCTGGAGCCTCACGATGTGGCTGCCCGGGGCAACTTCGTTACCGTGGATGCGGAAGGCCGAATTACGGATCGGCGCGCTGGCCGGATCCCGACGGAGGTGAACGCCCGCCTCGTGGAGCGCTTGCGGTCTATTCGCCTGGAGGGTGTGGAGATATTTGTGGAGCCAGTAAAAGAGCATCGCTTCATCCTGGTGCTGCGCGGAGAAGGGCTTTCCCCCGCGCTGACGGAGACCGATCCGGGGAGGACTGGCGTGCCGCCGATGCCCGTCCATCCGCTTCAGCCCGAAGCGGAACGGACCGCCGCGTTGGTCAACCAGTGGATCGAGCACGCGCGGGCGCTCCTAGCCGATGCCCATCCGGCCAATATGGTCACCCTGCGCGGGTTCGATCGTCCCCCGCGCCTGCCGTCTTTTCGGGACGTCTACAAGCTCCGCGCCGTCGCTGCCGCCGTCTACCCGATGTATCGCGGGGTGGCCCGCTTGGTGGGGATGGAAACCCTCGATGTCCATGGCGATACCCCCGCCGAGATCTTTCAGGAAGCCATCGCCCACTGGGATCGCTTCGATTTCTTCTTCATCCACATCAAGCCCACAGACAGCCGGGGGGAGGATGGGGATTTCGAGGCCAAGGTTCGGGTGATTGAGGCTGTGGACGCCGCCCTGCCGATCCTGTTGGAGCGGCAGCCGGATGTCCTGGTGATTACCGGCGATCACTCCACGCCAGCGGCCCTGCGAACCCATACCTGGCACCCAGTCCCGGTGCTCCTCTGGGCGCCGCGGACTGCCCGACCGGATGGCGCGCCCGGCTTTGGGGAGCGAGCGTGCCGGACGGGAGGGCTGGGGATCTTCGCAGCGACAGATCTCATGCCCCTAATCCTGGCCCACGCCGGCCGCCTTTCCCGGCTGGGAGCGTGAGGCCTTCGTGAATGCATAGGGGGTAAGGCGAAAGCAGAGTGGGCGGCTTCGCTGCCGGCCCTGTGATTTCAGATGGGCAAACGTGCGCCGTGAATTCCAGCTGTGAGGACCTGGCAAGCCTTTGGGAGGGCGCTGGAGGGCCGCCAGCCCCCGAGCCACTATGAAGAGATCGATGGTTCGCGCGAGCGGCTTCGAATTCACCGCACGCGTTCGCAACGGGAACGGCTGGGCTTCCGGTCTCGCCAGCAAGAGGGGAGGGCGAGGTTTTGGAGCGGGTGGAACCGTCGAAGGCGGCTCTGCCCGTCTCCAGACCTCGAGGAACCCCGATCGGCTCTCCTAGAGAGAGGGGCCGAAAAGAAGGGCCTTCCTAGCCTCTCGAAATCTCCGATTATGGGGATGAACGCATTGCGCGAGAGCGTGGGAATTTTCCTGCTGTTGCTCATCGCATGCCTCCCATCGCCTCCTGCTGTGGAACGCCGCTTCGATGGTCAGGCAGCGTTCCGCCATATCCAGGCCCAGCTGGCCATGGGCCCGCGTTATCCCGGAAGCCCCGGCTGGGAACAGGTTCAGCGCTATATTCAGGACCATGTGATCCGTGAGGGCTGGCGCTTTGAGGTTCAGCCCTTCGTTGCCTCGGGGATCTCCGGGCGCAACCTGATCGCCCGCACCGGCCATGGTCCGGTGATCCTAGTGGGGGCGCATTATGATACCCGTCGCCGGGCGGATCGGGATCCAGAACGCCCAGAGGATCCGGTGCTCGGGGCCAACGACGGAGCGAGCGGTGTGGCGGTGCTGCTGGAGCTGGCCCGCGCGCTGGATCGCCCGCGCATGCGGCATGAGGTCTGGCTGGTGTTCTTCGACGCGGAGGATCAGGGGGAGCTGGACGGCCTTCCCTGGATTATCGGTTCCACGCATTTCGCGGCCACGCTCACGACGACCCCCACCGCCATGATCCTGGTGGACATGGTCGGGGACGCCGACCCACAGTTCTATTACGAGCGGCATTCGGATCCCGTGTTGCGCGAACGGCTTTGGCGGATCGCGGCGGAGCTGGGTTATCGAGAATGGTTTATTCCGGAACCCCGCTGGGCGCTGATCGATGATCATCTCCCCTTCCTGCAGCGGGGCATTCCTGCGGTAGATATCATCGATTTCGATTATCCGGCGTGGCATACCACTGCGGACACCCTGGATCGCGTTTCCCCCCATACCCTAGAGGCGGTCGGCCGCGTGCTGGAGCACTTCCTGGAGTCTCGGTCACCATAGCCATCCTGTTCTACGGGTCGGAGCCATGCGTTTGCGACAGTCGTCTGATTTTTACTGTGCCCTCATTACGTTCTTGGAAGCTGATGTTTTCAGATTCGGTCGGATGGGGAAACGGCTCAGAGCTTCTCGGGACTCAAGCCTTTCAGTTCGCCGTGCAAAATTGGCTTGGATGCGAACCGATGGTCTCCTTATCAGGAAGCATGAGCGGCCTTCGCTGCCAGTAGGTTCCCATGCGTATAGCATGTAGCATGTCGCTCTTTGCCTTCGGAACACTCCAGCTTTTCGGAAAGCAGTGCGCTGTGTCCAGTAATGGGAGGATATGGCTCAAAGATCGCCCAGCCCCCTCAATCCCGTTTGGTGCTCAGCGTGGTCATGCTGATGGCTGTCTATGCCATTCTATCGAGCTGGTTCAGGCTTGGAATCGTAATGATCAGGGGCATCGGTGCCCACTAGGATGCTACGGGCCTTTAAGGTCGGGGTTAAATCGGAAGTGGTGACCAGCGAGTGGATTCTTCAATTATTGTCAAACTGGGCGTGCAATACGCCGAATTCGTATCGGAGCGATCGCCGAGCAGAAGATGGAGCTAGCAGGTGAGAGGGTGGATAGCGTGTTGCTGGGTGACATGGTCTTGCCGGAATGCAATAAGGTGACGCTTCATCATCCGGGTAAGGCCCGCTACTAGGTGCGAATCACCACTTTGCTGATGGCGGGATGGCACCCATGCCAGTGTGGCAAAGGGGGTGGAGCACATCCGGCGCGGGAAGCCGCCGAAATTAGAGCGTGTCTGGGCGACTGCTCGACAAGCCCGTCAGCAGGTGAATTTCCCCTTGCTTTCCGAGACTTTATGGCACATCATCTTGAGATGGCGGAGATCTTGATTTAATGAGTGCTGGTGGACGATGCAACAACCTAGGTTCTCCTGTTCGCGGGTCGAGCTGGTCTCTTGCGTTCTCCTCGCTGCAGTCTGGAGAATAGCATTCCGGGAGGCTTTTTCATGATCGAGGCGAGCAGGTCTTCCGATCTCTGCTATCGATACGGCGTTCGCCGGTGGGCTGCGCAAAGGTTAAAGCCAACCCTCTCGTCTCCCCTCCCTGCCAAAGCGGTGGTATAAGTAGGCTACTGAACGGGTTTTGCATCTTCCCAAGGTTTTTGATTTAGTCCAAAAGGCCTCATGTCGTTCGTCCACCTGCACGTCCACAGCGAGTATTCTTTGCTGGATGGGCTCAGCCGGCTCGACGACTTGGTCCATCAGGCGGCGGGCATGGGCATGCCAGCGATCGCCCTGACGGACCATGGCGTCCTATATGGGGCCGTCACATTTTATCAGAAAGCCCGGGAAGCGGGGATCCAGCCGATCCTGGGGATGGAAGCCTACATGGCCCGTCGCACCATTCACGATCGGGAGCCGGATGACCGGGGCCTCTACCACCTGACCCTCCTGGCGATGGATGAAACCGGGTGGCGCAACCTGATCCGGCTGGCCACCATCGCCCAGTTGGAGGGTTTCTACTATAAGCCGCGCATCGACAAAGCCCTTCTGGAACGCCACGCGGACGGCCTGATCGTCCTCTCCGGATGTCCCTCCGCGGAGATCCCCCGCCTACTGGCCCAGGGGCGGATGGAGGAGGCCGAGGCCGTCGCCGCTTGGTTCGCGGAGCGCTTCCCCGGCCGGTTCTTTCTGGAGCTGCAATCCCACCCGGGGATCCCGGAGCTGAACGACATCAATCGAGGGCTGGTCGCTCTCTCCCGACGTCTGAACCTTCCGCTTGTGGCCACGAACGATGTCCACTACGTCCGAGCAGAGGACGCCGGGATCCAAGATATCCTGCTGTGCATCCAGACAGGGAAGCGCTTGAAAGAGCCCGGCCGGATGCGGATGAGCGATCAGACGTATTATCTCCGCCCCCCGGAGGAGATGAAGGCGGTCTTCGCCGAGGTCCCGGAGGCCCTGACCAACACGCTCCGGGTGGCGGAGATGTGCTCGCTGACGCTGGAGCTGGGCCGGCAACGTCTGCCCCAGTTTGCGCCTCCGCCCGGCTTCCCGGATCCGGCGGCCTATCTCCGCCATCTGGCGGAGGAAGGCTTCCGGGCGCGCTTCCCCCAGCCCAAACCCGGCTATCGGGAGCGGCTGGACTACGAGCTGGAGATCATCCATCGGATGGGGTTCGACGCTTACTTTCTGATTGTGTGGGACCTCATCCGCTACGCCCGGGAACGGGGGATCTGGTGGAATGTGCGGGGCTCCGGCGCAGGGAGCCTGGTGGCGTATTGCCTGGGGATCACCCGGGTGGATCCCATCGAGCTGGATCTGATCTTCGAGCGCTTCCTGAACCCCGCTCGGGTGTCCATGCCGGACATCGATATCGACTTCCCGGACGACCGGCGGGACGAGATGATCCGCTATGCGGTGAGCCGGTATGGGGCGGATCGGGTGGCCCAGATCATCACCTTCGGAACGATGAAGGCCCGGGCCGCCGTTCGGGATGTGGGGCGGGCGCTGGATCTCCCCCTGCCGGAGGTGGATCGCGTGGCCCGGCTGATCCCGGCCATCCCCGGCAAGGAGGTTTCGATCCGCGATCTCCTGGATCCCTCCAACGAGGAGGGACGCGAGCTGCGCCGCCTGTATCAGGAGAAGGACTATATCCGGGAATTGCTGGATCTGGCGATGCAGCTGGAGGGGACGGTGCGCCACGCCGGAACCCATGCCGCCGGTGTGGTGATTGCCGACCGGCCGCTGGTGGATTATGTCCCCCTGCACCGGCCCACCGGGGTGAAAGGAAGCGCCCGGGAGGAAAACGGCGAGGGGGAGGGGGGCGGGGAGGCCCTCTTGCCGGTCACCCAGTTCGATATGGAGGCCCTGGAGGCCCTAGGACTGCTGAAGATCGACTTCCTGGGCCTCTCCACGCTCACCGTGATGCGGGAGACCTGTGATTTAGTCGCCCGTCGACATGGCATCCGGCTGGATCTGGAGACGATCCCCACGGACGCGCCGGAGGCCTACGCGCTGCTGGGTCGGGGCGAGACCATCGGGGTGTTCCAGGTCGAAGGCCGCGGGTTCAGCCGGATGATGCGGGATCTGAAGCCCCGCGCCTTCTCCCATGTGA
Organism: Thermoflexus sp.; assembly: GCA_025057635.1. Taxonomy (GTDB): domain Bacteria; phylum Chloroflexota; class Anaerolineae; order Thermoflexales; family Thermoflexaceae; genus Thermoflexus. Next base: position 14,233 of record JANXBD010000004.1, on the reverse strand, counting down.
TGGACGCCCTGGCCCTCTATCGCCCAGGACCGCTGGAATATGTGCCGAATTACATCCGCCGCATGCGCGGCCAGGAGCCCATCGAATACCGCCACCCCCGACTGGAGCCCATCCTCCAGCGCACGATGGGGATCCTGGTCTATCAGGAGCAGATCATGCGCGTGGCCATCGACCTGGCCGGCTACACGCCTTCTGAGGCGGATGAGCTGCGGAAGGTGGTGGCCAAGAAGAAGGGCGAGGCCTTCCCGAAGCAACGGGCGAAATTCCTAGAGGGCTGCGTTCGCAACGGCATCCCGCAGGAGACCGCCGAGACGATCTGGGGGGACATCGAGTTCTTCGCCCGCTACGGCTTCAATGCCGCCCACGCCGCCTCTTACGCCGTGATCACCGTCCAGACGGCTTGCCTGAAGGCGAAATACCCGGTGGAGTATCTGTGCGCCCTGATGACGGTGGACCGGGATAAAACCGAGAAGATCGGCCTTTACGTGGCGGAGTGCCGACGGCTGGGGATCCCGCTCCTGCCACCGGATATCAATCGGAGCGAAGCGACGTTCACCATTGAGCGGACACCCGACGGCCAGGAGGCCATCCGGTTCGGGCTGGCGGCGGTGAAGAACGTGGGGGAGGGGGCGGTCGCTCGCATCCTGGCCGCCCGTCGGGAGGGCGGGCCGTTCCGAGATCTGGATGATCTCGCCCGGCGGGTGGATCTGAAGGAGATCGGCCGGCGGGCGCTGGAATCACTGATCCGGGTGGGAGCCCTGGGGGCTTTCGGAAACCGGGCGCAGCTTCTGGAGATCCTGGATCGCTGGATGGAGGCCAGTGCCCGTTATCACCGGGAACGCCAGCAGGGCATGCTCAGCCTCTTCGAACTGAGCGGCATCTCGATGGAAGCGGCCTCCCTGATCGGTCCGCTCCCCACGCTTCCCGAAGTGGAGGAAAACCAGATCCTGGAGTGGGAGAAGGATCTCGTCGGTGCCTATCTCTCCGAGACCCCGCTCACCCGACAGTGGCCGGTGCTCCAGCAGCTGATCAGCCATACCACAGCGGATCTGGGCGAGGAGCTCCATGGCCAGACCGTCAAGCTTGCCGGGATCGTTCGGGGGGTGCGCACCGCCACCACCCGGAGCGGAGAGACCATGGCCTATGTGACGATGGAGGACATCCAAGGGATGGTGGAGGTGGTGGTCTTCCCGCGGCTCTGGAAGCAGAAGGGCCACCTGGCGCGTCCCGAGGCGATCCTGATCGTCGTGGGCCGGGCGGAAGTGAGCGGACGGGAGCCCCGGATCATCGCGGAGGATCTGCGGGATCAGGACATACTGGTGCGGCCGCTGGAGGATCAGGGGGAGGAAGAAGACCTGGCCATGCCTTGGGAGGACATGGAGAAGCTACCCTCCGCTGGGGCGAGCCTGGAGAAAAGCGAGACCCCGACAAGTTCGATCCTGGAGAGGGATGCAGGGCAACGCGCCCCTTCGCCCGATCCAAATCCTTCGTGGGGCCATCCGGAATCCCAGGTGGAGCCTCCAGGATCTGGTATCTCACAGGGCGAGGGGAATGAACGGATTGCGACGCATCCCCCTCTCCCCCGTGAGAACGAGCCCTCGGGTGTCCTCTGCGAGGATCTGGACTTCAAGGGGTCAGAGGATGAGGAAACCGCCCGCATGCTCGCTGTTTCCACGGCAGAGGCCCTATCCTCTCCGGAGGGCTCAAGCAGGCACTCAGCGGAAAGGGCTGGTCAGGCGGCGCGCGCTCCGGATTGGGGAGGCTGGACCCTGGATTCCTCCGGCCCCGCGGCAGGGGAGATGACGTCCGGAGGGCCGCCTGTTTCCTCCGGTCCGAGAGCGACGGCATCGCGACATCTTCTCATCTATTTCCATCGAACCGAACAATTCGAAGAGGATCTCCGTCGTCTTCAGGAAGTCCATCGGGTGTTGACGGAGCGGCCGGGTCCGGATCCCTTCAGCGTGGTGGTGGTGTATCCGGATCGGCGACAAGTGCGTCTGCGGTTCCCCCATCATGGCACCACCTATTCCCCGGAGTTGCTGGCTCGCTTGGAGAGCCTCCTGGGCCCGGGTTCTGTTCGGGTTTTGTCTGTTCTGTAAACCGGTGGCAAAACACGGGGGCAGGCCGGAATGAAGGATGATCGGCCATGCATGCTCTCGCTTTCTAACTCTTTAGGCTGGCAATCCGGTTCAGTATAGAACCGGTTGCAAGGGGAGGGGCCATGGGGCTAGGGCTGGCTCTGGCAGCGTATCTGGTGGGCTCGATCCTCCCAGCGGAGATCTTCGTGCGATGGAAGACCGGTCGTAGCCCTCATGAGTTCGAAGACAACCCGGGCGGCGGCGGGGCGTGGCGTCTGGCGGGACCAGTGGCCGGCATGATCACGATCCTGTTTGACCTGGGGAAGGGCGCGGTTCCCACCTGGATCGCGCTCCGGGCTGGGCTCAGCCCGTGGGAATTGATTGCGGTCGCCGTCGCCCCGGTCATCGGCCACTGCTGGCCGTTTTATAAGGTCATCCGCCTGGATCGAGGGGGGCGAGGATTGGGGCCGGCAACGGGAGCGTTGTTCGCGCTGGCCTTCCGGGAGGTGGTCCCCGCGTATGTGCTGGGCGCTTTAGCCGCCTATCGCTTCCGCTGGCTTCCCAGCGTAGGGATTGTCGCTTTGCCGCTCAGCCTGATCTTCATGCTGTGGTGGAAGGTTCCTCCGGAACGGTTGGCCATCGCTTTCGCTGTGATGCTGGTGGTGCTGATTCGAAATGTGGGTCTGCTGTGGACAGTGGTTCAAACTCGTGGGCAGCGGTTGCCGCATTGAAGGGGCGATTTTCGCATCCGCGGCAAGGGCAGGGCTCTGCCGCCCTATGGAGGTTGGATATTTCGAGGCGGGGTGGGGTCGCATTCAGCGGCCCCACTCCTATCCTCAAAATCCCTCAGGTCAGCAAAGCCGTAGCGCCCTTGCGGGTGGAACAGGGGGAGATGTGGATGAAGGGCTTCGCGGAATTCGGACCTCGGATGGTCGTGCTGACCGGAGCGGGGATCTCGGCGGAAAGTGGGGTGCCGACCTTTCGGGGGCCTGATGGCCTCTGGGGACGGTATCGCCTAGAGGAGCTAGCGACCCCGGAAGCCTTCGCCCGCGATCCCTTGCGGGTCTGGGAGTGGTATGCATGGCGTCGGGAGCTCATCGCCCGCGCGGAGCCGAACCCCGCTCATCAGACCCTGGCGGAGATGGAAGCCGTCCTGCCCGGCTTTCTGCTCATCACCCAGAACGTGGACGGCCTGCACCAACGGGCCGGCAACCGCCGGGTGGTCGAGCTCCATGGGAACCTGTGGCGGGTTCGGTGTCCTCGAGAAGGGCATGTATGGGAAGATCATCATGTCCCGCTCCCGGAGCTGCCACCGCGCTGCCCGACGTGTGGGGCGTTTTTGCGGCCGGATGTGGTGTGGTTCGGCGAGCCCCTTCCTCCCGAGGAGTGGCGGCATGCGATGGAAGCGGCCTGCGAGGCCGAGATCTTCCTAGTGATTGGCACCTCGGGGATCGTGGAACCGGCGGCCAGCCTCCCCCGTCTGGCCCGAGCTCATGGCGCTTATCTGGTGGAATTCAACCTCGAGGATACCTTGCTGACGCCTCTGATGGCTGAGATCTGGCGCGGCCCGGTCAAGGAGACCCTCCCGCAATGGTGGATCTGCTTTCGGAGGAGCTGATAGCGTGGACTTTCTTGGAAAGCTCGCCTTCCTGTATCCTCTACATCACCGAAAGAGACGCGAGATCCTCGTTCGGATCCCCCTGTGCACCTTTGGCGTTCCTGGGTCGAGATCTTGACAAAATTCTAAGTCTGTGTTATAAGTAGGTTCAGATTCTGAATGCTCAGGAATGATTTCCCATGTTTATGGGTCTGGTGGTTCTCTCCCTCGTCCTAGTCGTCCTTATCCTTCGGGGCATCCTTCGCCTCGGAGAGGCGATGCCCGTTTGGGAGGGAACCATCCCTGAGTAGCCCGGGTTGCGCTCTGCATAGCATATCGGTAAATCAAGAGGGGGCCTCCCAAACGGGAGGCCCCCTCCTTTTTATCCCTGTCCCATGAAAGGAGGGATCCAATGGAAGCAGCGACCATTGCTCAGACTTCGGTGATCTCCCGCACGTTCCGACGGGAGCGCCGTCGGATGAAGACGGCGTGGGCCGTGATGGAGGCCTTAGTCCGTGAGGGTGTGGACGTTGCTTTCGGCCTCCCTGGAGGTGCTTGTTTGCCCCTCTATGATGCGCTTTGTGATTATCCTCAGATCCGCCATATCCTCGTCCGCCATGAACAGTCCGCCGTCCATATGGCCGAGGGCTACGCCCGAGCCACTGGGAAACCTGGAGTGTGCTTCACGACCTCAGGGCCTGGGGCAACGAATCTGGTAACCGGCCTCACAGACGCGATGATGGACTCCACGCCGGTGGTGGCGATCACCGGTCAGGTTCCCACGTTCTTTATGGGCGGCGATGCGTTCCAGGAAGCGGACGTGATCGGCCTCACGATGTCGGTCACCAAGCACAACTGGCTGGTGAGAAAGCCCGCCCAGGCTCCCGAGGCCGTTCACATGGCCTTCCGCCTGGCTACCGATGGGCGGCCCGGCCCGACCCTGGTGGATATCCCGCGGGATGTGCTCCTCATGGAGGCGGATTTCGTCTTCGAAGACCCCGAGACGTTTCGGCCCTCACGCTCTCGCTCTCCCTTCCCCAGTGAGTTAGCGCTTCGACAGGCCGCAGATCTCATCGCTGAATCCAAACGTCCCATCCTTTATGTAGGCGGTGGAGCTATTCATTCCGGCGCGGCCCCTGAGATCCGGGCATTGGCGGAAAAGGCCCGCATCCCGGTGGCCACCACGCTGATGGGCCTCGGGGCTTTCCCCGAGGATCACCCCTATGCTCTCAAAATGCTGGGAATGCATGGGACGGTTTACGCGAACTTCGCCATCAATTTCTCCGATCTTATCATCGCCGTCGGCGCCCGCTTCGATGATCGGGTGACTGGCAAGCTCTCCGCCTTCGCTCCCCATGCGAAGGTGATTCACATCGACATCGATCCTTCGGAGATCCACAAGAACCGCCGAGCTGATGTCCCACTGATTGGGGATGCTAAACAGGTGCTCCGAGCATTGTTGCCGCTAGTCCGTCCGCCTGACACCGAGGCCTGGTGGCGACAGATCGAGGAGTGGAAGTCCCGATATCCGTTGCGCTACCGGCAGGGGGATGATGTGATCAAGCCGCAGTTTGCCATCGAGATGATCTATGAGTTGACAAAGGATTATCGGCCGATTGTGACGCTGGATGTGGGCCAGCACCAGATGTGGGCTGCCCAGTTCTTTACGTGGACGGAGCCGCGGACCTGCATCACCTCCGGTGGGCTGGGGACGATGGGCTTCAGCCTGCCCGCGGCGGTCGGCGCCCAGTTCGGACGCCCAGACCGCCTAGTGATCAACATCAACGGCGACGGGTCCTTCCAGATGACCTTCCAGGCCCTCATCACCGCTGTGGAATGGCGGCTGCCGATCAAGGTCTTTATCATCAACAACCAGTATCTGGGCATGGTCCGCCAGTGGCAGGAGCTGTTCTACAACCGGCGCTACTCTGCCGTCTACCTGGCCAACCCAGACTTCGCCCGTCTGGCGGAGGCAGTGGGTGCTGCCGGGATCCGGGTGGAGCGGCCGGATCAGGTGGAGCCAGCAGTCCGGCAGGCCCTGGCCATCACCGATCGGCCGGTGGTGGTCGATATTCTCGTGGATCCGGAGGAGAACTGCTTCCCGATGATCCCCTCCGGGATGACGGTGTTTGACATGATGATTGCCCCTGGCGTCAAGGCTGTGCCATAGGCCTGTGGGGAAGTGCGTGCCTCATCGGCTAGCGTCAGAGCCAATGAGAGATAACGCGCCCAAGCGCAAGCGGTGGATTTCCCACCGGCTCACTTAGGCATATTGCATGTAGAGCAGGGGATGTTTGGGATGCGAGGAGGCGAGATGCCACACTGGCTGGCGGTGACTGTTGAGAACTCAGTGGAAAGTTTGAATCGTGTGTTCCATCTGCTGCGCCGACGCCATCTCCCGGTCGGTGAGATCTTCATGCATCGGACTGGGGATCCTCAGGATCTTCGCCTTCTGATCGAGGTGGATCCAGCCCGAGTGGATCCCTATCGGGTTCGGACTAACTTGGAGAAATTGCTCTGCGTGAAGGCTGTGGAGGATTGGAGAGAGTGCACACTGGTGGTCCGCGACGTGGCCCTGGTGAAGGTTCGAGCGCCAGCGGAGACTTGGGTAGAGATTGCCCAGCTAGCGGAGTTTTATCGAGCGCGGGTCGTGGATGTGGGCGCGGAGACCCTCATTGTGGAAGTCACAGGCTCGAGGGAGAAGGTGGATTCATGCATCGCCCGCTTGGAGCGGTTCGGTGTGATAGAGGTAATCCGTTCCGGGCCGATGGCGATGGTCCGAGGACAGGCTGAGGCGGCGCTAGCCGATCGAGTGACCGAGGCAGCTGCTTGAAATCGGTTTTCTAAAATCAGGTCGCGATCCTGCGCACGGAAAGGCGATTCGGCCCTCGTCTGAGCAGACCTTTTAACGGGAGGCATCCCGATGGCGCGCATTTACTATGATGCTGATGCCGATCTTGGCCTTCTCAACGGCCGCCGGATCGCTGTTCTGGGCTACGGCAGTCAGGGCCACGCCCATGCGCTGAACCTGAAAGACAGCGGGTGCGACGTGTGCGTGGGCCTTTATCCGGGCAGCAAATCCTGGCCGAAGGCACAGGCGGATGGATTGCCGGTCTACGAAGTCCCCGAGGCGGTGCGGCGCTCCGACATTATTGTGATGCTGGTGCCGGATCCTGCTCAGCCGGCTCTCTATCGGGAAGCGGTGGCTCCGAATTTGGCCCCGGGCAAGACCCTGATGTTCGCCCACGGCTTTAATATCCGGTTCGGCCAGATCGTCCCGCCGCCGGATGTGGACGTCAGTATGGTGGCTCCCAAGTCCCCAGGTCATCGGATGCGGGAGGTGTTCAGGGAAGGTGGGGGAGTTCCAGCTCTGGTGGCTGTGCACCAGGATGCAACAGGGAAGGCCATGGACATCGCCTTAGCCTATGCCAAGGGGATCGGCTGCACCCGAGCGGGGGTGATCCAGACGACCTTCGCGGAGGAAACGGAGACCGATCTTTTCGGGGAGCAGGTGGTGCTGTGTGGTGGGGTCAGTCATCTGATTAAGGCGGCCTTCGAGACCCTTGTAGAGGCGGGCTATCAGCCGGAGGTTGCTTATTTCGAGTGCCTGCACGAGCTCAAATTGATCGTGGATCTAATATATCAGGGCGGGCTTTCTTATATGCGATACTCCGTCAGCGACACCGCAGAGCACGGCGATTATGTAAGCGGGCCACGAGTCATCGATGAGCGCGTGCGGGCCACGATGAAACAGATCCTGGAGGAGATCCGCAACGGATCATATGCGGAGTCATGGATTGAGGAGAATGCGAGGGGACGGCCGTGGTTTAATGCCAAGCGGGAGGAGGAACGACAGCATCCGATTGAGCAGGTGGGCCGTCGCCTGCGGGCCATGATGCCCTGGCTGAACCCCAAGGAGGTTTGAAAGGAGGGCTCAATGGGGGACGATGTCGTTCGGATTTTCGATACCACTCTGCGGGATGGCGAGCAATCACCCGGTGCAACGCTCACCGTGGAGGAGAAACTGGAGATCGCCCGGCAGCTGGTCCGCCTGGGGGTGGACATCATCGAGGCGGGCTTTCCCATCGCCTCGCCGGGCGATTTCGAGGCGGTGCGGCGGATCGCCCAGGAGATCGGCCCCCTGGGGAAAGACCGCCCGAACGGCCCTCCAGTGATCGCGGGGCTCGCCCGGGCCAATCGCGAGGACATTGATGTGTGTTGGGAAGCGGTGCGGGAAGCTCCTCGCCCTCGAATCCATGTTTTCCTAGCGACCTCTGATATCCATTTGCAGTACAAACTGCGGATGACCCGCGAGGAGTGCTTAGCTCGGATCCGCGAGATGGTGGCCTATGCCCGCCGTCTGTGTGAGGATATAGAGTTCTCTCCGGAGGATGCAGGACGAACTGATCGTGATTTTCTGATGCAGGCGCTGACGGTGGCGGTGGAAGCTGGCGCGACCACCCTGAATATCCCTGACACTGTGGGTTACACTACCCCAGAGGAGTTCGGAAGCCTCTTCGCGGAGATCCGCCTTCGGGTTCCTGGAGTGGAACGGGTGATCCTTTCCGCCCACTGCCATAACGACCTGGGCTTAGCCACGGCCAACACCCTGGCCGCCATCCGCAACGGTGCCCGCCAGGTGGAGGTCACCATCAATGGGATTGGGGAGCGAGCTGGGAATACGGCTCTCGAGGAAGTGGTGATGGCCCTTCATACCCGACGGGATGTGTTCGGGGTGCGCACCCATATCGACACCACCCAGATCTACCGCACCAGCCGTCTGGTGAGCGCCCTCACTGGCATCCCCGTCCAGCCCAACAAGGCTATCGTAGGGGCGAACGCCTTCGCTCATGAGGCTGGCATCCACCAGGATGGGATGCTAAAGAACCCCCTAACCTACGAGATCATGCGGCCGGAGACTGTGGGGGTGCCGGAATCCCGGCTAGTCCTAGGGAAGCACTCCGGGCGGCACGCCTTCCGGGTCCGCCTGGAGCAGATGGGCTATCACCTCCCGCCGGACGTCTTCGAGGAAGCGTTCCGCCGGTTTAAAGCGCTGTGTGACCGCAAGAAGTATGTGACGGATTTTGACCTGGAAGCGCTGATGGCAGATTTCACTCAGAACAGCGGCCAGGCCTGGCGGCTGGATACCCTGCAGGTGACCTGTGGCACACCGTTAATTGCCACCGCTACCGTCCGACTGGTAGGACCCGATGGGGAGATCCGTCTGGGCACGGGAACCGGAAACGGGCCAGTGGATGCGGCCTATCGAGCCATTGAGATCGCCTTAGGGGTTCAGGCCCGCCTGTTGGAATTCAATGTCCATGCGGTGACTCCCGGGCGCGATGCAATGGGCCGTGTCTTCGTCCAGGTGGAGGATCCCCATACTGGTAGCCTCGCTGGCGGATTCGGCGCGGATACGGATATTGTCGTGGCAGCTGCGAAGGCCTATCTCCATGCGCTCCTACGGTTAAGTCACGCGCCTCAGGCTGCCATGACCGAGAAAATCTCTATCCCGGTCCCATGACAGACCAAATCCTGTTTCGATCGGAGTGATCCCGATACGGCCAGAACCTAATCTGGAGGATCACCTATGGGGATGACTATGGCGGAGAAGATCATCGCTGCTCATGCTGGGTTGGATCGCGTGGAACCAGGGGAGCTGGTGGAAGTGCAGGTGGATTTTGTGATGGCCAACGATATTACGGCTGCCCTGGCCATCCAGGAGTTCGCAAAGCTCGAGGTCGAAGAGGTTTTCGACCGGGAACGGGTGGCTTTCGTGGCTGACCATTTTGTGCCCCCGCCCAACATTAAGGCGGCTGAACAGTGCATGGCCGTCCGGAACTGGGCCCGTCGCAAGGGTATCCTTTACTTTGAGGGCGGGCGGGACGGTGGGATTGAGCACATTGTGCTGCCGGAACAGGGGTTAGTGCTGCCCGGGGAGATCATCATCGGGGCGGATTCTCACACCTGCACATATGGGGCTCTAGGGGCTTTCTCAACCGGCGTTGGCTCCACCGACGCCGCCGTGGCGATGGCCACCGGCCGGCTCTGGCTGAAGGTGCCCTCCACCATGCGCTTGTACTATCACGGCACACTCCGGCCCTGGGTGACGGCGAAGGATCTCATCCTTCACACCATCGGTCGCATCGGCGTTGATGGCGCACTGTATATGGCGATGTTCTTCACCGGACCGATCATCCAGGCCCTCAGCATGGATGGGCGGTTCACGATCGCGAACATGGCTATTGAGGCAGGGGCAAAAGCCGGACTGATGGAGGTCGATGAGAAGACCCTCGATTACGTCCGCCCTCGAGCGAAGCGGCCCTTCACAGTTTACAAGGACGATCCCGATGCCCGATATGAGATCGATCTGGATTTCGATGTAAGCGAGTGGGAGCCCGCGATCGCGGTGCCGCACCTGCCTTCGAATGTGCGGCCGGTGGGGGAGCTGGCCGATCTTCGGATCGATCAGGTGTTCATCGGCTCGTGCACCAACGGGCGGATTGAGGATTTGCGGCTGGCAGCCCATATCCTTCGTGGTCAGCGGGTGCATCCCGAGGTTCGGTGCATCATCATCCCAGGCAGTGGGCCTACGTATCGTCAGGCGCTAGATGAAGGGTTGATCGATATTTTTGTGGAAGCAGGTGCAGTGGTGGGCTTGCCTTCTTGTGGCCCATGCATGGGCGGATACTCCGGGGTGCTAGGGCCAGGGGAGCGTTGTGTCTCTACCACCAATCGTAACTTTGTAGGCCGGATGGGTCATCCGACCAGCGAGGTGTATCTGGCTAATCCCGCTGTGGCGGCCGCCAGCGCCATCTTGGGTCGCATCGCCAGCCCGGAGGAAATTCAAATCCGGGCTGAGGCCTTTGCTGGTTAGCAAGCAGATTTCGTTTCTTGTCCTTTCTGAACTTGAGGAATCTCAAGGAGGAGGGGTTATGCGCTTCCGCGGACGCGCCTGGGTTTTCGGGGACAACATTGATACAGATGTGATCATCCCGGGCCGATATCTGAACACCACCGATCCGAAAGAGCTCGCCGCCCACTGTATGGAAGGGGTGGATCCGGAGTTCCCCCGCAAGGTGCAGCCGGGCGATATCATGGTGGCCGGGCGCAATTTCGGGAGCGGATCCTCGCGGGAACACGCGCCGATCAGTCTGAGGGCAGCTGGGATTTCATGTGTGATCGCTAAATCCTTCGCCCGGATTTTCTTCCGCAATGCCATCAACATTGGCCTCCCTGTGTTGGAATGCGCGGAGGCGGTGGAGGCGATCGCACCCGGAGATGAGCTGGAGGTTCGCCTGGACACTGGGGAGATCCACAACTGCCGGACTGGTCAGACCTTTCGGGCTAAGCCCTATCCGCGTTTCATGCTTGAGCTGATCCAAGCTGGCGGGCTGATCCCCTACACTCGCGCTCGGCTGGCGAAGTCTCAACCAAGCACCGTATAGGGTTCGGGGGAATAGCGTTCGGGGAATGCTTGGCTGATTTTGCGCTTGACCGTTTGCTAGGATGATCGTCACCAGCGGTCAAGCCCAGGAAGGGAATCTGGTTGCGAGGGAGGTTTCTATGGATCGTCGGAACAGGAGGTGGACCCGGGTTGCCCCGCGCTGGAACCGCTGGATAGGGTTCCTAAGCGGGGTTGCCCGCGCCATCGCCGCCGTTTTCGGCCGGACGGTATCCTTTACTTTCCATTCTATGCTACTTATACCGGTCGAGGAGGTGCGCGATGGAATCTGTCTGGCTTTACGATACGACGCTGCGCGACGGCAGTCAGCGGGAAGGGATCTCTTTTACTGTTGAGGATAAGCTCCGGATCACCGAGAAGCTGGACGAATTGGGTGTTCATTACATCGAGGGTGGATGGCCAGGTTCTAACCCGAAGGATGCGGAATACTTCCGTCGGGTCCGCCATCGGCCGCTTCGCCATGCCCGCATCGCCGCCTTCGGCATGACCCGACGTCCGGGCCGCCGGGCGGAGGACGACGAGAACCTGCGGGCGTTGCTGGAGGCGGAGACCCCAGTGGTCACCGTGGTCGGCAAGTCGTGGGACCTCCACGTTCATCACGTGCTGGAGACCACGCTGGAGGAGAACCTGGCGATGATCCGGGAGAGCGTGGCTCTCCTGAAGGCCCATGGGCGGGAGGTCGTTTACGATGCCGAGCACTTCTTCGACGGCTGGAAGCGGAATCCGGATTATGCCCTGGCCACCCTGCGGGCCGCGCAGGCAGGTGGGGCGGACTGGATCGTCCTTTGCGACACCAACGGCGGCTCCATGCCGTGGGAGATTGAGGACGGGGTGGAAGCGGCCAAACGGGCGGTCTCCGTTCCCCTCGGCATCCACGCTCACAACGACAGTGAGCTGGCAGTGGCCAATTCCCTAGCGGCGATCCGCCGGGGTGTCCGACAGGTGCAGGGCACCATTAACGGGTATGGAGAGCGGGTGGGCAACGCGAACCTGATCTCTATCATTGCCAACTTGAAGCTTAAGATGGGGATCGATTGTGTAACTGACGAGCAGTTGGCCCGTCTGACAGCGATCTCTCGCTTTGTGGCGGAGGTGGCCAACCTTCCTCACGATTCCCATCAGCCTTATGTGGGGGCCAGCGCCTTCGCCCACAAGGGTGGTATCCACGTCGCGGCCATCCTGAAAGTGGAAGAGAGCTATCAGCACATCGATCCGGCCCGCGTGGGCAACGTCAAGCGGGTTCTGGTCTCTGAGCTCTCCGGGCGTGGGAACATCGTCGCCAAGGCGATGGAGTTCGGGCTGCGGCTGGATCCCGATGATCCGGCGGTGCAGGCGGTGGTGCGTCGCATCAAGGCTCTGGAAAACGAAGGTTTCTACTTCGAGGACGCGGAGGCCTCGGTGATCCTGATGTTGCGGCGCGCGCGGCCGGATTACACCCCGCCCTTCGAGGTCCTCGATTATGTCGTGATGGTGGAGCGACGGGACGGCCGCGAGCCGGTTGCGGAAGCCGCAGTGAAGGTTCGGGTGGACGGGGAGACCGTGCACACGGCCGCGGAGGGCAACGGCCCGGTCAACGCCCTCGACGCGGCGCTGCGCAAGGCGCTCCTCCCTCGCTATCCCGTTCTGTCCCGCGTTCATTTGACCAATTACCGGGTCCATATCCTAAACGGGGATGCCGGGACGGCGGCCCGGGTGAGGGTATGGATCGAGAGCACCGACGGCCAGCGCATCTGGCGGACGGTGGGGGCTTCCACCAACATCCTGGAGGCCAGCCGGCTCGCCCTAGAGGACGGCCTAGAGTTCGGTCTGTGGGTCGACTGAGGTCGTCCCGGACAGGCCTTTCAAAGGGGTGGCCCCGCGCCGCCCCTTTTTTTGTAGAGCGTCCGCAGGGATGGGTTTCCGGCCGACTAGGCAACGACCTGCCCCCCATTCCATTTGAGGGGGCGCTGCCGCTTTGGGAGGATCTGGCGGATCAGCCGATGCCGCAGCGCGCTCCTTGAGGGCAGGCCGCTGCCTGCCCAGAATCTTGCGATGGAACGAGGCTTCTCCATGGGACGCTTCGTGATCACTGTATTGCCAGGGGATGGGATCGGGCCGGAGGTGACGGCGGAGGCTCTGCGGGTCCTGGAGGCGGTGGAGCATCGCTTCGGGCATCAATTCGAGTTCCATGAGGCCCTGGTGGGCGGAGCGGCGATCGATGCCACCGGCTCGCCGCTTCCCCCGGAAACCCTGGAGCGTTGCCGCCGTTCCGATGCGATCCTCCTGGGAGCCGTGGGGGGGCCGAAGTGGGATGATCCCGCGGCTCCCATGCGGCCGGAGCAGGGCCTGCTGGGCCTGCGCAAGGCCTTCGACCTGTTTGCGAACCTCCGCCCGGTCCGTGTCTTCTCCTCTTTGGTTCATGCGACCCCACTGAAAGCAGGGATCGTGCAGGGGGTAGATATCCTCTTCGTCCGGGAGCTGACGGGGGGCCTGTATTTCGGCCCCCGCCAGGAAGCTGGGCCGGACGGCGAGGAGGCCTACGATACGATGCGCTACACCCGGCCGGAGATCGAACGGGTGGTGCGGCTGGCGGCCCGCCTAGCTTGTGGCCGCCGCAAGAAGCTGACCTCTGTGGACAAGGCGAATGTGCTGGCGGCTTCCCGCCTCTGGCGCCGGGTGACCGAGGCGGTGGTCCGGCGGGAATTCCCCGACCTCGCCCTGGAGCACATCCTGGTGGACGCCTTCGCCATGCACCTGATCCGGCGTCCAGCGGTCTTCGATGTGGTGGTGACGGAAAACATGTTCGGGGATATCCTGACCGATGAGGCGGCGGTGCTGGCGGGGTCTATGGGGATGCTCCCCTCGGCCTCGCTGGGGGAAGCGCCGCCCGGCCTCTTCGAGCCGGTGCACGGCTCCGCACCAGACATCGCTGGGCGCAATCTAGCCAACCCCATTGGGGCGATCCTGAGCGGCGCCCTGATGTTGCGCTACGGTTTCGGACTGGAGGCGGAGGCCCGGGCCATTGAACAAGCCGTGGCGGCGGTGCTGGAAGCCGGATACCGCACCCAGGACATCGCGGACGGCGAGGCACGGGTGGTGGGGACGAAGGAAATG
>JANXBD010000049.1 GCA_025057635.1 Thermoflexus sp. | reverse complement strand
TTTCATCAGCTCGGCCTCTTCCATCCATAGGTCTGGGGGTTCCTTCGCCGGCCGGGTGCCCTCCGGCGGGTAGAGCAGCACCTCCAGTTCGTCGGGCAGGCTGACGCTCACGCCGGAGAGCTCGGAGCGAGCCCGAGGGTGCGCAGCCCGGTAGTAAAACTCAGTTTGCCCATCCGGGTGGACCTTGCGGTCAACGAGCACGGCGTCTGCCGGCACGCGAAAGTAGCGCACGATCGCCCCGCCCTGGCGGCGGGCGAGGAAGGGGCCGCGGAGCCGAAGGCTCCCGAAATTCTCCGCGTCACCGACCACCTCCTTGACCGCTTGTTGGTCTCGCAAATCCACCTTCCGGACGACCGCCGCGTGGAAGGAGCGAATGGCCCCCTGGACTACGGTGGGGTAGGGCGGGAACAGGCTGACCGCGCGGTGGTCTTCTCGGGCTGTGAAGGGCCGCCCGTCCCGGAAGAGCCAAACGTCGACGGGCTCAAGGAACAGCTGCATCACGCGCCTCCTCCGCTGGCGATGAAGCGGGCCAGGAGCACCCAGCGGGCGACCTCCAGCAGGCCAGAGCGCATGGGTTCTCCTTCGCCCCGCGACAGCTGCAGGTCCAATTCCTCTGCCCAGCCGGTGAGCTGCTGGGCTAAGGATTCTTCTTCTCGATCAGTGAGGCCGCGCCCCCCGTGGCGACCGATAAGCTGCCGGAGGAGGGAGCGCCGCGCGTCCGTTGGGAGGTCGGTGGCGACCGTAGCGCGGTCGGCGAGCTCATAGGCGAACCGCGAGGAGAGCCGGTCTTTGGCAAAGTGGGCGACAAGGGCGTCGAACCGGTCGTGCAGGCTCTCCCAGCGGCTGCGCACGAGCAGCCGCTCGCCGCTGCGCCGGAGGACCATTACGGCGACGGCGGCCTTGTCGGCGACACTTTTGGCGGCGCGCTCGGCCTCGCGGGCTGCGGCCAGGGCAGCGTCCAACGGGTAGAGGTGGTGGGCGATCGCGACGCCGGCGGAGGCGGAGCACCCTGGGACCACCTGCTCGAATTCCCGCGCGAGCTCCTGGACGAGGGGGAGAGCAATCGAGAGAGGGGCAAAGCCCAGCACGTCGTCGCCGCCGTTATAGACGAGGAAATCGGAGCCCTCCCGCGGGGTCGAATCCCTGTAGGCTATGCGCTCGGAGAAAACCCTGCGCATCACATCGGGGACGCGGCGCGCAAATTCCGACAGCTGCTGGCTGAACCGGCGATGGGCGCCCTCTGGGTCGCGTTGGGTCAGCAGCGTAGAGATGCGCTCGCCCATCCCGTCGCCGTCCAGGACGAAAATCGCGTAGTAGGGAGAGGGACGATTTTTAAGGGCTGCATAAAGCAAGTTAAGCTCTTCTCTCGCCCTTATTAGTAGTTTGTGCTGCTCATCTACCAAATGTTGGTAGCTGTCCTCAAGCCGGTTCGGCGTTAGTGTCTCCGTGAAAAACAGATCACCGTCGTATGGCCAGTCCGGGTCGTTCTTATGAGGTTTATACAGATTCTCCCCGAGTAGCTCTTCGATCGCTCGGCGGTATGTTCGCAGGGCTTCTGGTGCCTGTTGCCGTGCCCGTTCCAGAAACTCAGCGCTGGCTACTGTGCTGGTAGAAGGGAAAGATTGCTCCAAAGCAATCGAGCAGAAGCGCTTAATCGTCCCGATGGCGTCCAGGCGCTCGCGGCCGCCAGGGCGGAGCTTACTGCCGCCAACTCGGCGGGCGATCTCCTCCCAATATTCCCTTGGGCCCTTGTCCCTCGTGTGCAAGGCTTGCCGCGCGCCGCTGAGGGAATCCTTTGGGCCGTGCTCCTCAGCCGCCTCGAACACGCGGCTGCGTTTGACAGCGTCGAGGGCTTCCCGAGCGGCCAGGTAAGCCTCTCGGTAGCTTTTGCCCTCGATGGACACAGCTGCCCAGAAGACCTGCCAATGATGGTTGATCTGACGGTTCCAGATCTGTTGCCATGTATCATCTATCTGCAAAATCTCGTCCAGATCGCGGCCCCTTTCTTTTGAGACCAAAATATTTTTCAGGTTGTCGATGGCCGTTACAGCTAATTTCTTCCATCTCTCAAGCAAAGCTCGGTGCGCATTGTTTGCAATCTCCTCCGCCTGATTCTTCGGAACTTTTGCGACGATCACGTTCGGAACGTCTGCAGGTAAGTCATTTTCAAAGGGAGCTGGATAAACTAAACGCTGGACTCCGATTGCCTGAGCGGCGGCCCGGGATAATTCCGACAAAATTTGGCTGCCGACATACAGGTCCGAGGTTCGCCTTGCTTCCGCAATAAAGGCCTGCACGGGACTAAATGTGAAAACGAGAACGGACTCCATAAGCGCCTCTCGGTTATATTTCTAAAGTTTCTCCTACGTGTTCGCGCAAATATTCAAAGAATAAAGACAATGTTTCTTCCATCTCAGAGTCGCTAGGCAGGCTCATCCGATGTTTCTTTTTGGCCTCTTTCTCGCCCTTAGATATCTGACGCGTCTTGTCACGTTCTCCTCCGTATTCTAAAATCAAATTCTCGTTCTCTGGGAGTAACTTATTCTTTATCAGCATCATCAAAATTGTAAATTTGCTGTCCTGATCAGATTTCAAACGCATAACTCGCACAATTAGCGGCGATGCCCGACGGTCATGCTGGGCGCCCCTAACTACGCCCCGATAATGCGGCTGATTGTTTTTGTGTAAAGAGCGATAATAGAAGGGAATCGGCAATCCAAATGCAGCACGCAAAACTTTCGGATCGCTAGATGCCGAAATTCCCTGCAAAATATTTTTGATAGTATGATATTCTGGAGGCCTCCGCTTTCGGAAATCGCGCATTGCCTGCCCAAATGAATCGAGCGCCTCTTGCCACGACGTGAACGTTTTGTTTATTATTACTATTTTGTAATTGCCGGGAGATAGAGCCTCAAATTGTGGGGACATTCCGGATTTCAAAATCCCGAAAACATCTGCAAGTTTGTTAATTCCTTCCCTAATCTTGTCGCGCAGCTCGGACGGGCTAAATGAGGCTACCACAAGAGAAGGCAGGTCGGGGGAGATATCTCCCTCAACATGCGTCACCTGTAGGCCTCCCGCTCCTCGGCGCCAGCGAGCGCCTACTCCGCCGAAGTAGGATAGCAGCCAGAGGGCCGCATATGCCCGCCGCATTGCCTCGTCATTTCGCCAGCCCGGCCGCGGCCGAATTTGAAGACTAATCTGCTGACCCTCGCTAATCGCCTGACGCTCCAGTTCTCCTTTTTTAGTCTCACGAGCTGCAAAAAACAGATATTTTATGCCAGGCCATTCGCGCTTTTCTTCTTTTTTCTGAGCTATTAGATCTGAAAATTTAACAGTCGCTAACTTTTCTCTGACTCTTACAATTACAATTATTGGAGATGCCTTCTCTGTGCTTCCGAATACTTCCGACTCTGCTCGTTGAAGCTCATGTAACTCACGACCGCGCGCTGTTGCTCCGAGCAGCGCCCGCAGCCAGAACCGCAAGGCGCCGCGAAAAGAGGCGGCCCGAAGCTCGGGCCTCCCGCGCGGATCGGCGCCGCCCATAAAAATCGGCGTCACGCTCTCCAAGGTAACGTTCAGGGTTTGCATGCCAGACGCCCCCTCGCGGATATTAGGGTGACCCGTTCCTCTCTCTCAACCGCGCGCACCATTCCAAATCCACTCGCCGTGTGCTCGCCGAAGCCGGCCTCGTAGCCCAGGCGGATGAGCTCGGGGTCCCCAGAGACGGTGAACGAGAACAGCCAGCCCCGGATGTCGGTGTCATGGATGCGAACCAGCTTGGAGCGATAGGGGGGATGCGGCTGGATCTCCAGCTCCCCCCGGAGCTCCCGTCCGTAGAAGGCCGCCGCCTTCCGCCGCAGGTTCTCCGCCAGCGCCCGCCCAAAGGCCGCTTCCTCCGGCGACAGATACCGCTTGATCAGCCGGCCGTCCGCCCGCCGTTCGCCCGTGGAGATCGTGATGGGCGAGAGGGCCGTGAAGGTCACTGACTCGCCGAAATCCGGCGTCGGCTCCACTTCGATCCGTTCCACCATCACCGGGTAGGGTCCCAGTTGAACCTCCGGCTCCAACAGCAGGCCCAGGGCCAGCGCCTCCACCACCGCCGGGATCGGCGAGGAGGCCCACCAGGTGACCGTCCCCTCCGCCCACAGCCCTGATCCGTTCGGGCGCAGGCCGTGGAACCAGGAGTAGGTCAGGGGCTTGTAGCGCCGTCCCTCCGGATGGCTCCATCCCTCCTCGTGCAGCTGATGGGCCACCCGGGGCAGGCCTCGGGCCATCGCCGTATAGGCTAGGCCCCGTAGCCACTCCGGATAGCTCCACGGAAGCAGGCTGGGGTTCAGAAACCGGAATAGGATCCGAAGGCGCATCGTTCCTCCTTCGATGCAGGTAAAGAATGCCCTCAGATCAAACCGCCGTATCAATCTCTGGGGTGTGCTGCCATGAGCCAGGCTCAACTTTGCGCTGTGCTCCGCCGCGCTCGCGCGGCGTCCCGCACGGCCTGGAGGTTGATGATCTCAGCTACTTCAAAGCAGGGCGGCGTGGCCCCCACAACCGGGCGTAGACGAACAATCGATGGGAAGTATCCCATCCGGCCATGCAACTCAGCGAGTAACACGCCGGCGGAGTAATTGAGAGAGGGCAGGGCAACCAGGAGCGGCCGCGTCTGCCACTCTTCCGCCGTCAGCCCCACCCGGTCGACCATCCGAATCACCTGGGGTGCCAGCGGCTCCTGCGGGTCAATCTGGGCGTCTATATGGATTACCTGCCCCACCGGTTGCCCGATCAGCGCTTCGACTTGGCGGAGCTGTTCATCGGTCATTGGATGGGCGAAGTTCACGAGGATCATAGGCGCTGCCTCCTGATCCCAGTGTAGGTGGAGCCAAGGCAGAGGACATCCGGAGAACCCCGGACTATTTTCAGGTGTGTTCCCGAGGTTCATCGGAGATGGGCGGCGCAAAAATATTTCAGGGAAGGCAGATGGGGCTCGGGCTTCCCACGGCTTTAGGGGCCTTCATTCTGGTGCCCCGGCTGGGGCAAGGAAGGGCATGGCCGGTCTGAACAATTCCCGTAACTCGTGGTAGAAGAGCGGATGGTCCTGGGGGAGTTCCCACACCTCCCGGCAGACTGCGCGCACAGCCCCCAAGTGCGAGTCCACGGTCTTAGGTGTCACGTTGAGGCGCTCAGCGGCCTGCTGCGGCCGATCCCCCCGGACAATCCAATAGAGGGCGCGGCGTTGGGCAGGGGTCAGGCGCTCCCAGACCTGTCGGCAGCGTTCCAGGTTAAGGGCCACCACGGGCTGTTGGAATTGCGCCTGGGCGAGCTGGCGGAAGCCCAAAAAGTCAGCGCCCCAGCGAGGGAAGGGCACCTCGATCAGGCGCACCCCATCCTCCGGGCAGGCGTGCATGCGCTGTCCGTCCCGAGCTTCCTCGAGAAATGCACGGGGCGTGTAGAGGTGCCACAGCCGGTCACAATAGTCCAGGTGTACGATGGCTGATAGGAACAACATCAGGGCTAAGATGCGGCGCCCGCCTGCAATGACAACGTGCAGGGGCCGGTTCTGCAATTTCTCCAAACGGATGATTTCAGCAATCTGCGCCCGGACAACATTTGCGCTGCGCTCGTCAGTGATGTCGTCGAGGGGGACGTCGTTGTCTCGCAGCATTACACGGCGCAGCCGCATAGAGCGTTGGGCGTGAGCGTAGAAGTCATTCGGGAACTCCCGATCCAGCCGCATGAGGGCCTGGCGCGTTCGAGAATCGCGAGGGGCGAAATGGAGGATCACTACTTCCCCAATCGGCTCCCCGCGCTCTAGCAGCGCGTCCAGGGCCAAGGTGACGACCTGAGGCTGACCGCCCAGGGTGGCGATCATCGTGCTCGTCGGTCTATCCCGCATCGCTCACCTCCTTCCTACTTATACCAAAGCAGCTCTCAGGACGTGCGCATATAAAATTTTTAAGGAAACAATTGCTGAGCTGTGCGCTGGAAAGTCCTAGTATTATCCGATCAGCTTGCCTCATTCCTCACATTTGAGTGCATGGAGGACATAGATGGAGCTTTTTCCTGCTGTTTTGATTGGTGGGCCGCCTAACTCTGGCAAGTCGGTGCTGGTCTATAGTCTATCACAGGCTCTCCGCCAGCAAGAAGTGGCCCACTATGTGTTGCGAGCAGCGCCCGATGGAGAGGGAGACTGGTTTCTGGAAGCAGAGCAGACGCCGGTTCGGCTGCTTCGGGTGAAGGGTTCTTTTGACGCTCGATGGGTGGATCGGATCGTCCGGGATATTCGGAACCGACATCTGCCGCTGCTGGTAGATGTAGGTGGGCTGCCCACTCTGGAGCAAGAGCGAATTTTGAGCGCTGCCACTCATGCGGTCCTTCTCACCCGCGATCCGGCCCTCCGTCCGGAATGGGAGGAGCGCTTCCGTCGCAACGGGTTGAACCTCATCGCCGACCTGGATTCTCAGCTAGAGGGGCCTTCTCAGTTGATCGAGGAAACGCCGATTCTTCGAGGGGTGATCACTGGCTTAGTCCGGGGCTGTGTGGCTGAGGGACCGGTGTTTGAGGCGTTGTTGAAGCGAATCCAGGCTCTCTTCCAATACACCTCTGAGGAGTTGCGACGCTATCACCTCGATATGGCCCCTCAGGTCGATCTGGTTATCGAGCTGGATCGGCTGGCCCGGATGCTGAACGTGCAGATGCGCGGGCGAGCTCCTCATTGGGCCCCGGAGGATATCCTACGGGCACTGGATTCCCTTCCCGCAGGCAAACCGCTAGCTCTCTACGACCGGGCCCCTGCATGGCTATATGCCGCCCTGGCCGTCCATGCGTTGCCCGCTCCCGTTTTCCAATTCGATGTTCGCTTGGGATGGATCGAGACCCCTAGGCTGGCGATTGACCCTCGAGCTTCCCCGTCTGCGGTGCTGCGTTTCCTCACCAAGCAGTCTGGCGATCTGTGGCAGCTCCATGTTGCTAAGGTTCACTCGTATTTAGATCGGGAGGAAATCGAAGGGCTGGGCGTGCCGCTGATCCCCGAGGATGCCCGGCTAGTTCTCGAAGGGCAATTGCCTCTTTGGCTGTGGAATGCGCTGGCGCGGGTCTATGCGGGGGTTCGAGTCCTGTCCGTGCTGGAGCCCCGCACCTCGGAAGCGATCGTGATTGCCTCTCGAGATCCCGCTTATTCGATTGGAACTCGCTGGCGAGTGGAGCCTATCCAGGCGGAGGGGGGATAGAGAAGACGAGGAGGGAGTAGTGGCCTGAGGGTCGGCCTCGTCCCTCTCGATCCCCATGTTCGGATCTCGCACCCTAAGGTGGATAGGGGCGGAAGCTTATTCCCCGCACCTTGGGCAGTGGGTGTCTCGGGGATCCATCTCGGCCCCGCAGGTTTCACATACATAGGTGAAGGTTGCTCCACAGATCGGGCATTCCACGGCATCTTCCTCGATCGCGGATCCGCACTCCGGGCACAGCGCCTGCCCGCAAGACGGACATGCGTCCGCTTCTTCGGGAAGCTCCGCCCCGCACGTCGGACATCGCCCGGAGAGATCCAGGCCACACTGGGGGCAGCGAAGGGTGTCCTCGGCGACCGGAGTTCCGCATCGGGGGCACGCAAAGCTGAGGTCTGCTCCACAGGACGGGCAGGCGGAAACACCAAGGGGGATCACCGCCTGGCAGGCCGGGCAGATCCCACCGGTTTCGGCCCCGCATCGAGGACAGACGGTTTCCTCCGGCCAGAGCCGGGCCCGACATCGGGGGCAGAGGCGCTGCCCACACTGCGGGCAGGGCCCTTCAACGGGCCGGAAGATGCCCCCGCAGTTCGGGCATTCCGCCAGGGCTCCCATGGGCAGCCTCCCGCTCCGTAGGACACGCTCGGAGGAGGGCGCGGCGGCGATCGTCGGCAGGAGGGCGCCGCAATCCGGGCAATTCGTAGGCACGCCGAAGAGGGCATGCCCACAGGAAGGGCAATGCCGGACGAAGGTTCGTCCGCAATCCGGGCATTCGAGGGCGGCGCTCAGAAGGAGGGTCCCACAATCCGGACATGCGAAGGCTAGGGCGAACCCGCACCGCTGGCATCGGGTCTCCGGGGTGAGCGGATCCTCCGGCCCGGGCTCTCCGCACTGGGGGCACCAGATCGCCCCGCACGCTGGACATACCCCCATCTCCTCTTCAATCGCCTCGCCGCACCGCGGGCAGACGCTCTCCCGGACCGAGGCGCCGCATGAGGGGCAATGGGGGGTGCCTTCCAGCAGGAGCGCCCCGCATCGATCGCAGGTTTCCGCAAGCGGCAACCCGCAGGCTGGGCATGCGGTTGCGTCGGCCGGGATCCATGCGCCGCAATCGGGGCACGGCTCCGCGCCGCAGTTTGGACATGATTCATCGGGCGGCACGATGGTGCCGCAGCGGCCGCACGGGCGCGGCCGAAGCGGGGCGCCGCAGGAAGGGCAGGCCTCCACCTCCGGAGGAACCGGCGCATCGCAGTGGGTGCAGAACCATGCCCATGAGGTCCCGCAAGATGCGCAACGCGTGGCGGTTTCCGGCATCGGCGACCGGCAGGCCGGGCAGAACGTGGCCCCACAGTAGGGGCAGATGCCGTCTTCCCAGGCGATCTCCTGATCACATGCGGGGCATGGGCCCATTTCCGATGGAGCCGTTGAAATCATCCTTGGGGTTCACCTCTATGGAGTGCATTCCCCGGGTGGCTGGGTAGTGGCGAATCCAATCGAAGCTTCTTCGCAAGGAAACCAGTGAGGCTCCCCCATCTCGTGGGGCGGAGATGCGGTCGAAATCGGTGTCCCGGCTTCAAAATCCCGGGTTGCGCATGGCATGATGCGCATGTCTTCCCCGCATTCCCACGGCTGTGGGGCAGTTCCCTCAGACGGGCGTTCAGAACTCCGCCCGCTGAATTCAGACAGGCAGGCGAGCCCGCTCGGGTTTGCGGAGGGAAGGGACCTAGCGATAGCTTCGCTCTCTTCTGACAGCCTGATTGCCGGACTAGCCCGCAGGGGCTATGGAGAACGGGTGGCCTCCGCTCGTTTTCGCCAGTAGCGCAAATAGCCCGCCACTGTGTTCTCGTAGCTGGCTGCCACATCGTAGAACTCCGGGTCTGCCCCTGCTTCCCGTAGCTCGGCATCCGCCCGAGCGCGGAGACGCCTCACGATCTCCGTCTCCTCCAGGTTCTCTTCCATCATCTCCCGGATCTGATGACCCCAATCCCAGAGGCGCCGCTCCAAATCCTCCCAGTGCCATTCGATGTCCTGGCGATACACGTCGAAGTGGGTCAAGCACAAGCCGGTGGCGTTCAGCGCCCGCAGGCGGGCAATGCTGGCAGACCAGGCCTCCAGGTCTAGCTCCGGCGGCGGGGTGGGCGGTCGGACGTAGCGGATCCCCGGCATTCGGACGCCGGCGATATCGCCGGTGAAGAGAAGTCCAGTGGTCTCATCCAGAAAAGCATGATGATGGCGGGCGTGGCCCGGCGTATCGAAGGCGATCAGCGTATGGCCTGCAACTCGTAGTCGCTCTCCGTCGAAAACGATCACCAGATGATCCACCGGCACCGGGATCACCTTTCCCCACAGGGACTCTATTCGATCGCCGTAGATTCGCGCAGCGCTGGCGATCAGGCGGGAAGGATCGGCCAGATGTGGCGCGCCAGCCGGATGCACATACACCTTTGCCCATGGAAAACGCTGGATCAATGTTCCGGAAGCCCCAGCATGATCCAGATGGATGTGGGTGACGATCAGATGACGCACGGCTTCCGGGGGCACCCCGACGGTCTGAAGACCCTCCAGAAGCCTCTCGGCGGTGGAGGTTGGCCCCGTCTCCACTAGGGCAGCCTCGCGGCCATCATACAGGAGATAAGCGGCGATGACCTGCGGACGATCCTGGAATCGGAGATCGATGCGGATAACCCCATCGGCAACCGATTTTAGGAGCGGGGGCATTGTTTTTCCTCCATTCCCTCGGGAGCTGTGTTTGGCTTGCGAGGCCATCGGTTTTAGTCTGCAGCGAGTCAGCAGGTCAATTCGGTTCAGGAAGATCGTGTAGATCACCAACCCTTGATTATACGACTTTGCGGCTCGGTTGCTGCTATCCGCTGGGCCGGATATAATCTTGCATGGTTTGTTAGGTATCGAGAGGCTGGGAAGGCTCATCTGAGATGGCTGGATTTACTTATGAAGCTCACGGCCATTTCCCCATGCCATCTCATCTTCAAGCAAGACGGTAGTCTACACACCGGAAGGAGCTTTGCCTCTTCAGGCACTCGGCGGTCTAGATAAAGTGGGCCGACATGCTTGAGAAGGAGATGGATGTGACAACGGCTTGGCCTGAGACGATTGATTGGGAGCATCTAGAAGTCACGGAGGCGGATCTTGAGGCGCTATTAAACCGGTTCCTGGAGGATCCTCTTCCTCGCACTGCGGAGGAGCTCTCTCGCTTTCTAATTCAGCATCGTCTCCAGGAGCTGGAGGAGCAACGGCGCGCCTCGTTGGCTGGCGCTCGCTTGTTTCGTCCGAAAGATCGCTACCAAGTGGGGGAGCGGCTGTTCTTCCCCCACCTGAATTTCGCGATCGGGACGGTGGTAGGAATCCGGGATGGACATAACCCGGAGATCGGCCCTTTTAAAGTCCTTCAGGTCCGCTTCGAGGATGATGGGGTTTTGCGGGAGTTCGCCGCAGAATATCCTCTTCCTCATTCTCTCAACGAGTTAGATGGGATGCGTGGCCCAGATGAACAGAGCATGTATTTAGACGAAGTCTGGGCAACGTGGGGCCGTCGGATTGAGGAACGGCTTCTCGCCCAACTGAGATCCAGCCCGGATTTCGTGAATGTTGGGGATCACTGGTTCCCGAAAGCCCTGTTGGTGGAGCTCCACGAAGGGCATCTTAATCTTGTGGAAGCGGTTCTAGATGTGCACGGAGGAGGCCCGCTGTCTCCGGAGGCATTGCTTTCCCACCTAGAATTGCCGGCCGATATCCCTTCATCGTTGCAGATCTTCTCTCTAAACGCCGCCTTGTATCGGGATCCTCGCTTCGACGAAGTTGGCCCGGCTGGTCAATTCCTCTGGTTCCTGCGTCGGGTGGAGCCACCGGAGGTCCTAGAAACTCCACCCCGGCTTCAGGGACAGCCTTACACTGGGACTGGTGAGCGGCTGGACGAAGCCTTGCGCCGGATTGCGATGGAGATCGATGATGAGCTTAGCGTGCCGGAGGAGATCGGCCCCTGGATCGGAGAGGCCGATGAAGTGGTGTGGATGGCCACCTATCCGCACCTGGCCGGCGGGACTGCGCCGCTGACCCGGCGCACAGCTCAGGTGTTCCCGCTGGGTCGAACCTATCGCATCCGTTTCGAATTCGAGGATCCGACGAACGGCCGGCGCTGGCCTGGATGGGTGGTGCGGGAGCGTAAATATATCTTCGGCCTGAAGGAGTGGTATCAGGCCCGCCAGGTCCAGCCCGGCTGCCTCGTGGTCTTTCAACGAACCCGTGAGCCCGGTGTGATCCGAGTCCAGCTCAAGGGCCGAAGCCGGCGCGATTGGGTGCGGGTGGTGAGGGTAGAAGAAGGACGCCTCACATTCGACATGCTCCGCCGACAGATCCCTAGCGAGTTCGATGATCAGAGCCTGATCTACGTAGATGATCCAGCAGCGCTGGAGGAGTTGTGGCCGCGCTGGAGGAATCGCACGGTGAGCTCCTTGGCCCAGCATCTCGTCCCAGCGCTAGCCGCCTTGACGCCCCAGGGAACGATCCACGCTCGGACTGTTTATCAGGCGGTGAATCTCCTCATTCGAATGCCGCCGGAGTCGCTATTCGAAGAGATTTTAGGCATGCCTCGATGTGCTTACTTAGGCGATGGGTACTGGCGGTGGATCGAGGAGGGACGATGAGCACTCATCCTCAGACGGTAATGCAACACCTGATCAAGCCGACGCCGGATACTCCCTTTCGGATTGATCTAGAATGGTGGAAGCGGGAAGGACAGAACTTCCGTGCTTATCTGATGAGTCATCTATGCTCTTATCATCGCGATCAGTTCATGACCCATCCAGAGGCCGCGGAGATTGATTGGGTAGATCCGAAGACCGCCGAGGTTCGCCGGGTGGACGGCCTCTGGCATATTCTGCTAGAACACTGCAGTCGGCAAGCGGATTTCCTAACACCTCAGACGCCGCTCACTGATGCGGTTTTCCGGCTGTTGTTGATCAACCGCAACCAACCATTGACGCCAAAACAGATGGCTCATGCCCTTCGGGTTCGCACCGGTCGGTGGGAGGATCCTCGTAAGATCCTTCAGACGATCGGGGGACGTGTGGTGCATCTAGGGATCCGTCCTATCCTAAAGGGGAATGCAGATGACCATGAAGTCGCATATGGTTCTTCGCCATGATCACCCTGTTGGGAAACAGAGGGAGGGCTCTTCAACGAATGTCCCGGAGGAATGGCGCCCTTCAGGACTCCTTGGTCATGCATGGGATTTCCCTTCATGAAACTCAGGTCACCCTCACAACATCCCTCTGATCGGGCGACTGTGTTCAGCTTTTCCCTCGGTTGTAGGTGGGAGCGAGGGCAGGGATTGATAAGATCGACCTCCCGATTAGAGCTGTCCTTGTTAGTGTCTTGACTCCCCTTGAGTTCACCTCCAGGATAGAGCCTTCACATGTTCTGGTGCCGGGTTGATCATCCAAAATTGGGGATCGCGCGATGGCCGAGCCGATCCGGATTTTTGTGACCAGCAGTTCAGATCTGGAGGCTGAGCGCGAGGTCGCAGGGCAGGTGGTAGCGGGGATTCCCGTTCGCCTGGGATGGGAGATCCGGCATACTCCTCGGCCTGGCGAGCCGCTCGCTCCCACCCTGGCGGCCGTGGAGACGGCGCACCTTTACGTGTTCATCTTGGGCATGGATTACTCCGCTCCCATGGGGCTGGAGTGGGCGCGGGCTGTTCGGGCGAAGAAGCGAAAACTGGTCTTCGTGAAAGAGGTGGCCCATAGCCCGGCGGCGGCCTTGTGGATCAGTGAGCACAGCGAAGAGGTGGATTGGGTCTCTTTCGATTCCCTGGCCTCCTTCCGGCTTTCCTTTGAGCGCCACCTGATCCGCGCGTTGCTGGATCTAGCGGAGGCGTTGCGCCTGCATCTGGACGAGATCGAGGGGCTGAGGGCACGGTTGAAAGCACTGGAGGAGGCAGTGCCGGAAG
>JANXBD010000048.1 GCA_025057635.1 Thermoflexus sp. | reverse complement strand
AGGAGGTCGCGGAGATCCTGGGCATCTCCACGGATGCGGTGAAGACCCGATTGCATCGCGCCCGTTTGCGATTGCGAGAGGAATTGTCCCAGTATTTTTCCGAAGAGCTGGCAGGGAGGTAGCTAGGGATGCCTCCGTCGAAACGATGTGAGGAATGGCTGGATCAGATCTCCCTCTATCTGGACGGGGAGCTCGCGGAGCATCTTTGCCGGGAGCTGGAGCGACACTTGGAGGAATGCCCGGATTGCCACGTGGTCTTTAACACGACGCGGCGCACCGTCGAGCTTTATCGCCGATACGGCCGGGTCTCGATGCCCGAAGGGGCACGGGAGAGCCTGTTTCGGGCTCTGAACCTGGAGGATCTGCTTCGGGAGGAACCAGGATCGGAGTGATCGGGTCTGAGCCTTGGCCGAACTCCCTCATCCCTTTGAAAACATCATCCTGGAAAGCGAGGCGAGTGATGATCATCGCTCAAGGAACCGCGAAGCTTCCCACCCTGAACCCCGAACTCGATGAGCTGTGCGTAAACGCCATCCGCGCCCTGACGATGGATGCGGTGGAGCAAGCCCGATCGGGACACCCTGGGATGCCGATGGGGATGGCCGACGCCGCCTACGTGCTATGGCGCTACTTCATGCGCCACAATCCCCGCAACCCCCTTTGGCCGAACCGAGACCGCCTAGTCCTCTCCGCCGGGCATGGCTCGATGTTGCTGTATGCCCTCCTTCATCTTTCCGGCTACGACATGCCCATGGAGGAGATCCAGCGATTCCGCCAATGGGGGAGCGCGACACCCGGACACCCGGAATACGATCCCCATCGGGGGATCGAGACCACCACCGGGCCGTTGGGCCAGGGGTTCGCCAACGCGGTGGGGATGGCCCTGGCGGCCCACCTCCTGGCCGCGCGCTTCAACCGCCCCGGCTTTCCCATTGTGGATCACTTCGTTTATGTGATCGCCTCCGACGGCGACCTGATGGAGGGGATCTCCCATGAGGCGGCCTCCCTGGCCGGCCATTGGGGGCTGGGACGGCTGATCGTCCTCTACGATGACAACGATGTTTCGATTGATGGTCCTACCGACCTGACCTTCACCGAGGATGTGGCCGGCCGCTTCCGGGCCTACGGCTGGCATATGCTGGAGCTCGATGGCCACGACCGTCTGGCGGTGGCCCAGGCCCTAGCGGAGGCTCAGCAGGTGGAGGATCGACCTTCCCTGTTGATCTGCCACACCCATATCGCCTACGGAAGCCCAAACAAGCAGGATCGAGCCGAGGCCCACGGCGCGCCCCTAGGGGCCGATGAGGTGCGCCGCACCAAAGAACGCCTGGGATGGCCGGTGGAGCCCCCCTTCTACGTCCCGGAGGCCGTTTATGCTCATATGGGCGGACTCATTGAGGAAGGGACGCGATGGGAGGCGGAATGGCGGGCCCGATGGGACGAATACGCTGCCGCCTACCCCGAACTGGCGGCCGAATGGGAGCGATGGTGGCGGGGGGAACTGCCCGAGGGCTGGGAGGAAGCGATCCCTACCTTCCCGCCCTCTCCCGATGGGATGGCCACGCGGGCGGCCTCCGGCAAGGTCTTGAACGCGCTGGCAAAGGTTCTCCCCAATCTGATCGGGGGCAGCGCAGATCTGATGGAATCCACCCAAACTTACCTGCACAGCTTCCCCGCCGTCAGCCGGGGTCGGTTCGACGGCCGGAACATCCACTTCGGCGTGCGGGAGCACGCCATGGGGGGCATCCTCAACGGGATGAGCCTGTATGGGCCCTTCCGGGTCTACGGCGGCACCTTCCTGGTGTTCAGCGACTACATGCGGCCGAGCATCCGCCTAGCCGCAATCATGCGCCGGCCGGTGATCTTTGTCTTTACCCATGATAGCATCGCGGTGGGGGAAGATGGGCCTACCCACCAGCCGGTGGAACACCTGACCGCCTTGCGGGCGATCCCGAACCTCTGGGTGATCCGACCGGCGGACGCCAATGAGGTCGCCGAGGCCTGGAAGATCGCTCTGCGGCGGCACGACGGGCCTGTCGCCCTGATCCTGACCCGTCAGAAGGTGCCGATCTTCGATCGTCGCGATCTGGCCCCCGCTTCGGAGCTGGCGCGGGGCGCCTATGTGCTGGCCGAGGCCCGGGAGGGAAGGCCGGACCTGATCCTGATCGCCACCGGATCCGAGGTCGCCCTGGCCCTGGCCGCACGGGAGCAACTGGAAGCTCAGGGGATTCGAACCCGGGTGGTCAGCATGCCCTCGTGGGAACTTTTCGAGGCCCAGCCGGAGGAATACCAGCGCACGGTGCTTCCGCCCGGCGTCCCCCGGTTGGCGATCGAGGCAGGGATCCCGTGGGGATGGCATCGTTATGCGGACGCAGCGATCGGGCTGGAGCGATTCGGCGCCTCCGCGCCTTACCCAGAGGTCTACCGGCGCCTCGGCTTCACGGTGGAAAGGATCCTCGAGGAGGCCCAACGGCTTTTGGGAAGATTGATCGAGGATGGGCCGGACTCATTCTATCGCTGGAGCAGGGGTTTCCTCTAAGAACAGCTCATCCGCGTCCTCGTCATATGCGAAGAGCTCCGCATAGCGACCCCAATGAATGGCGATGTCCAATTGGCGTTCGGCTTCCTCGGGGGTGAAATCCAGTTGAAGCTGCTCGCGGAAGTAATCGGCGCTTACCCGACCATCATCATCTGCATGGAGGGTTTCGTAGATCCAGCGAATGATCGGAAGGCGAAGGATACGTCCGGCCACAATCTCCTTACGGGCCAGGATGCTAGCCTCAGCAAAGGCTTCTCCCAGGGGCGTCAATATAATGTCCCCTTCAGCAACCTTCACAAACCCCAGTAGCTCCGCTGCCTCCACGATCGTGAGCAGGTCATCTAACTCATAGCGCAGCTCTTCCGCCAGCCGATAGAGATCTGCCCATCCGCCTTCCTCCAGAAGCTTTTCCGTCAGACCAGCCACGGCGTTGATGCGAGATTCCGGCATGCGATATGGTCGGCCTGGCTCCCCTGGTCGTTTCCCGGGCACTTGCTCCTCTGTCCGCCCTGCAATCGTCGCGTACACCCGATCCACCATCGTCTGGAAGTATGCATCTTTACGACGTCGAGGATGCGGCAATCGAACCTCCAGCTCAGCAATCACCCGGCCGGGATCTTTGTCCATCAGGATGAGACGGTCGGCCATCCAGACCGCTTCCTCGATATTGTGGGTGACCAGCAGGATGGCCTGGATCGGAAGACGTTTGGAGAGCCAGAGCTCCATCAGCTCGCCCCGCAGGGCCTCCGCCGATAGCACATCCAGGGCAGAGAACGGTTCATCCATGCATAGGAGCTCCGGCTCAGCGGCCAGGGCGCGGGCGAAACCCACCTTCTGGCGCATCCCACCGGAGAGCTCCCTCGGGTAAGCATGCTCGAAGCCATCTAGGCCCACTAAATCGATCAACTGCAATGCCCGTTCCCGACGTTGTCCTGGGGGCATCCCCCGCGCCTTCAGGGCGATCTCCACGTTGCCCAAAACAGTTAGCCAGGGATACAGAGCGAACGTCTGAAACACAATAGTGGCGTATGGATTGATCCCTTGCAGGGGTTGGCTCCGGTATCGGATCTCCCCCTCATTCGGCCGTGCCAACCCAGTGATCATCCGCAACAGCGTGGATTTCCCACAACCCGAGGGACCTAACAAAGCAACAAACTCCCCAGGCTGGATCTCAAAAGAAACTTGTTGAACCGCCACAACCTGACGCGGCGGCCGACCGTAGATCTTCGAGACATTCCGCACTTCTACTAACGGCTTGGCCCGGCCCATAGAAGATCCTCCCTAGTTCCCTAAAGAAGGAATACTCACGCAGGATTGTATCCTTGCCACAAAAGTTCAGGAGAGATATAATCGTCCTCGGAACGGGGCGTGGCGCAGCCAGGTTAGCGCGCGTGGATCGGGACCACGAGGTCGGCGGTTCAAATCCGCCCGCCCCGACAAGGCCGACAGGCAGATGTTCGCCTGCCGGCCTTTATTTGTTTATCCTCCATTCGCAAGGCATGCGGCGAGGGCCATGAAAGGACGAAGGAATTCCCTATCAGCGTGTCTTCCGACGGCGCTCGAGAGCGCGCAATACCAGCCACGCGCCTGTCAATATGCCCAGTGCCAAATACAGCCATGGACTTTGCAGAAAGGAAATCCAGGTTGTGGAAGTCCCAGGAGAGGTTGTGGCGGGAGCACCCACCGCCGGGATAAACACCTGATAAGGAGTAGGAGTGGGGACCGGCAACATTATCGGATTCCACCCATTGGCCATGTAGGATAGAAAACCATTCAGCAACGCGGGATCCTCCCCTCGAGGGCTGAGTTTTGGCTGAGCAGGCCGTTCTCCAGACCATCAGGCTTTATCCAAGCCTCTGTGCACATAAGGCCAGTTCTCCTACTATCGCCACACAAAGCGAGGTAGGCGTTCAATCTCTTCACGGCAAGCGCGCAATCGGATTCCCTCGCTGTTCACTTCTTCAACATAGGTGATTGGGATGCTGATCTCCTGATAAAAGATTACGGGCTCCCGCCAGATCAAGTGGGTCGGATGCCCGGTGTCCGGATCCACCAGAACCTCTGCTACGATGCCCAGCACGCCATCCGGACAGATTAAAGACTTTCCAGCAAGCTCCTGAACAGCTTCCTTCATGCTTAAACCTCCTGCCTGACCCATTTACCCAACACGGGAGCCGATGGCAACCGTAGCGCCACCGGCGCTTCGCCGTGGGCAATCGTATGTTACCTCCATTGCGTCCTTCCCTTCGTGGCCGTTCGGTGAAGGTCTCGTGAGGGTTTAGTAAATTGCTTTCGCATCGGGCTCCCCAATATATAGCGTTCGGCCGATTTCGATTGCCTACATATAGGGCATTCAGAATGCCCTAGAGGGCTCCTTAGTCACGCGCTCCAAGCCCCTCCTCATGCTGGCTAAAAGCAGGCAGGATGCCTTAGAGAGCTCCATCGAGCTTAGTATCCGCGCGTCTTATCCACGACATTCCATAGCGGCTCGCCTCGCAGATAACGGTCAAGGTTCTCCTCAAAGATCTGCGCGGCTCGGGCATCATAATGAGGAGTAAATCCAGCTACATGCGGGCTGATCAACACGTTCGGCAAGCGCCAGAAGGGGTGATGGGCTGGAAGCGGTTCCTGCTCGAACACATCCAGCGCGGCTCCGGCGATCCAACCTTCCTGAAGTGCCCGGATCAGGGCCTCCTCCCGACAGACCGAGCCGCGGGCGACATTCACGAGAAAGGCGCCGCGTTTCATGGCTCGGAAAGCCGCCTCATCGAACATCCCCCGGGTCTCCGGCGTCAGGGGGACGGCGATCACCACTACATCGCTCTCCGCCAGCATCGCGTGGAGCTCATCGGGCGTGTAGTAGCGATCTGGCAGAACTCCTTCGGGATCCCCCGTGTTCGGGAAGGCGAAGCCGCGATCCCGGTGATCCTCCCCCCGTTGCATCGCGAGCACCCGCATGCCGAAGGCCCTCGCCAGCCGCGCGACTTGACGTCCGATGCTTCCATACCCCACGATCCCAATAGTTCTTCCCCAGAGCTCTTCCGGAACGAACAGAGGCCAACGCTCTCGATCCGGAGGCCACGCGGCGCGAACTTGCCACTCCAACATCTGGGGGATCCGGTGGAACCACGCCAGCACCATAGCGAACACATACTCAGCTGTATTGATGGCATGCACCCCACTGGCGGTGGTGAACAATACCTCGCTTCGAAAAAGCGGATGCTCCAGCACGTGATCCGCGCCAGCCGAATGTAATTGCACCCACCGCAAACAAGGCACCCACTCCGGCAGAGGAAGTGTTCCGAAAGTATAGAGGATCTCAACTTCCTGCCAGATCTCCTGGGGGATCTTCTCAGGATACCGTGTGGGATAAAGCTCGAACCGCAGCGTTGGCCAGCGATTCTGCCAGCGGGCGATCCATTCGGGATCGAATCGGGCTGTAATTAGAACCCGACGCGTTTCTCTTTTTTTAATTTCCATGACAAGCTCCTCGGTATGTCATCAATACGATATTGTATCCTCACCGCCGATAGCTTTAGGGTTAGCGCTTGCCTTAGCAATCAATTTTCAAAACAATTCAGTTGCAGACAGAGATAGGGAAAGCCTATTCCTAATTATGGAACAAACTAACTTGAAGCTCTTATCTCTCCTGTTGATTATCATCAAAGCAGTCGTCGTTGTAGGACCTGTGGATTGTGGAAACGGTTTCCATCCGTCCAAAATGTGAGCGTAGCCTGTGGCTCACCTCCATATCTTGGCAGAGGCCCGCAAGCACTGAGGCTTCTAGAGAATGGCGGATTGTGAAAATCCTGTTGAATAAAGAGTGATGTGGAAAACTAATGGAAATTGTGGAAAACGATTTGGCCCTATATATAGGGCATTATATCGGAAACGAGTATAGAAGGCTGTGGAAAGCGAGGAAAGCGGGTCTCTCCTGTGGGCAAGTTATCCCCAGAGGGATCTATTTTTCCACAAGTTTTGTGTCAGTTTTCCCCAGATAGACTATCGAAGGGATGGATCAGGGAGGGAAAATCCCGGGGATATTCCGGCGCGCTCCCCCAGACTTGGGGGGCGCGCCGGGTTTTCCACAGGGCATGGAATTCTAGAGCATCAAATTTCGAGATGGAGCCAGCCGTGATGCTTAGGGTTGGCGTTGATCCTAAGCAATGGCACCTATAGATGGGAGAGAGGCTAGTGCACGAGCCACCTCTTCGGCTGGATATTCGTAATCCGCCAGCTCCCCACGCAGATATTGATCATAGGCGGCCAGATCGAAGTGACCGTGTCCGCTGAGGTTGAACAGAATAACGCGCGGCATGCCTTCCTCTTTGGCGCGCAGGGCCTCGTCAACCACCGCA
The DNA here is from genome assembly GCA_025057635.1 of Thermoflexus sp. GTDB lineage: Bacteria > Chloroflexota > Anaerolineae > Thermoflexales > Thermoflexaceae > Thermoflexus. Next base: position 6,543 of record JANXBD010000048.1, on the reverse strand, counting down.
CGGATGGCGTGGGCAGATTCGGGGGCGGGGATGATTCCTTCGGCCCGTGCGAAGAGCACGGCGGCCTCGAAAACCTTCGTCTGTGGATATGCCACCGCTTCCAGATGGCCCTTCTCATAAAGGGCGCATAAGATCGGTGCCATACCGTGGTAGCGGAGCCCTCCCGCGTGGATGGGAGCAGGTGTGAAGGTGTGGCCCAGGGTATACATCTTCAGCAGCGGGGTGGTGCGCACGGTGTCGCCATAATCGTAGGCATAGACGCCCTTGGTCAGGCTGGGGGCCGCTGTGGGCTCCACGGCGATGAACCGCGTGGGACGCCCTTCCACGAGCCGGTCCCGCATGAAGGGCAGTGCCAGCCCGGCGAAATTGCTCCCGCCGCCCACACAGCCGATCACCAGATCCGGGTATTCCCCAGCCAGCTCCATCTGCTTCTTCGCTTCCAGGCCGATTACCGTCTGATGGAGTAGCACGTGGTTGAGGACGCTGCCCAGGCTATACTTCAGGCGTCCGCCGCTAGTGGCCGCTGCCTCCACCGCCTCGCTGATGGCAATTCCCAGAGATCCGGGGGAATCGGGATTCTCCGCCAGCACCTTGCGGCCGGCCGCGGTCTCCGGGCTGGGGCTGGGGATCACCCGCGCGCCGAAGGTTTCCATCAGGATGCGGCGATAGGGCTTCTGCTGGTAGCTGACTTTGACCATGAAGACGGTGCATTCCAGATCGAAGAAGCGGCAGGCCATGGCCAGGGCGCTGCCCCACTGCCCGGCGCCGGTCTCGGTGGTCAGGCCCTGCACGCCTTCCTGCTGGTTGTAGAACGTCTGAGCCAGAGCGGTGTTCAGCTTATGGCTTCCTGCTGGGCTCACGCCCTCATACTTGTAATAGATGTGCGCAGGGGTATCCAGCGTTTTCTCCAGCCGGCGAGCTCGGATCAGTGGGGTGGGCCGATAAAGACGGTAGATCTCCCGAACCGGTTCTGGGATCTCGATCTCCCGCTCCCGGCTGACTTCCTGCTGGATGAGGGCCATCGGGAAGAGCGGGGCTAGGTCGTCCGGTCCGATCGGCTGACCCGTGGCGGGATGCAGCACCGGCGGCAGTTCGAAGGGGAGATCCGCCAGGATGTTGTAATACGCCTTCGGGATGTCCTCTTCGGAAAGCAAGAATCGAGTTCGATCTCGCATGGTTCACCTCCTAGCATAAAGGGGCAGATCGATCCGAAATATATACGCTTCCCTGATGTCTAAAGCACAGAAGAGTGGGGAAGGTAGCCATTCCTATAGAAAATGGGCCTTCAACTCAGCGAGATGACGAGCGCTGAGCCCCATCGCCTCACGGGCCTCCGCCAAGGTGGCCTGGGAGATCGGGCGGACCTTCGCCGCACCAGCGGCCAGGATCTCGTCCACGAGTTGAGGCCGCGCCGCGTAATACGCCCGTCGCTCGCGGATGGGCCTCAGGAATCGCTCCAGGGCAGCAATCAATCGCTTCTTTACCTCCACATCTCCTACCTTCCCCTGCCGGTAGCGGGCCTTCAACTCCTCCACCTCGCCCTTGTCGTCGTTGAAAGCCTCGTGATACCGGAAGACGACGTTGTGGGGCGCGTCGGGATCTGCAGGGATGTCAGGCCGGATCCGCGTAGGATCGGTGAACATTTGCATCACCTTGTTGGCGATCTCGTCAGGGGGATCACTCAGGAAGATCGCGTTGCCCAGGGATTTGCTCATCTTAGCCCGCCCGTCAATTCCCGGGAGCGTAGGCACGTCTCCAATCAGCGCCTCTGGCTCTGGGAAGACCTCCCCATAGAGGCCGTTGAACCGGCGTGCGATCTCCCGGCAAAGCTCGATGTGAGATTCTTGATCCTTTCCCACCGGAACGATCTCAGCCTTCACGTGGAGGATGTCTGCCGCCTGTAGGATGGGATAAAACATCAGTCCCATTGAAGGGTTCTCAATCTTCTGATCTCGGATCATATCCTTCAAGGTGGGGATGCGTTCAATGCGGGGCAGGGTGACTAGCATCGAGAACAGCAATGCCAGCTCGCAGACCTCTGGGACATCCGACTGCACGTAGATGGTGGTCTTCTCCGGATCGATGCCCACAGCTAGGTAGTCCAGCACGATCTCGCGGATATATTCCCGGGCAGCTAGGATGTCGTCCTTCTCAGATTTGGTGGTGAGGGCGTGATAATCCGCGATCACCAAGAAGACCTCATACTCGTCCTGTAGCCGTAACCGATTGGCCAGCGTTCCAACATAGTGACCCAGATGCAGGGGGCCGGTTGGGCGATCTCCTGTTAGCACGCGCTTCTTTTTCGACATTCTGACCTCCTAAATACCTGACGGGATTCTATGGGTCTGATAGTGGACGTGCCCAAGCCACTAGAGGCGTTGGAATCCTTCAGCTGTGCTTGGCGTGAAACGGAACGTTCTGCTTTAGGATTGTCTCCTCATGCAGTGGTGTGGGCGGGTTGCGCCACAGAACTACCTACGCTACTTCTACTGCAAACAAACAAGGCCCGTCCCCCAAGGGACGGGCCCTGCTCATGCCCGTGGTGCCACCCTTCTTGGGCGTGACCTCTCCGCGGAGAGGCTAGCCCCTCTCTTTTCCGCAGACACCGCCAGGCAGCATCCTGGCGAAGCCCTCAGCCGATAACGGTGGCGTCTCCGGCCGCGCCTACTAGGGAGGATCCCTCCGGTTCGGACGGCAGCTCCGGGGCCCACTCGGGATCTAAGATCCGCATCGGGCTCCCACCTAAACCCCGACTCTCTGGGCGGCCTTAGATCCTTACTCTCTCCCCTTCATCGCTGTTGAAAATTCTGCCTCACCAATGGTTACCGAATAGACATTCAGGATTTAAAGAGCGATGCACAGGGCTTGAAGTCGCTCTTGGAAATAATCTATCAACCTTTGTCTTGGGTGTCAAATCCTTAGTTCGCCATATAATTGCCTATGTTCGATGCAAGGCTCAAGACTTAGCGGAGAACCTCCTGCCAGAGGAGAAGCAGGATCCCTGCGATGACCATGATCCATAGCCACATCACCGCGGGGTGGCTGAAGAACTCCAGAACCCGTTGAAGCGCTGCAGCAGGACGGGAGATCAGCCGCGTGAGACCTCCGTACATCCAGTCCAGCGATAGGAAAGGGCGCACCCACGTCCATCCCCGGGCGGCCGCGTGGATCCTCTCTGTCTGCCATTGCAACGCCAGCCCCAGCGCAGGACTGGCCAGCAGAGGGAACCTAAAAGCCGATGGCGCGTCTTGCCAAGCCCCGAAGACCGCTCCCAGCCCCGCCAGTCCCGCTGTCCCCAGCGCCAGCCCCAGACCGTAAAGGATCCGCCAAATCCGCTCCGATGGCAGGGGTTCCTCTGCGGTCCGTCGCCAGCCTCGCCATAAAGCGCCCAGCAGCAACGCGGAGGGAAAAATCAAGAAAGGCCACGCCCAGAACGGCCAGGCCCCGAAGAACGCCGTGGCCACTGGCATGCCGGGAGTAAGGGGAAGCCCGGCGATAGTGAGGATCGCCATCAGGGTTGGAAATCCCCAGAGGGAGGCAGGATCGAAGGGGCGGCCGGCGAAGATCAGGGCGAAGCAGATTGGCCACAGGATCGCTGCCAACGGGGCGACGTCTGGACGGGCCAGCCCGGCCAGGGCCCACCATGCTGCGCTTCCCCATGCGGCCTCCACCAGCCCCGCCCGAGGATTGGGTTCAGCCCAGGCCCACAACCCGCCCAGCAGGGCCGTGAGCCCCAGCGCCATGGCCACCCATGGCATCCCGGCCCATCCGTGGAGCAGGGGTGCCAGATGGGCCCAGAGCATCAGCCCAAGGGCCGTGGGGAGCACGTAAAGAAGGGCGGCGCGGTCGACCTCATCCGCCAGCTCCGGGGGACGCCCTACATGGAACGGGTAGATATCCAGGCGGATCAGAACGGCCAGCAACAGGAAGGGGAGCGCTGCCGTTCCGGCCATCCGGCTCCAGAACAGGCTGTCGCCGGAGCGCCAGATTTGCCAGGCAGCGGCCCAGAGGCACAGAAGGGCCGCCCCATTCACCAGGCCCGCCAAGACTGCCCGATCGGCCACGGCCTGGCCCCGGCGGATGAGGAGAAGGGCCAGGAACATCGCATCCAGCATCGCCCATGCGATGAGAAGGGTGAATAGATCTGCCGCTAGCGCGGCCCCAGTGGCCACGATCACCATCCCGAGGGCCAGCGCCCGAGGCCATCCCCGACCCTGGCCCGGATACGCCACCCACATCCAGGCCACCAGAAACCCGGCGATCAGAATCCCCAGTCCCTGTCCCCAGGCGGACGGGGTGAGACGGAAGACCCAGGCGGTCTGAAAGATGGAGAATGGCCGCTCCAGGCGAAGGACCACCTCCTGGGGGGGGTGGCGCCATGCAGCCAGCCAGAGCCCCAGCGCCCCCGCCAGAGCGATGCCCATCGCCAAGCTGCTTCCGCGCAGGCCGGAAAGCCCTCGCCCGACGACGACCCCGAGGATCCCGACGCCCAGCACAAGCCACGCCAGGATGATCCATTCCACTTGGGAATCCCCCCGGCTAGATCTGAGCGAGCACCCAGTGTAGCTATTCTATCTGGAACCTGCGCGGCTGGCATCGCGCTTGAGCCCGCTGGTGCTACCCGGCCTCTCCCCTGGCGATGTCCTCTTCGGATCCCTATTGGCCCCTCATCACCAGCGGAAGCCAGAGCCGCCGATCTAAGGCCCGTTCCTCGATCCAGACCAGCCGATTGTCGCCTTCGTGGCTTAGGATGGCGAGGCCGGTCGCCGGATCGAACACCATATCCCGGGGGAAGATCCCCGTTGTCAGCACCCGGTGGATCGACGGACCATCCAGGGCGGCCACCTGAACTTCTCCTGCCACATACGCCAGATGGCTTCGGGGGCTGATCCAGATGCGCCGGGGCTCGAAGGGAAGGGAGACCGTGAAGGCGAGAGCCGTCCCGGTGAGCACCGCCACCTGTCGGGTTCCGCTCAGCGCCGCGTATACCCATCCCGTCTGCGGATCTGCTGCCAGCGCGATGGGCACCCCCGCCATCGTCCGGCTGATCCGCAGGGTGGGGCCCTCGAAGATCCACAGCGTGCCGGTGGTCCCCATCCCCGACCCGACATACGCCAGGCCGCTGGCAGGCTGCACGGCGAGGGCCTGGGGCGGATAGACCGCTCCGACGGTGGTCAGCCAGAAGGATGCGGTGATCGGCGCAGTCAACGAGAGGATCGCCAGCTGGGCTGAGCCTAACACGTAGAGGTAATTCCGATCCGGATCCCAGGCGATCTCCCGAACGGGTCCCCAGAAAGTTGGAGCCTCCGGGCCTCCGATGGGGATCGTGCTCACTGTTGTCCCTGTGATCACGAACAGCGGGGGCGCGCTCAGGTTGGCTCCCCCTCCCCAGATCACACCGCGCTCGGGATCTGCAGTCAGCACGTTCAACGATCCCTCCAAGGTCTGGGTCATCCACCCACTGGCCTGGAAGATCCACAACAGCGAGTATGCGGGATGACCCACATAGGCCCATCCGGTCCCGGGATCCAGCGCCATCCAGCGCTCCCGCGGCAGCTGCATGGGGGCAGTCAGCCACGGAGAGAGCGCGGAGGAAGTGAGGGTTTCTGTCCCCGAAAGCACGTAGAAATATCCTTCATAGGGATTCAGGGCATACAGCTTCTCGCCATCCGGGGAGAGCGCCAGAGGGCCCAGGCCGAAGCCGTTGACATATCCGGCCATCGAAATCGAACGGCTCAGCACCCACAGGGCGGAGGGTGGCGTTTCCCCATCCACGGGGCCAACTCCCCAGCCGCTCACATATGCCCATCCATCCGGTAAAGCCGAGATGATGCGGGGGCGGACGGGGAGGGTGAAGACGCTCAACAGCGAGAGGCCCCGGGAAAAGACGTGAATTTGCCGATCAAAGAAGGCCCCGACCACGATCTCTCCAGATCCGGGGATCACCGCGATCGGATTGTATCCAGGCGGGAAGGGGATCCGTGTGAGCACCTCCGTCCGCGAGAGCACGGTGAGATGAGGTGGGCTCAGATGGGTGGCGTAGGCCCGTTCGCTTTCCGGATCCGCCGCGATCTGGTAAGTCTCCGTCACCGGCAAGGTGGCGCTCACGTGACGGCCGTTGAGGACCTTGAGCTCATCCCGCGCCGCCACATAGGTCAGCCGGGTATACGGATGATACCGGAGCTCATGGAGCGGCCCGGCGATCGGGATGTGGGCCACCCGTTCGGTCCCGCTGAGGATCCAGAGCATATTCGTGCCGGTGTAGACCCCCATGTAGAGGTCCCCGTTCTCCGGATGGGGGGTGAGAAGCCGGGCGTCCGGGGCGCTCATCGTGGTCAAAACCGTGGTTCCGCTCAGGACCGCCAGATCGGTGGAAATCGGGGACCAGGGATGCCTTTGCATGGTCACGTACAGGAGCTGGGTCCGGGGGTGCTGGACCAGCCCTGTCACGGTATATGGGAGCGTCACCCGCGCGACCGGAGTGGTCCCGCTCATGATCAACACCGATCGGCCTTCCGCTGCAAACCAACGGTCCGTCTGGGC
>JANXBD010000047.1 GCA_025057635.1 Thermoflexus sp. | reverse complement strand
GCTGTTTTGGAACTCGGCGTGCGGGGCATGGGGATATTTCTCGCGAAGACTTATATCGCGCCCTCTTCGAGGGGTAGCACTTGCTTGGGAAAGAGGCTCTATCTAATTCGCCTCGCCATGTATGCTCCATGACCCTTGTGGGCTGAGGAGGCCATCCTCCTGCTAAACGTTGGGGAACAAAAGCGATCCGAATCAACGGGAGAGGTGACCTCTCTGTCTACCGTGCGGGTGGACCGGATGGAAGCCCGCACGGTGGAAGTCTACGTCTGGCGGCACGGGGCCTACGTGTTGCGGGGCCGATGGGGGCCGGGCGAGGCGGCATCCTCGGAGCTACTGCCGGGGTTCTAGGTGCGGGTGGAGGAGATCGTTTCGCCGGCGATTGTCTGAGCGGAAGCCCCCCGCGCGCAGGCTGCAATCGCTTTCCGGGCGAAGCATAGCCGGGAAGCCCTCCCAGCCCTTTTCGGCCTCTGTCTCATCCTCCCCGTGCTGGACACGTGTTGAGCGCTGGGCTGGCCTGTAAGCCACATCCAATCGCCGCCAGCGGCATTTCCCGGCGCAGACCCCACCCAGCGGGAGGGCGGGTCAACCCTTGTATGGCCGTCCGTAAAGCAGCCCAACCGGCTCCCGCCTCACCGTGTGTGCCGGCGGACGGTGCGACGAAGGAGAACGTGAAAACCAGTCCAAGCGATCCCGAAACCAATGGCGCCAACCAGCGCGATCGAAAAGGCCTCTTGCAGCGTCCGTCCATCCATCCACAGCCATATGGACAATCCCACCACAAAGAAGACCAACGCGCTAACCACCGCCTCCACCAGCACAGCTCGAAAAGGAAGGGGTCGCATGGCGCTCTCCTCTCTGCCTGAATCTTGTGGATAACCCGAAGGCCAGCGCACGACGAATGCCTCGCACTCCATCGTGACTTGGAATTGAGAGATACACTATTGAGCCGCAGGCCGCTGGCCTACAACCCCGTTCCCAAGGAAATCCTAATGCGTCCCCATCGGCTCCCAGAACAGCTCACCCGCACCGAACGCAATTCCATCGCCGGGCCGGCACAGATCTGCACTCATCCTCCCCGGCGACCGCTGCGGGCTTGACTCCCCAGCAGCTACTTCCTCTCGATCTCGGATGTTACAATTGATGCAATGAACTTAATGATATAGTAGCCCCAGCAGCTACTTCCTCTCGATCTCGGATCCCCGGCGCAAAGCCTCCCCGATCGGCCTCCCCGAGACCAGCTCATACAGCAGCCCCAGAACCCCGGCCCCGTAGATCAAAACCAGACCTCCCCGGACCAAAGGGGAGGCCATCGGCCACGCGCTGAGCCAGGTGAAAAGAGTGAGGCTAACGATCCCCAAGAGGGCCCGGATCCGGATCCAGTGGCGAGGGGAGATCCGCCCTTCGAGGAGCAGGGGGCCGATGATCAGAAGGGCACCGATCCCTCCCCACAGGATCTCCGGCCGGGGGTGCTGCCGATACAGCCAGAGATGAGCGAGGATCAGAAAAGCAAGGAGGGAGGTGAGGAACGCGCGTTCCCAGAGGCTCATGCCTTGATGATGGGCAGCCATTTTATAACCTCCTGAGGGATTGGCAATCGGGTCTGGTCTTTTTCAGGCTTGAGGATTGGCATTCTCACCTGGGCACGCAACCGACCCATCCGGCGAATTGTTCGCAGCAGCCAACGAAGCACATATAGCAAGCCACCGCTGCCGTAGCGCGGCATGAAGATTCCGATAGGCAACACAGCAGGCTCCGACTCACGCAACAAGCGCACCCGCAGCCGCCCATCGCTCCGGGATTCCACCTCCCGAGCCAGGACTGCTAAACGGAACACCTGCTGTCATAGAGCAACTGCCGCTTCATCGCCCACTTCCAGCGTCCAGGATTTGGTTTCCATTCTACTCCCCTCGGCCCCGGCTCGCTTCCCGATCAATGGGAAAGTGTTTGGCTCCTCCTTCCCCATTTTAGAGGATCCCGGGATTAACCGGTCGGTTTCACCTCCCAGCGATCTGAGAGCGATCTTTTGGGCATAGAGCCAGGAACCCTTGAACAAGTTCTTCTTCCCTCAAGAGTGGAGGGTCTTCCATGTCCGACAGAGGAGCGATGAGGGCATGGTCCAGCCGTCCCATCCGCATCCACTGACACAGGCTCACACGATCGACCAGACCCTAGGCGGTCGTGGATTCGATTCAAGTGCGTGTGGATGGAAGAGGGGCGCAGGCCGAGGGCCTGAGCGATTTCCTTGTCGCTCCAGCCGCGGGCCACCGCCCGCTGGCGCGTAGAGAGGCTCGCCCACGGAATCCCGTAGTGGGTCCACCGTTCTTGAGCTGCCTGCGCTGTTCCCGGCGACCAAGACGCGGCACCTTTTAGAAAAGCTCGGAGCCGTTCGCACAGAAACGATGGGAAAAAGCCGTTCAGGAAGGCGGCTCGGGCGCCGGCCCGCCAGGCCAGGGCGAGAAAGGCTGGATGGGGATCCTTTAGGATCACGGCGCCCTCCAGGGCGGGATGTTTGTGGCGCAGGCAATGGAGCAGGCGCGGACCCGAGGAACCCGGCAGGGTGAAATCGAACAGCAGCCTCGCCGGAGAATGGAGCGAACAGAGGCTTCGGGCATCGGCAGCGGTGTAGGCGATCCAGATCGGAGCATGCCCTTCCGCCTCCAAAAGGGACCGAAGGCCCAGCGCGCGCAGGGCACAACCGCCAATCAGGGCAACCTCCATCCGTCACCTTCCTCAAAACGGGTCGCCTTAAATTTTATATCCTCTCAACTTTTCTAACAATCAACTTTTCTAACAAGGGGGATGATGGCATTTCCGTTATGGCGGATCAGGCTCTCGATTCGTGGGGAAAATGAAAATCGCAACCGATGCCATCCGGGGGCCGTCGGACGCGGCGGGGCGACCCCGCCGGCGGCGCGCCGCGTCCCTTCGATCCGGCGGATCAACGGCTGAACAGGGTGGCGATTAGGGCGATCAGGAAGGCGACCAGGGCGGCGAAGGCCAGCCCCCGATGCCGACGCCAGAGGATCTCCCATGCGCTCTCCGGAGGCGCCCACACCTCCACCGGACGGCTGATCGGGGCGGTTCCCAGCAGCTCCACCCGGAAGGCGGCGATGCTGGGCGGGCGGTCATCCGGGTGCATGGCCATCGCATTCAGGATGGCCCGCTCGACGCGTGGGGAGATCCGCGGGTTGATCGCCCGCGGCGGGACCAGCGCGTCGGGCTTCAGGAACCGCGTCCGCGCGTCGGGAGGGGGCGTGTTCGTCAGCAGATGGTAGAGGGTGGCCCCCAAGGCGTAGATGTCGGAGCGGACATCCGTATGGCCTGCGTCGCCGCCGTATTGCTCCAGCGGGGTATACGCAGCAGTGCCCCGCCCCTGAAGAATGGTGATCGTCCGATCCTCATCCGGCGCCAGCAGCTTCACCAGCCCGAAGTCCACCAGCTTGATGCGGCCGTCGGGCGTCCACTTGATGTTCGAGGGCTTGATGTCTCGGTGCACGATGGGAGGATCCTGACGGTGCAGGTAGTCCAGGGCGTCGCAGAGCTGCTCCGCCCAGTTCAGCACCATCCGCTCATCGAGGAACCGCCCGCTCTCCTTCGCTGCATCGATGATCTCCCGCAGATCCCGGCCGGGGACGAAGTCCATCACCAAGTAATCGCGGTCGCCCTCGGAGAAATAGTCCGAGACCTTGGGGAGATTCGGATGATCCAGCCGGGCCAGCACGCTGGCCTCCCGGTAGAACTGTAGGCGGAGCTGTTCCCGATAGGTCGGATCCGCCTCAAAGCTGAAGAGGATCTCCTTGATGGCACAGCGTCGGCCTTCCAGCAGGGTATCCTCCGCTTCATAGACGGCACCCATCCCCCCCCGTCCAATCGGGCGCAGGATTTTATAGCGGCCATGGAGCAGAGTCCCTGGCTTGAGCATAGCGGCCCTCTTCCCCCAAATCCACTTGTAGAGGCTAATAACATTTTAAATGGTATCGGATCCGCCATCGGATCATTCCCGGGTTGGCGTTCGAGGACGAAGCTTCCCCAAAGCATGGCTGGGCTTCGTCAGCTGAGAAACCGCCTGACTTCCAGAGATCGCAGGGGGAAACGAGCGGGGAAAGTCATCTCGCCGCAGACCGACGAGGAGTGGGATACCGAGGGCCTCTCTCTGTTCCCTCGCTTCGAGATCCTTGAGGTGAGAGCAGACAAGGCCGCTGAAGATGGCCTCATCGATCGCTGGGATCCCCGCGAACGAAGCGCAATCCGCTAATGATCCTGCCGTAGGATCGCCCGCAGCGCGGATTCCAGATCGGGATATCGGAACTGAAAGCCTGCCTCCAGCAACCGTCGGGGGAGCACCAACTGCCCGGTGAGCAGGAAGTCCGCTCCCTCGCCGAAGGCCAACCGCAGGGCAAAAGCAGGCACCGGAAGCCATGAAGGGCGCCCCAGGACCCGGCCCAGGGTGCGGGCGAACTCCGCGTTGCAGACCGGCTGGGGGGCCGTGAGGTTGTAGGGCCCGCGGGCCTCCGAATGTTCCATGAGGAACTTCACCGCCTCCACCCAGTCTAGCCGGTGGATCCACGAGAACCCCTGGCGTCCGTCTCCCAGGGGCCCACCCAGGAACAGGCGGAACGGCAGCAGCATCTGAGCCAGGGCGCCTCCATCCCGCTCCAGGACCACGCCGGTGCGCAGGATCACCCGGCGCACCCCCATCGCCTCCACCGGCTGCGTGATGGCCTCCCACTCCACACCTAGCCGGGCCAGGAAGTCCGTTCCGGGCGGATCGTCCTCGGTCAGCGGCTGGTCCCCCCGCGGGCCATAATATCCGACCGCTGAGCTTTGCAACAAGACCTGGGGTTTGGTGCCGGCGGCGGCGATGGCTTCGACGACCGCCTGACTGGCCAGAAGGCGGCTCTCTCGGATGCGCCGCTTCACGGTCTCCGTCCACCGCTGCCCGATGCTTTCCCCAGCGAGGTTGATGATCGCGAAGGCTCCATCGGCGAGGGGAGCCCATCCGGCGGCGGTGCGCCCGTCCCAGCGCACGGCCCGCACACCCGGGGGAAGCCTTGCCCGTTCGGGCTGTCGAGAGAGCACAACGACCTCGTAGCCCGCCTCCTGCAGACGTCCCGCTAGGGCACGGCCCAGAAACCCGGTTCCTCCAGGAATCAACACACGCATCGGACAACCTCCTGAGGAAGATCTGAGCAAATTCAGAAGTCAAGGCGATGAGGCGCGGGGCGGATCAACCATAAGGATCCAAACGCCGGCCTGATACCTGACAACACGGCAGCCCGCATTCAATCGCGACTTCCTCCGCAAGGCAAGATTATCCTGCCCTGCGCGTTGAGACCACAGGGCCGCGCTCATCCTCCAGCCGGGATCCCCCGCCGGAAGCCCCCGCCCGATCGCGAAGGCTTCCCAGAGCTGTTTTTGCTTCAATCCTAACATAGGGAAATTCCTTCTTCCTAAACCTTCCTCGAGGGTTTGTCTTGGACACCCAAGCGATAGGAGGCACTTCCGAAATAGCATAGCGGCTTGCACTGAATAAAGAAACGCCTCCGACGGAATCGCCTCTCGATCACGTTTGACAACGCTGCTGTGCCCCGCTTATGATGAACTTGCCCGAGCGACCAAGCGCTCAAGGAATCGATTCGGTAATTGCTCGTCTGCAATGCTCGCGCAGGGGCAATGAGTCTGGAACACATCCGCAACTTCTGCATCATTGCCCACGTGGATCACGGCAAAACCACCCTGGCGGACCGGCTCCTGGAACGCACCGGCACCGTCCAGCCCCGCGACGGGATGGAGCTGGTGCTGGATTCAATGGATCTGGAGCGGGAGCGGGGGGTGACCATCAAAGCCTCAGCGGTCCGGATGCATTACACGGCGCGGGATGGCCGGACCTATGAGCTGAACCTGATCGATACGCCGGGCCACGCGGATTTCTCTTACGAGGTCGGCCGGGCGATGGCCGCCTGCGAGGGGGCGGTTTTGCTGGTCGATGCCACCCAGGGGATCGAAGCCCAGACCCTGGCCAACCTCTACCTGGCGATGGAGCACGATCTGGTCATCATCCCGGTGATCAACAAGATCGATCTGCCGGCGGCCCGGCCGGACGAGGTGGCCCGCGAGATCGCGGAGCTCCTGGGGATCCCGGAGTCGGAGATCCTCCGGATCTCGGCCAAGCTGGGGATCGGGGTGGAAGAGGTGCTGGAGGCGGTGGTGCAGCGGATCCCACCGCCTCGCGGCGATCCGGAGTCCCCGCTCCAGGCCCTGATCTTCGACAGCCATTATGACTCCTACAAAGGCGTGATCGCCTACGTGCGCGTGGTGAACGGTCGGCTCGCCATGGGCCGGAAGATCACGGTGATGTCCACCGGGGTGACGGGCGAGCCGATAGAGATCGGCGTCTTCACCCCCGACCTCTCGCCAACGGGCCGTCTGGAGGCCGGCGAGGTGGGGTATGTGGCCACCGGCCTCAAGTCGGTTCGGGAATGTCGGGTCGGGGATACGATCACCACGGCGGACCGTCCCGCCCCCGAGCCGCTGCCGGGGTTCCGTCCGCCCAAGCCGATGGTTTTCGCCAGCTTCTACCCCTCGGAGGGGGAAGATTACGAGGTGCTTCGGGAGGCGCTGGAGAAGCTGCAGCTGAACGACGCCGCCCTGGTCTTCCAGCCGGAGACCTCTCAGGCCCTGGGCTTCGGGTTCCGATGCGGCTTCCTGGGGATGTTCCACATGGAGATCGTCCAGGAGCGCCTGGAGCGGGAGTATGGGCTGGACATCGTGGCCACAGCGCCCAGCGTGGAATATGAGGTTCTGTTGCGCAATGGCCAGGTGAAGACCATCACCCGCCCCTCCGACCTCCCCGACCCCTCCCACATCCAGGAGATCCGGGAGCCGTGGATGAAGGTCACCCTCATCACGCCCGCCGATTACATCGGGCCGGTGATGGATCTCATCACTGCACGGCGGGGCATTTACCAGAACATGACCTATCTGGATCCCCGGCGGGTGATGATCGAGGCGGAGGTGCCGCTGGCCGAGCTGATCATCGATTTTTATGATCAGCTCAAAAGCCGCACCCGGGGCTATGCCTCGATGGACTACGCCCTCGTGGGCTACCGGGCGGGAGACTTGGTGAAGCTGGAGATCCTAGTCCACGGCCAGCCGGTGGACGCCCTGGCCCTGATCGTCCATCGGGATCAGGCGTATCATAAGGGCCACGCGCTGGTGGAGAAGTTGAAGGAGGTGATCCCCCGCCAGCTCTTCGACGTCGCCGTCCAGGCCGCCGTGGGCGGCCGGATCATCGCCCGAGCGACCATCAAGGCGTTGCGGAAGGATGTGCTGGCCAAGTGTTATGGGGGCGATGTCACCCGCAAGCGGAAGCTGCTCGAAAAGCAAAAGGAAGGCAAGAAGCGCCTCAAGATGATCGGCCGCGTCGAGGTGCCCCAGGAGGCCTTCTTAGCGGTGCTGAAGCTGGGGCGAGAAGCGTAGGCCGTCCCCGGATCCGGCGCGAAGGTTGAGCAGGTCGTTCAGCAGTCCGTAACAAGACCCTGAAGCAGGTTCTAGGCCAGGGGCCTTGGATTCCGCGCTTGGCCCCTTGCGGCGGTCTAGAAGGCGTATTCCGGGATGGCCCTCTCAGGGCCTGTTCCGAACTTGTTCCCAGGCGTATGATACACTGAGGGTAACCTACGTGCATCGGGAAGTCCCCATGGCCCGGGCGAGCTGGTTCAGCGAGGAGGGCGACGCCCTGCTCTTCTAGCGATACGTGAACGGAATGGAATCCTGGGAGCAGGCGATGGAGGAAAGCCGGGTGACGCTGGAGGAGGTGAAGGCCCAGGCGGAAGGGGTGGTCGCGCCCCGAACCTGAACATGGGCCAGCTGGTCCAGGCCCTGGCCGGCTGGTATGAGGCGCAGAAGTTCGATGTGCAGGTGCTGGATCTCCCTGCCACCGGCGCCGCGTTGCCGGCGGATACCGCTGCCTGGCTGGCCGGGCGCTATCAGGAGGCCCGGCGTTACGCTGGCGAAGCTCCAGCCTCCTTACCTCCCACGGCTGCGCCGACGCCATTGCCTACGCCGGTCAGCGGTGAGGCTGCACCCGCGATGACCTACCGCTTTTGCCCGAACTGCGGGGTAGAGCCTCCCGCCGGGCGCGCGGTTTTGCCCCTCATGCGGGATGAGGTTGGGAGAGGGGGGACGGGCGGCTGTCTAAGGACCCTGGCGCCGTGGGGGATAGGACGTCTATGGGAGCCCCATTCCGGCGACCAATGAGGGGCATCCCACCCGGGCGATTTTAGGCGATCGCCCCTCCAAAACGATGGGGCGATCGTAGATTTCGCCATGGCAGGCACGGGGGCTTGCGCGAAAAGCAGGCCTCCGCGCCCGCCCCGAATGGGGTGACCATGGGGATTGGGGGCAGCCGCAGGGAACGACCGTATCCGGCGACCATACGGGATGCCCCCACAAAAACGCAGTGCAACGCATTAGGAGGCAAAGGGCCGAAAGGGATCCTATGGGAGATCCGGTGGGGGTGGTTCTCGTCGGGATCGCGGCGGTGGGCATTTCCTCACGGGCAGGCGGAATCTGGAATGGCTGTTGCTGGGGATCCTCTTGCTCTCCCTGGCCCTCAACATGTGGCTGATTCCGGCGGCCCTGCGCCGCAGCGTCGGGGATGGTTCTGATTCCCACGGCCTTCGCTTCCCTCACCTCCCTCGATCCCTGCCGCCACGATGGCCGCCCGCCTCCGGGAAGAGATGGAGACCACCGCCCGGGGGATCGCCCAAGCGCTCGAAGGAACGTCCCCCTAGGTCTCCCCATCCGCTATGGCGGTCTTTCGTTGCCCGTCCTGCGGGCAGCGCTTGGACCCGCACGAGGCTCGGTGTGGAGGTTGTGGACAGCCTGCGGATTTCCGCTGTCTATATTCCAGCCGTGCAGTGGATCCGACCTAGCGACGATGTCTCGATTGCGGTGGAGCGCTTCCCGCTTCCGGATGGGGTTGATGGAAAGCGCGACTGTGTTCCATACGCCCTACGAGGTCGGGCGCTTTGCCATCGGGATGGTCCCCTTCCCCAATCCCCCAGGAGGGTTGTGAGATGCGCATGCGTTCGTGGTGGATCATCGGGATCGTCGGCCTCGTCGGCGCTCTGTGCCTGTGCGGAAGCCTGGGCGCTGGGATCGCTGCCTATCGATTCCTGCCGGAGATGCTGACCCGGCTTCCCCAAGTGATGAGGCCCTCCCCAACTCCTTCGCCGGCCAAGGACTCGACTCCTTCGCCGACCCCGGCGCAGACTCCTACGCCTCGCATCCCTCCCACCCCGACGATGGAGCAGATGACCACGCCCTTGGCCAGCCCCACAAGAGCTTCGGAGACGCCTGGCTCGGTGCGATGGCGATTGCGACAGGAGATCCCCGTTGAGGCCTTCCAGATGGCCGTCGCCCCCGATGGATCCCGCCTAGCGGTCAGCGAATCCGATCGGATCCGCATCCTGGATCCCCGCACCGGTCGGGAGCTGGTGCGCTTTTCTGTTGAAGAAGGCGTAGAGGTCAACCGCATGGCCTTCTCCCCGGACGGCCGCTGGCTGGTGGTGTCCACGGGCGAGACGGTGGAATTGCTGAATCTGACAACGCAGACGGTCGATCATGTTTTCTTCCCCACCGGACCAGCTCGAGAAGTGGCCTTTTCGCCCCAGGAAACCCTGGTGCTGGTGGGGACGGAAAGCCACCTGATCGGATATTATCTGGAGAGCCGACGCCCGGCTTTCGAGTTCGAGCTCTATGGGCCAGGGGATGCCTTCGTCGTGGATGCGGAGGAGCGTCTGATCTTCCAGATCACCCGTGGGGAAGCGGATGTGGAGGTGTGGGACGCCTATACTGGTGAGGGATGGGGATCGATCGCCTTCGAGCCGATCAGCGCCATCGCCCTCTCGCCGGACGGACGGCTGCTGGCCGTGGCGGAGAACGCGCTGATGGAACATCCGACCTATGGCTCGGTGCTCGCCCCTGGCCGGGCCGCCCTCTGGGCCATCGACGTGGATCCCGCCCAGCGGGAGGTCACCCTCGACCTGCAGGCGGAGCTGGATTTCCCGCAGGAGACCGAAGGAGTGGATCTGCCGGTGATCTTGCAGCAGCTGGCCTTCAGCCCGGACGGCCGATGGATCGCCGGGATCGCGGACTGGATGGGCGAGGGGGATACGCGGGGGCGGCTGTATCTGTGGGAGACGGCCACCGGGCGTCGGCTGGCCCGGGAGATCCTCCCCGGACGTCCGCTGGGGCTGGGGTTCGTGGAAGACGGCGCCGGGCTGGCCGTGCTGCTCGGGACCGGCGCGCCGGTTCCTGTGGACCATCGGATCCAGATCTGGGCGATCGCGCCATAGGGGCGAAAGATTTTTCGCCTCTGCCGCGTTGAGGTCGACGATGACCGGCTGGTGGATCGAGATCCAAGGGGCCCTACGAGATGCGGCCCGGATTTTCGTATACGAATCCCAGCGGAGCGGGATCGGACTGGTCGCGGATCTGCTCCGAATGGGCATGCAGGGCTGGGGGTGGCTCCTCTTGCTGGCCGGGATGCTAGGAGCCGGGTTTCTCGCTCTGCTCCTCGGGGATTCCGCTACCCTCCGGGCCTTTTTGAGCCAGCCCATGGGGGCTGGGCTGATGGCCCTCTGGTTGCCTTTCCTGTGGACGCTATCGGTGGCGACGGCGAGCGATCTTCCGCTGATCTTCCGGCTCCTGGTGGCGTTGTATTCGCTGTATTACTTCGCCGCGCCGCTGCTGAGTGTGCTGCCCCCCGGCGCATTGCTCCTTCCTGCCCTTGCACTGCTCCTCTACGAGCGCGCGCGCCCGGCCTCCGCCCTAAAACGGTGGCCCGGGCGCCTGCTGTGGGCGGCGGCCCTGGCGCAGTTCCCACCTCACTTCCCCATCCCCCTGGCGCTCAGCATCGCGTTGAAGATGGCCATCGGGATCGTCCTGGCGATACTCCCCGTGTGGCCCCGGAAGGGGGTTCCCCGGATAATCCGTGGAGGGGGCCTGTGGCTCGGGCTGACGCTGCTCTATCTGCTGGCCTGGGGTCGATCCTCCGAGGGCTTGATAGAAGGCATCCGCGGCGCCCTCCCGGGGCTATGGGGGTGGAGCGCGCCGCTCTGGCTATGGCTGGGCGCCAACCTGGTGGAGGAAGGGGGCAAGCTGGGCCGCTTCTGGGGCCAGCGGGCGGCGATCCTCCGGACGCATCCGCGGCTGCTCAGCGGCCTGCCGTTCCTATCCATCCTGGTGGCCTTAGGCGCCCTTCCGCTGTTCTGGACGGATCTGCTGTGGGCGTTGCCTTATCCGCTCCCTCTTGCTTATTTGCCTTTTCGCGATTGGATGCGGGAGTGGCCGGCGGATGCTTATCTGGGGGCCCGGACGGCGGTCGGGGGGCTGCTGGTGCTGGGCCTGGCAGGCCTGTGGATGCGCCGGCGGATGGATCCGCTCTCCTTTGGAGTCCGCTACCTCTCGCTGACCATCGGCACGGTGGCCTTCCTGGCGATGTTCTGGCAGGGATTCTTCCAGGCCCTGGACCTAGAGATCCCCCAACAGTGGTGGCCGCTGTTCCTGGTCGCCGTCGCCTGGCTCTGGGAGCCGATTAAGGGGATGCGGGAGCTCACCGAAGAGGCGGAGGATCTGCTGGAATGGCTCTGCGCCATCCTTCTCCTCCTCCTCACCCTGATGATCTTCCAGTTTACGGAAAATCCGGAGGGGTTCATCCGCGAAGGAACGGTCTGGTCGCTGCTGGGAGCGACCGTGTGGGGGATGCCCACGCTGTTCTTCTTGGTGCTTCGGGCGACGCTGGGGACAGAGGAAGCGCCCTCGGCGATCCGACCCTTCCTGCTCGGCTACGGGCTGATGCTGCCGCTGATGTCCCTGGTTCCCCTCGAGGCCCGATGGCTTCCGCCCCTGGCCTTCGGCATCGGCACGGCCCTGTGGCCCGCAGATCGAGGGGCCTCTCGATGGGCGCGCTGGCAGCATGCGGCCTGGATCGGGCTGGGCGCGGCCGCGTTCCGGGCCGTCCCCTGGATCCTCCCCCTCCCGATCCTGCCGCTGGCCGCCACGGGGCTAGAGCGGCTCTTCGCCCGGGGGGCGATCGACTTCCTGGGGAGGGAATTCTTTCTCCTGGCGGGCGGCGCGCTGCTCGCCGCCGTCCCTGTGGCGTGGAGCGATCATCCTCGCCGTCGGTGGCTGGGATGGGGGATCGGAGTCGCCCTTTGGGCAGTTGGAATCGGCGCGGTGCTGGGATAGACCCCATACGTTCGGCCCGCTCACGGATGGTCCCATGCGGCCTTTCGATCGGAGCAGGGCGCGCAAGCGCCTGTGCCGATAGAGGCGTATGGTGTTCGCATGTTGTTCCACGGGCTCCTGTAAACTAAGGTTGATTCAGGTCTGCTCCAGCAAGCGCCGGCCAATCCCACCTGAAAAGTCCAGATGGACGTGAGATGAAAAAGACAAAGAAAGGAGGAGAATGATGAGCGGTATGGAATCCGGAAGCTCGGGGAGCCGACTGCCGTTAGCGATTGGCGGCGGTTGCGCTGGCATGGCTTTAATTGGGATCGCCTGTGTGGGGTTGCTGGTCTGCGGTCTGACCATCCCGCTCTTCTCGCCGGATTCCCGCCGAGCCCAGGGCACCCCAGGACCAATCGCCCGCTTCGGGACACCGGTGCCAGCGCCTCAACCGGGATCAGGCCCGCAGCCGGGGCCCGGCCCCGGCCCGGGGCCTCAGGCGGGCCCGCAACCGGGCCCCGGCGCTGAGACGGGACCTCAAGCGGGCCCGCAGCCCGGCCCTGGCATCGGGACAGGACCTCAAGCGGGTCCTTCGTCGGGACCCGCTGGCCAGGTCTGGACGCTGGCCCGGGTGGGGGGATACACGTGCGACCTCAATACGAATCAGTGCAGTGCGCTGGGTCCTGGGGAGGTCTTCCAGGTGGCGCCTCAGGGGGACGGGACGTTCCTCGTGCAAACGGGCGGGGTGGCCCTGCGCGTGGATGCGAACTGTGGCCTGATCGATCAGCCGGGCTACACCCTCTTCCCGTGCCCCTTCTTCCCGAATGTGCAGGCCTTCCAGGGCGTGATGGTCGCCGAACAGGGCTTGCAACCGATCTATTCCCCATTCCAGTTCGCGCGGATCGATACGGATTTCGACCAGGATGGGGTGGTGAACGAGCCGGGATATGTCAGCCACAGCACCAGCACCCTGGTCTTCGAAGCATATCACGAAAACGGGATATTGAAGTTCGCAGGGTATATCGTCCAGACCCAGAACTACGCATGGCTCTACGTCTTCATTTACCAGGCGCAATAAGAAGGAGGGATCTATGGCTGTTCAAGCGGTGGGAGCGATCGGGCTGGCGGCGATCGGGGCGGCGATCGCCACAGGGATCTACGTCCTGCTGGGGTGGTGGCTGGATCGCTACGAAAAGGAGCCGGTGCATCTGATCGGCGCCGCGCTGTTCTGGGGCAGCCTCCCGGCGATGGTGCTGACGGCCCTGATCCGCCCGACCCTGCTGGCGCTCAGCGAGGGGATGTTCCCCGGCCCGACGGGCCCGATCTGGGGGAATGCCCTCCTGCTGCCGGCGGCGGAGGAGATGGCCAAGGGCCTGTTCCTCCTGGGCCTCTTCCTCCTGTATCGCCGGGAGATCGACAGCCTCTACGATGGCTTCTTTTACGGGTCCCTAGTGGGCTTTGGGTTCGCCTTCGCGGACACCGTCCTCTCGGCACCGGCGCGGCAATGGAGTATTCTGGGAGCGATCGAGCG
>JANXBD010000046.1:4110-14111 GCA_025057635.1 Thermoflexus sp. | reverse complement strand
GCATGGGGTGCCCACTTCACTGCCTGCAGAGACTGGGATGAACTCGTAAGCCACCGTTGTGCCTGGACTCAGGATGGCGGTCGGAAGCCAGGCTTCGTTCGGGCGAGGCGGCGATTCCCGCTGGGCACGGGCAGCGATCTCCTCGGCTGAAGCAGCACGCCCCCAGATCCGCACGCTGTCAATATAGTAATCGGCAACATTCCCCCACCACGGAGAGCCACCGATGGAGAATTCCGATCCATTCGCATCTGGAGGCCGGTAGCGGCGTTCATTAGTGTCAGCAACTAGCATTCCGTCCACATAGAAGCGCATGAAGTTACGGGAGGCCGAGTAGGTGAAGGCGATGTGATGCCACTCCCCGGCTTTCCAGTGACCCATAAAGGCCTTGCTCCCATAGGCGCTCTGCCATTGACCATCCACCACTCCGCCCGCATACAGGATGCGCGAATCCCCGCTCTGGCCAATCAGAAGGTAGTCTCCACCGGGATCACGATAGAAGAACAAATAATGGTTACGGGAAACATATCGGGGGTCATTCCCATCCGCGCGCAGAGCCACCCACATCTCGATCGTTCCTTCATCGAGGGGCAGGTTGTATAGTCTGGGATATTTCAGTACTCCCCCAGAGCCGAGAGACAGGGCCTGGCCCCACCGGCCAAGGACATAACTCACCCCCTGAGCCATAGTGGGCTGCTCCCCGTTTGCGCCGTTCACGGAACCATCAAAGCGGAGAAGGAGTCCCTCCGAAGTAACGGTATCCGTGATTGGGGATCCGTTCACCAGCCAGCGATAGCGGCTTCCCCACTCCGGATCCCCGTCTGGATCATTGAATTGAGCACTGCCCACAACATAACTGTAATCTGGCATAAGTTCAGCAACGGCGCTGGAGCAGTGAGGGGATCCCGAAACCTGAGCAAACGCAGGCTTCAAGCCGAACAGGAAAAGCAACACAAGGAACAGGAGCCAAAGGCGCACTTTCATGGTCACAATCCTCCTCAGGATGAGGCCATGTGCCACGCATAGCTCATAGAATACGGCTCTATTCTTAATCTTAACGAGGATCGGAAAAAGATAGGCTATCACTGTTTATGGCTACTGTAATCATCTCACAGGGCTGCGGGAGATGTCGAAGGCCCTACGTCAATATGCAAACCAAGCCGCCTTACCGGTGCGGATCCTCCCGCAGAGCTTACGAGATAGAATAACTCGCCTAGGTGCCTAACACAACGAGCGTGCTGGCATCTACTGGATTTGACAGGAATGCTCTCTCTGCACTACAGTTGAACTCAGAACGGAGGCGACGTGGGGAGTCCGTGGGAAGGCGGGCTGAGAGGGTGCCCTGCCGGCGAAAGGCCGGCCCCGGCGCCGACCCATCGAACCTGATCCGGGTCATGCCGGCGGAGGGATGGTCGCCATTGTCTCCTCACCCCTTTGCTCCACCCTCCCCACCGAAAGTCGCCCCTCTGAAGGAGCCAGTGCCATGGCACCTGACCTGCGGGTTTACCTCGTCCTAGATCCTGTGTTGACTTCCGGACGATCGCCGCTGGAGATCGCGGAAGCCGCCCTTCGAGGAGGAGTCACCGCACTACAGCTGCGCTGGAAGGTCGGACCGCTGCGGGAGATGCTTCGGCTGGGAGAAGCTCTGCGGGATCTCTGTCGACGATACGAGGTTCCGTTTCTGATCAACGATCGCGTCGATGTTGCCATGGTGTTGCAGGCCAATGGCGTCCACATGGGTCAGGAGGATTTGCCGCCGGAAGCCGCGCGGCAACTTCTGGGCCCCCAGGCCTTTATCGGCATTTCTGCCCGGACACCAGAACAGGCCCGAGCAGCCGAGGCCGCCGGTGCCGACTACCTAGGGACAGGCTCGGTCTTCCCTACCACCTCGAAGGTCAACCCAACGCTCATCGGGCTGAACGGGCTGGCCGCGGTCATCCGTTCCACCCGATTACCGGTGGTGGCCATCGGCGGCGTGAATCCGGAGAACGCGGCGGCCTGCATCCGGGCAGGCGCAGCAGGCGTCGCGGTGATCTCCGCCATCGCCAAGGCCCCCGATCCGGAAGCGGCCGCCCGTGCGCTCCGACGGGCCGTCGATCAAGCACTGGCGGAGCGGGAAGGGCATTAACGCACCGCTCGCCGCTGGAGGGACATTCCCCAAGCGGATTCCATGTCAACCTCTTGAAAGCCATTCCAAGGATACCCGATAGCTAAACACATCACGGAGGGCCTAAATGAACACATTGCCTCGCGCTTTAACGATCGCTGGCTCGGACTCGGGTGGGGGGGCAGGCATTCAGGCAGATTTGAAGACCTTCGGCGCCCTGGGGGTTTACGGCATGAGCGTCCTCACTGCGCTCACCGCCCAGAACACGCGGGGGGTCCAGGCAGTTTTCGAGCTTCCACCCGATTTCGTCGCCGCCCAGCTCGACTCCGTCCTGAGCGATATCGGCGCCGACGCGGTAAAAACCGGCATGCTGGCCAACGCCGCGATTATCGAGGTGGTTGCAGAGAAATTGCGGGAATACCGCGTGGAGCGCCTGGTGGTGGATCCGGTGATGCGGGCCAAAAGCGGAGATCCCCTGCTTCGCCCGGAGGCCCAGGAGGCGCTGATCCGTCATCTCTTCCCCATGGCCACAGTGGTCACCCCGAACCTCCACGAGGCCCGGGCGTTAGTGGGCCGTGACCTGCGAAGCCGGGCGGACATGCGAGAGGCGGCGCGGATCATCTATGAGATGGGACCGCGCTGGGTAGTCGTGAAGGGTGGCCATTTAGAGGGAGATGACCACAGCGTGGATGTTGTCTTCAACGGACAGGATTTCTACGAGCTGGGCGCTCCGCGGGTGGATACGGTGAACACCCATGGGACCGGCTGCACCTTTGCTTCCGCCATCGCTGCAGGGCTGGCGAAGGGGCTCCCGCCGCTGGAGGCGATCCGCCAGGCGAAGGACTACCTCACTGCTTTGCTCCAGGCTTCCCAGGCCTTCAAGCTCGGTCAAGGAGCTTACGGTCCCATGGATCATTTTGCCCTGCGAAAGGCCCGCGCGGCGGCCTCTCTCAACCCATAGAGCAGGGCGGTGAGATCGCTGCCCTCCATCTGGCGAGACTACCTCCACCCCTCTAAGGCCAATCCGAGGACACCGACCGCGATGGTGAGGGCTGAGGCGATCCCAAGCCGTCGTAGCCAAGGCCCTTGCAATCCGCCCAGGCGAGCCATCGGCACGTGGAACAGCAGGCTGGCCATCGAAGCCAGCACCACTCCCAGCCCAGCTGTCTCCATGGGGATTCGACCCTGGGCCGCCAAGGTGGCGGCGGCCGCGGCCGTCGAAGCGCTGCTGACTAGCCCCCCTAGAAAGGTTACCCCCATAAAACCCCCAAGCCCCAGAAAACGATCTGCTAAAGCCACTGCTGCCCGGATCGCCAGATAAAACATCCCAAACAGCAGGCTGTGGCGGAGAGAGAATGGAAAGGCCAGCCGGATCGACGGCGCGGGAGAGTTCGAGTTCCGTCTCAGATTCCGGAAAACCATCAACCCGGTGATGCCTACCATCAACCCTACGGCCAGCCAACCGTGCAGCAGGGCTGCTGGGGCGAAGATCCCCAGGATCAGACCGTTACGGGCCATCATGGCGATGTTCGCCAGCAACATCCCTTCCAGCGCCAGATCCAACGCCTGCCCCTCATGACCCCGGCACCGTTGGGCCAGCTCTGAGACCGTGGCCGTGCTATTCACCAATCCTCCCAGAAGCCCGGTGAAGTGAATCCCCCGCGCCCCATACAGCCGGAGCAGCGCATAGTTCACCAGTCCGATCGCGGAGAGGATCACCACCACAAGCCACGCAGACCGAAGGTTAACCAAACCCAGCGGATCAACCTCAGGAGGCAGGCCCTCCGGCAACAAAGGATAGATCACCAGGGTGAGCAACCCGAAGAGCACGATCGAGCGCAACTCTTCCAGCGAGAGGCCAACGGTGAAGCGGACCAGCTCCGCCTTCCAGGCCAGGAGCATCGTCACCAGCACGGCGGTGGCTGCAGCGACCAGCGCGTAGCCCTGGGCAACCACCATGCCCAACAGCAAGGTCACCAGTAAGGCCACGGAAGTGGTCATCTCCAGGGACTGGTCCACCAGCAAGCTGCGGATGTTGAGGATGCTCACTAAGGAGATCGCTGCTCCCAGGACCAGGAAGGCAGCCACCGGATGGATCAACCAAGACAAGCATCCGGCCAGCGCCGCCAGCGCGAAGGTGCGCAACCCCAGATCCTTATGCGCCCACTCCCGTTCCAGCCCGATGAGCAACCCGATCCCCAGCGAGACCCCAACAGGCTCGATGAAACTTCGAAAATCTCCCATTTTCTCCTCTCCTACCACCCTCCCTGCATCCCGCAGGGAGGAAAGCGCCTTGAAGATCGCATCCGGGAAAAAGGCACCGAACTTGTCGCGCTTCTCGGGCCTAAATGCCGCCCATTTTTCACAACCCAGTGGACATCCGACAAAAGAGGGAAACCAGCAATCCGTCTTCAGCGGCCAGCGCCACATAAGCAATTCCACGAGTAGAATAACCAACAGGAACAAACTCTCGCAACCCTCTCGCGGATGTCCGTTATTTTAATTTGCATACACAAAAAAGGACACGATGATGCAATTTTCCTTGCCCTCGTTTCTACAAGCGGCTCTGGTTTCACAGTACGTGTTCACAGAATCGAGAAAGAGGAGGTTCCTCATGCGCAAGCTGCTCTGCACAGGCCTCGTGCTGTCTCTCTTCAGTGCCTGCGACCGAGGGTCTGCATTACCTCCTCCCGCAACGCTTATCCCATCTACTCCAGGGATAGCCATCCCGAAGGGATTGCCTACACCCTCCTTGCCCTGGACTCCAACGGTAGCACCTGCCCCAACCACTCCTCCCTCGAACTTCCAGCCCCGGGTGGAGGTAGTAGCCACCGGGCTGGAGGTGCCATGGGCGCTGGCCTTTGCGCCAGACGGCCGGATCTTCGTCACCGAACGGCCGGGGCGGATCCAGGTGATCGAAAACGGGCAGCTTCGCCCGGAACCGGTCGCTGTGCTTCCAGTGGCCGCGACCGGGGAGGGAGGGCTGATGGGCCTGGCGCTGGATCCGAACTTCGCTCAGAACGGCCAACTCTACGTGATGTATACCTATCGGTCGGGCGGCGCCCTCCGCAACCGGATCTCCCGGCTGACCCTGCGCGGGAACACGGCGGGGGATGAAGTAGTCCTCGTTGACAACATCCCCGGCGCGAACATCCACAACGGCGGACGCCTGGCCTTTGGGCCGGATGGCAAGCTCTATGCGACCACCGGCGATGCAGCTCAGCGGAACCTCGCCCAGCAGCTGGATAGCCTGGCCGGGAAGATCCTTCGGTTAAACCCTGATGGGACGATCCCCGCCGATAATCCCTTCCCAGGATCCTATGTGTATTCCTATGGCCACCGCAACCCTCAGGGCCTGGCATGGCATCCCACAACCGGCCAGCTCTACAGCACGGAACACGGCCCTACGGGTGAGATGGGATTGTGCTGTCGGGACGAACTGAATCTCATCCGGCCAGGGGGGAATTACGGATGGCCCCGGGTGACCGGCATTGCTGGAGACCCTCGCTTCATCGATCCCATCCTCCACAGCGGTGAGGAATACACGTGGGCGCCCGCGGGCATGGCGTTCGTTACAGGCGATCTCCTGGCGCCCTGGAAGGATCATTTGTTTTTCGCGGCGTTGCGAGGGCAGCACCTCCACCACGTCGTCCTGGGACCCGATGGAACCTCGGTCGTCTTCCACGAAGAGCTCTTCCGGGGGGAATTCGGGCGTATACGCGACGTGGTGATGGGGCCTGACGGCGCCCTCTACCTCACCACCAGCAACCGCGACGGCCGCGGACAGCCTCGATCGGGAGATGACCGGATCCTCCGGATCGTTCCGGGACCCTGAGGAAACCCAAGCTCCTCCCGCCTGAGAGGATCCATAGCGAAGCCTCAGATGTCCTGGGTGTTGCTTTGACCACAGGGATGGGCCAGTTGGAACGGCTGGGAGAGGGGAAATGCCCCAAAAGGACTTTCCGAGGAAACGAACTCCTTAATTTCCGGACCAGTTACACTACGTGTCACTTTGAGCAGCAGGTCCGATCCAAGCCCCCCTGGAGGGTAATCGGCTCTCCCGATCGAGCCTGCAGGTTGGATAACGATTGAAGCTAGCTATGCACCCAAGAAGGCCATCGAACGAGTGGAGCCCCGAATACCAGCCCCTACCCTGCCGATGATCATCCTTCCTCCCTGCTAGAAAACACTATCCGAGACCCATGAAAAGAGAAAACTAAAACTGGACACGATGAGCGAATCATGAAAGCGCTGCATATTGAAAGGATCGGGGCCCATCGCAAAACCCAGGGAGGCAGAGATGAAGATTTACATCAATCGGGATTTGTGTTCAGGGAGCCTCCCCTTCTGTGTTCGATGCTTTGCTTTCCTCGCTGAACATCCGTTGGGAGTCGATCGTCCCTGTATCACCCAGATCATCCGGAATAACGGGGAAACGGTGACCATCGTGATCCGAACGGAGGGGGAGACAGTCACGCTGACGCTGGATAAGACCACCCGGGAGCGCATCATCACGGAGGGATGGGACGCGCTGGTTCCCTTCATCCCCTCCTTCTTCCGCGCCTGATCCTCAGGCTAACAAGAACGAGATCCATCCGCTGTGCGCAACTTCTGAGCTCTCCTGTGGACTTTGGGGCGGGGGGCGCTGCCTTTGGCGGCGCTCTCAGGGCCCTGGGAGAGGGGCTTGGTGGACTTCCCTCCCAAGGGCGTGTGGACCGGAATGGTCGGCTGAAATTCCACATAGCGTAAATTGTATTGGGGATAGCAACCCCACCGGCCTCGCCAAACTCATCGCCTCCATTGCCTTACTGGGAAAGGAATCCTTCCCCTACCCTCCTTTCCTTAAGGCAAAATTTGCACATCCGCCGGCATCCCGATCCTGAGACGGCCCTCGGGATTCGGGACTCGCACGGTCACGGCGAAGACCAGCACCTGACGTTCCTCGCGGGTCTGGACGTTCCGCGGCGTGAAGGTGGCCTCAGGCGCGATCCGGGCGATGACTCCTGGGAACCGTTCCCCCGGGAACGCATCGACCTGGACGACTGCGGGTTGTCCCACCCGAAGACGACCCAGAAGGCCCACGGGCACAAAAATGGTGACCTCCAGGGGATCCACCGCGCTCAGGCTGAGCACCGGTTGCCCGGCCCGAACAGTTTCCCCTTCATGAGCCAGGCGCTCCGAGACGGTCGCGGTAAAGGGAGCTGTCAGGCGAAGTCGTTCCGCTTGTAGCCGCAACAGGTCCCTTCGGGCCTCCGCTATGGCTACGGCCGCCCGCGCCTGATTCCGCTCCCACAAGGTCGGCCCGTTCCGCGCTCGATCCAGACGGGCCTGCGCGGCGCGAAGAGCCGCCTCGGCTGCCCGGACCTGTGCCTCCGCCGCGTGAACCTGCGCCAGCAGGGCCAGGGGGCGCTGGCGCATGGCGATCAGGCCCTCCAAGCGAGCACGGGCAGCATCTCGCTCCGCTTCCGCCGCCCGCCACCCCGCCTCCACAGCGGCCACCTGCCGGTCGGCGATCTCGCGCTGTCCAAACGGGAGACGGTCCCGATCCGCCTGCGCTTTTTCCAGCTCCGCTCGTGCCCGCTCGACCCCCTGTTCCGCCACCGCCAGCGCGGTTCGCGCCTCCAGGATCTGGCGCTCCAGATCCTGGGGCTCGCGAAGCTGCCGCAACAGCGCCCGATAGCGGCGCTCCGCCGCTTCGACCTCCGCCGCGGCCTGTTGGACCTGGGCGGCCAGCACCGCTTGTTGCTCCGGCGACATCCCCGCCTCCAGCACGGCTGCTTCCGCCTGGGCCGCGGCCAGGGCCGCTTCCGCCTCCATCAGCTGCTGAGACAGCACCGGGTCCTCCAGCTCGGCCACCCGTTCGCCCGACCTCACTGTCGTCCCCGCCTCCGCCAGCCATTGGACGATCCCGCTCACCTCCGCAGAAAGCTGGACACTTCGCCCAGTCAACGTGCCGGAAAACATCATGCTCTCCCCGAATCCGCCCGATGCAGGCTGGGAGAGCCACCATGCGCCGGCCAGGGATGCGATCCCACCGATCGCAATCACCCAAATACCTGCACGAAAGGGTTTGCGCATGAAGAGGCCTCCATGCAACGTCTGGAAAGATCTGATGGCGTCGTCTTTCAATCGCTGCAGAACAGATTCAGGACGCCCAGCAAAGGAACGATCCATCCGGGCATCCCGGCCGCGTTATGGCACTTCTACGTCGGCTGGCATGCCGGGCTTCAGACGGCCCTCCGGATTCTCCAGCCGGATGCGAGCCGCAAAGGTCAGATGGACCCGTTCTTCTTGGGTCTGGACGTGGCGAGGGGTGAACGAAGCCTCCTCCGCTATGTGGGTGACCCGACCTTCAAAACGCTCGTTGGGGAATCCTTCCACCATCACCGGAACGGTCATGCCTGGGCGCACCCGACCGAGCGCCGTCTCTGGAATGTAGACGGTCAGCGTGAGGATTCGCAGATCCATCAGCTGCATCACCCGGGTGCCCGGCGCGACCAGCTCGCCCGGCTCGACGGCCCGCAAGGCCACGACCCCATCCTGTGGCGCTTGTAACGTGTATCGCCCGCGCCGGGCCTTCAGGGCCTCCAGGGCGGCTTCGGCCTGGCGCAGGCGGGCCCGGGCGGCTTCCCGCTGTTCCCGCGTCGCTCCTGCCCGAAGCGCGACCAGTCGAGCGCGCGCTGCTTCGAGGGCTGCTTCCGCCGCCCGGTAACGGCCTTCTGCTTCTACAACTTGGATCCTTAACGCCAGTGGATTCTGAACCACTGCATCCAGGTAATCCTGCAGGGCGCGGCTGCCGTCATAGGCGGCCCCGGCCCGGTTCACCTCGGCCCACGCTGCCCAATAGGCGTAGGGCGCATTCAGCACTTCAACCGGCAGTGGAGGGCGCAGATTGGGGGGGAGCTGCTCCCAATCCCGAATCGCCGCCTCCGCGCGGTTCTTGAGGATCTCCGCGATCTCCTTCATCGCCACAGCCTGCTCCAGTCGGGCCTGAGCCGCGCGAGCCTGGGCGGCGACCACCGCCTGCTGGATCTGCAGCTCCTGAGGTTCTCGCCACATCACCAGCGCATCCTGCCATGCCCGATAGGCGCCATCCCGCAGCGCCTGGGCCTGATCCACCAGCGCCATCGCCTCCCGCACATCCTCCTCCCGAGGGCCAGCCTCCAGGGCCTCCAGGGCAGCCCGGGCCTGGGCCACCTGGGCCTCCGCCATCCGGATCTGCGCTTCCAGAAAAGCCGGATCCAGCTCCATCAGAGGCTGGCCGGCCCGGACGATCTCGCCTTCCTCCACCCACACCCGAAGCGCGCGGCCGCCTTCCACAGCGATGACATCGATCGTCTGGGCCTCCAGATAGCCGGAAGCCCGCAAAGGCCGCTCGATCCCAGGCTGACATGCGATGGCGAATGCGAGGAGGCTGAACAAAAACGCACGCAATTTCCCCCTGATCCTCATTCACTATTCCTCCATTCTGAAGTGCGGATCTCAGACGCGGCAGGGTTGATGTTTTCTCTCTGATCTCCGAAGCGTATGGCCAGCGCGATCTGCGGGATCATCTCAACCGGCCGGGTCAAAGCGCTCCCGCTCGATCACCCACAGAAAGATGTCCTCCAGGGATGGGGCCACGGGTTCCACGGAGATGGACTCCAGGCCCGCGGTTTCCAAGCGCCTCCGGATTTCTTCTAGGGAAACCTCAGGCGCGCGAAGGTAGACATGGATGCGAGCCCCATGGAGCGTCACATACGGAAAGATCGACCATCCCCGTAGCAGAGCCAGCGCGCGATCCAGCGGCGTCGCCGCGATCTCCAGCACACGCCCCATATCGGCCATCGCCTTCAATTCGGTAGGTGCCCCCTGCAGAATCAGGCGGCCGTTATGGATGAGGGCCAAGCGAGAACAT
>JANXBD010000046.1:0-4013 GCA_025057635.1 Thermoflexus sp. | reverse complement strand
ACTGTTCCGCCTCATCCATGTAATGGGTGGTGACAAACACCGTGATCCCCTGTTCCGCCAGCCGATACAGTAAGGACCAGATCTCCCGCCGCGCTAACGGATCCATCCCGGCCGTCGGCTCATCCAGAAACACGATCTCCGGCTCGTGAAGCAACGCGACCGCCAGGGCCACCCGCTGCCGCCATCCCCCCGCCAGATGTCGAACCAGGCGCCGCTCCTGCCCGGTCAAGCCCAGGAGCCTCAGCAACGCCGGGATCCGATCCGCCAGCCGAGGGAGGGACAGCCCATACGCCGCTCCATAGAAGCGCAGCGTCTCCTCCACCGAAAGATCCGGATACAGGCTGAAGCGCTGGCTCACATAGCCGATCCGCGGACGGATCCGCGCGGTCTCCCGCGTCGCATCGTGCCCCAGCACCCAGGCGCGACCCTCAGTCGGCTCCAGAAGCCCCAGCAGCATCCGGATGGTTGTCGTCTTCCCTGCGCCGTTTGGGCCCAGAAACCCGAAGATCTCCCCCCGGCGAACCTCGAAGAAAACATGATCCACCGCCGTGAACGTCCCGAAACGGCGGGTCAGCCCCTCGGCGCGAATCACCGCCTCATCCATCGACCGTCTCCCGATGCATCAGGTGGGCGAAGACCTCCTCCAGGCGCGGCGCGGCCCACCGCGCCTCCTGAACGACGGCGCCGGGGATCCCTCGCGCCGCTTCTTCCACGTCCTCTGGGGAAACACTTCCCTCCTGCACCACCAGCCGGATCCGATCGCCCAGGATCACCGCTTCCAGAACCCCAGGATGATCCCTCAGCGCGGCGTGGACCCCCATGATCGGCTGAGCGATGATCTCGATCACCGGATGGCCCAGCGAGGCGCGAAGTCGATTCGGGGCATCGATCGCCAGCATGCGCCCGCGATGCATCAGCGCCACCCGCGTGCAACGCTCCGCCTCGTCCAGATAGGGCGTGGTCACCAGGATGGTCACTCCCTGAAGGTGAAATTCGCTGAGCAGATCCCATAGCTCCCGTCGTGACACCGGATCCACACCCGTCGTGGGCTCATCCAGCAACAGCAGGCGAGGCCGATGGATCATCGCCCCGATCAGGGCCAGCTTCTTCTGCATTCCACCCGAAAGCTGGGCCGCGCGACGGCTCCGGAATCGTTCGAGGCGGGCAAAATGAAGCAGGCGCTCCATCCAGGCGGGATCAGATACTCCATACATCGTGGAGAAGAAAAGCAGGTTCTCCCGCACTGTGAGGTCCCCATACAGGCTGAAGTTCTGAGGCATATACCCAAGCAGCGGACGAACCTGTTCCGGCTCCCGGAGCAGATCCTGGTCGAAAAGGCGCAGGGAGCCCGCGTCGGGGCGCATCACCCCCGCAAGGATCCGCAACAGGGTTGTCTTCCCGGCACCGTCCGGACCGATGATCCCGAAGATTTCACCCTCATCCACCCGAAAAGATAGACCCGCTAGGGCCCGGACAGGACCGAAGCGCTTTTCCAGGTGTTCAATCCGCACAATCGCCCGGTTCATTCCACCCCCTGCCGTCCCGCTGAGAAAAGGCTCTGAGTGGGGCTCCATGGCCATCAAGTGAACAACGATGAACAGAATGACATCACCCTACTCCAGACGCTTCCGGAAGCGACGGGCCGCAAGGCCCATCACGGCGAACCCGAAGAGCGCCAGCGCCAGCGCTTCATCCCACAGAGGGTCAATCCCTACCCCTTTCACGATGATTGCGCGCAGGATGATCAGCATGTATCGTAGCGGGATCAAATAGCTCACCCATTGGAGCGCGGTGGGCATCGCCTGAATGGGATAGAGGAGACCCGAAAGGAAAATCGCTGGCAAAAGGAGAAAATAGGTCAGCAACATCGCCTCCCGCTGGGTGGAGGCGACCGTTGAAATCAGCAGGCCGAAGCCCAGGGAGGAGATCAAGAAGAGACTGGACAGAGCAAACAGCAACCCCATATCGCCGCGGATCGGCATGCGAAACCAGATGGCTCCCAAAGCCAGCACGATCCCGAAGTCCACAAAGGCGATCGCGACATAGGGTGCCACCTTGCCGATCACCAGCTCCATGGGGCGGATAGGGGTGACGATCAGCTGCTCCATCGTCCCCTGCTCTCGCTCTCGCACAATCGCCTGGGCCGTGAGCAGCATGGTGAGGAATTGAAGGATCGCCCCAATCAGCCCTGGGATCATGTAATTGGCGCTGCGCAGCTCTGGGTTATACCAGACACGAGGTCGCGGATCCAGCCCAGGCATCTGCTGGGGATCTAGGTGGAGGGTTTGACGCAGGATCTCCGTGGAGTGATGCTGCGCAATCGAAAGCGCAGCCGCATACGCATTGTTGGCAACCGTGGGATCGCTGCCATCGATCACCAGCCCCACTACCGCCCGGCGTCCTGCGATGACATCCGATCCATATCCCTTCGGGATCAGCAGCGCTGCCTGGGCCGTCCCTGCATCCAGAAGGCGGGCGAGATCCTCCTGACGCTCCACGTAGCCGACGATCTGAAACGCGTCCACAGCGCGGTAAGCATCGATCAGCTCCTGGCTCTGGGCGGTTCGGTCCCAATCTAGAATCACCATCGGCACGCGCTTGACGTCGGTGGTGGCGGCGTAGCCCAGAAGGAACAGCTGAACCACAGGGATCAGGAACATCACCGCCAGCGTCCGAGGATCCCGCAGGATGTGCAGCACCTCCTTGTAGCTCACCGCGCCGATCCGGCGAAGCATGCAGTCCTCCCTCTAAAACCGAGATCCGAGCGCAGGGAGACGATATGGCCTGACACCTCAGGGCCGCTCCTCGCCGCTCGCCCGGGCTAGGATTCCGTGCAGATAGATGTCCAACGCCTCCGCCAGCAATCGGTCGATGGACACCGGAGCGCGGATCCCCAACAGGCAGACCAGGAAGATCTGGGACAAAAGCAGGCCCATCCATAACTGCGCCATCACCCATACGTTCCCGCGCCGGAGATGACCGGCAGCCTGCTGATCGGCCAGATACACTGTTACTGCTCGCAGGCCAGGGCGGATCGCGCGGGCAACGAAAACCCGTCGAACCCGCTTATCCCGTATCGCTTACGCTAGCAACAACCGGATCGCCGTCAGAACCTTCGGATCCCGAGCCATCGCTGTCGCCAGCTCGACCATCCTCGCCAGGAACTCACCAGGCGTGGCATCCCGCATGGCCTGCGCCATCTGCCGAAGGGGAAGGATAAACGACTTGGCCTCCACCACCGCCCGAAACAGATCCTCTTTGCTGCGGAAGTACCAGTAGATCAGGCCCGGGGAGATCCCCACCTCCTGGGCGATCTCCCGGTTTGTAGTCCCCCGGAAGCCCCATCGAGCAAACACCTGAAAGGCGGACTCGACGATACGTTGGCAGGTTTCCTCGCGCCGCCGCTCTCTAAGATTTGATCTCTTTTTCCTCTTCTTAAGCTCCGCCTTCATTTAAGTTGCCTCAACCTATCTTTCAAGTTGACTGATTAGTCAATCAACTATAATCAGCTTATCTTTGATCTCAAGATCTGAGGAAAAGCTGTTTCCGGTCTGAGACTGACCATCCCCTTATCCCGCGTCAAACCGAGGTATCATAACAGAGCGTATGGGCCTCACTGTAGGCCTTCATCGCCCGTCTCGCGCGATCTAGGAAACAACCCACAGGGCCAAACAAGGACGCCATGAAACCGCATTCGCTGGAAGCGGAAGTTATTGTTGTGGGCACAGGACCTGGCGGAGCCACCGTGGCGCGGGAGCTTGCGCGCGCCGGGCGACGGGTGTTGCTGCTGGAGCGCGGCCGCCCAGAGCGCCATCACCCCCTCTATGGAACCCATCTGGGCGCCCTGCGTTACACCGAGCGCGGGGGGCTCTTCTTCACCCCCGAGGGAATCCAGGTGGTGGTCCCCTCCATGGTCGGCGGGGCGACCGGGATGTTCGCCGGATGCGCGGCGCCGCCGCCTCCGTGGCTTCGGGAGAAATACGGGATCGACCTTCGCAACGAGGTCGCTGAAA
>JANXBD010000045.1 GCA_025057635.1 Thermoflexus sp. | reverse complement strand
GCCTCGCCGCGTTTCGGATCCCCAGGCGGCAGCGGCTTCGTGAGATCCGAACCCACCGCCTCAAAGGCCGGCGTGGGGGTGGGCATGGCCGCTCCGGTCTGCCAGTTCAAGATGAACTCCACCAGGTTCTCGATCTGATCCGGCCGCAGTGGCCCGCCGAAATCCTGAGACCAGGTGGGCATGACCTCAGCGTAGACTTCGTCGGGACGGTAGGTCGTGCGGATCGGCCGGCCCGCGGCGATGTTCAGCTTGATGAAGTTGCGCAGGGAATTGGCATAGTTCTGGGTCCGCTTCAGCTCCTCATAGTGCTGGAACACGCCGGGGTTCAGATCCGGGCCCTTTCCGGGCACTCCTTCCCCGTTGGGCCCGTGGCAGGTGGCACAGTATTGCTCATACAGCAGGGCGCCGTTTTCGATCGCCTTCCCCTTATGCATGGCCTCATAGCGGGCCATGCGCTGCTCTTCCGTGAGCCAGACCATCCCTATGGTGATCACCGTGGCCAGCATCAAAACCGTCGCGCCGATGATCCGGCGGGTTGCTAGGTCGAACATGGACTTCCTCCGGCGGTTCCACGAATCGAACGGGGTCCGGACCGCTGACATACAAAGACGAAGGCGGTGAGGCAGGCCTCCCCAGCCCGGCTCACTTGCCCCCGCCCCTGTTCGGATCTTTGCGTCCTTTTACTCGTTACTCGTGCGCGCCGTCCCGATGGATATAGATCGCCTGCTTGGTCTGCTGGAAGACCGGGTTGCCCTGAGCATCGCGGACGGGCTGATGGTGCTCATCCAGCTGGAGCCAGCGGATATCGATCTCGAAGCGCTTCAGGTCGGCCTGGACCTGGTCGATGCGCACGATGGCATAGCCCTCAGGCAGATGGGGATCCCGCTCGATCCGACGCTTGAGGGCCTCTAGCACCTGGGCCAGCTTTGGGGCGTCCGCGGACACCTGCAGGTTGCGCGTGTCGTAGGTCCCCGGCACCAGTTGCTCATAAGGGATCGTTCGCACCTTCCCCTCCCCGAACAGCGGGTCCGGGTTTAAGGGGATGAACTCCTGCATGACCTCCACGTCTGCGGAGGCGGTCACGGCAAAGGCGGGAGTCCCCATATAGGTCAGCAAGGTCCAGGCGGCCACCCCGACCAGGCCGGCCACTAGGGCCTTGCGTCGATGGTTGTAGCGTCGGCTGATGTTAAAGTCCAGATAGGGCATGATCAACAGGAAGAGCAGGATCAGCGCGGGCAAGATCACGCCCATGAACACCTTGCTGTTGTAGATCGTGGAAGGCGGCTGGGGGAGACCCAGCCGGTCCAGGGCCAGCAGGAAGGGATCCTTCAACAGGCCCTGAAGCCATAGGAAATACCAGGGCGCCGTGGTGTGCAGCGGCGTGTTCAGGGGATCCGCATGCTGCTCCAGCGGCGCGTCATAGAAGAAGGCGGCCCCGACCACCAGGAAGGCGATCAAGCCAATGCCCCAAAGGGCCTCCTGGATGGCGATGTCCGGGATATAAGGCACCCGCTTCTCCGGGGGGACCTTGCGGGCGGTATCGTCGCCCACGGCCTCCATCTCCGGCGGCAGGGAGAGGCCGTGGCGGACCACCTTATAGTAGTGCACGAAGAACACAAAGAAGAGAAGGAGCGGGAGGAAGATCACGTGGAGCAGGTAGAAGCGCAACAACCCAGCCGCTCCGATATCCGGCGCCCCGCGCAGGATCAGGTTAACGATCCGCCCCAGGGCCGGCGGCGGCGTGGCTTCCGCCATGCTGGTCCCGATGGTCACCGCCCAGTAAGAGAGCTGGTCCCAAGGCAGCAAATACCCGCTGAATGAGAGGAAGAGCGTGAAGACCAGCAGGATCACCCCGGTGGCCCAGGTGAACTGGCGGGGCCGCTTGTAGGAGGCGGTGAAGAAGGTGCGCAGCATATGCAGCATCACCGCCACCACCATCGCCTCCGCCCCCAGCCGGTGGATATCCCGCATCAGCTGGCCGAAGGGGACGTTGTTCAGGATCCGGAGCATGTTCTCGTAGGCCACCAGGGGGGAGGGCGTGTAGAAGATCATCAGGAAAATGCCGGTGATGGTCTCGACCAGGAAAAGGTAAAAGCTCAACAGCCCCAGGCGGAAGGTGGGGTAAATCCGGGTCACCGCCTCATGGTAAAAAGAAGGCTTGATGTGAAGGATGAAGCCCTCCGTATGGGGTTTCACCCGCGGGTTGGGCCGGGGCGGGGGCTCGCCCCGCAGGATATTGCGCACCTCCGCGAGGGGGATGCCTGCGGTCACCCGGGTGACCAGCTCGTCCAGGTGCATGAAAATCACCCGGCGCCATCCATACTGCTGCACCTCTTTCTGCAGCGTGGGGATCGGTTCCGGCCATCGCAACGCCATTCCGCTGCCTCCTGCCGTTATGCTCGCGGCTTCTGGGCGGGCTTGCCCTCGATCTTATTCCCCGTGTCCACCTCGATAAGCAGGTTGGGATCGGACACAGGAAGGGGATTGCCCTGAGAATCTGTCTGAGCAACCACCCGACCAGTGGAATCCTTCAGATAGATCACAAAGCGGTCCAGATCCCGCGGAGCCGGCCCTTCAATATAGGTGCCATCCAGCTGGAACTTGGAGCCGTGGCACGGACACTCGAAGCGGAAATTGCTGGGCACCCACTTGTAGAGGCACCCCAGATGGGTGCAGACCTTATAGATGGCCAGAATCCCTTTCTCGGTGTTGACCAGCCAGATCTTGGCCTCGGGGAACTCCTTAGGGTCCTCCCCTACTTTGGGCAACACTTCGCCTGCCCGGCCAAAGGGGAAAATCCCTCCGAACTCGCCAACTTTGAAGCGAGGAAGAGCGAAGAGAACACTCACCGCCCCGATTTCCAGCATAAAAAGGGCCATCGAGGCTGCCCAAACGTAGGTCAAAAACTCTCGACGGCTAACACCTGGGGTCGCTGTGCTTGAGATTGCCTGCGCTTCCGCCATCCTCGCCCTCCAGTTGATCCTTCGCTCGCCGTTCGTGAAGGAAGTTCTTGTTAACCATATCACAATCCTAGAATAGCGTCAATCCCCCTGATCGAAAACCTGAATCTATCCTCCAAAAATAGGGAACTCGAGCAGCTTCTATCAAAGCGGAGGGAGCCAGCTGCCCCTTGCGAAACACAAGGTGAGGCATGGCTGTAATGATGTTAAGAACAGGACGATGGAATGATAAATCATCCCTGCGCGGGGCCTCCAATGCGGGCAGAATGGGCACTTGCTCCTATATAACCAGCCCGCTCAAGCGGAAGCCGCCCGACGCGCCTCTAAGGCCTCACGGACGAGCTCGTTGACTCGCTGAGGATCCGCCTGGCCTCGGGTGGCGCGCATGACCTGCCCGACAAACCACTTCAA
This sequence comes from Thermoflexus sp., assembly GCA_025057635.1. Lineage (GTDB taxonomy): Bacteria > Chloroflexota > Anaerolineae > Thermoflexales > Thermoflexaceae > Thermoflexus. Next base: position 11,319 of record JANXBD010000045.1, on the reverse strand, counting down.
TACACCTTCCTTTCCTCGCAAATAGCTCTCCACCTCCTTGGGGTTCGCTTCGATGATCTGGAATACGATCCCTCGAAGGGCCTCCACGTCCCGGATCTGAGCTAGCCCTTTGGCCTCTACAATCTGTTGGGGCGTCTCCCCGGTCTCGAACGCCTCCCGCAGGACTAGCTTGCCGGTGTTGAGATTGATCGCTCCCCGCTGAACCATACGGATCAGCTCCACCAGCGACTTGGGGGACACTCGCACATCTTGGATCTCCTGATGGGCCTCATTCATCAAGCGGAACAACTCCCCGGTAATCCACGCGGCGATGGTTCGGGGCTCTAGGGCCGGTTCTCCATGACAGGCCAGAGTGACTGCGCGCTCGAAGTAATCGGCCACCTGGTGATCCTCGGTCAGGAGAGCGGCCTCGCGGCGGGTAAGGCCATAGATCTGCTCGAAACGCTGCATTCGGGCCCGAGGCAGCTCTGGTAACCGAGCGCGGATCTCCTCCACCCACTCGCGGGAGATCACTAAGGGCGGGATATCCGGTTCCGGGAAGTAACGATAATCATGGGCGTGCTCTTTCCCCCGCTGAGGAACAGTCATCCCCCGCGCATCGTCCCAGCCCATCGTCTCCTGTTCCACCTGGCCGCCAGCACAGAGGATCCCTATCTGCCGTTGGATCTCATACTCCACAGCCCGCACCAGTGCCCGGAAGCTATTGAGATTCTTGATCTCGGTGCGTGTCCCCAACCGCGTCTCCCCCTTGGGCCGCACAGAGACATTCGCCTCGAAGCGGATCACTCCCTTTTCCATGTCCCCCGAGTTCACTCCGAGATAACGAAGCAAAGTGCGCAGGGCAATGGCAAACGCTTTCACCTCCTCCACCGAATGCATGTCCGGCTCAGTGACGATCTCCATGAGGGGAACACCAGACCGGTTGAAATCCACTAGGGTCACCCCGCCAACGTGAAGCAATTTCCCAGTGTCCTCCTCAATATGAACGCGACGGATGCCCACCCGCCGCGGGCCATGCAGCGTGTCGATCTCCAGATACCCGTTCCGGCAGAGCGGATAGTCATACATCGAACGCTGGTATTCCGAGGGCAGATCTGGATAAAAGTAGTTCTTCCGATAGAAGAGGCTATATTCCGCGATCTCACAGTTCAGGGCCAAGCCGGTGAGGATCGTCCACTCGATTGCTCGCTGGTTGGGGACAGGGAGGGCTCCGGGCATCCCAGCGCATACCGGACACACATACCGGTTAGGCTCGGCCGCAGTGCTATCCACTACTGGACATGCGCAGAACATCTTAGATCGGGTCTGGAGCTCGGCATGGATCTCTAAACCAATCACCGGCTCAAAGTCCACAGAACACCTCCAGGTTGGATCTTCGAGCTCGATTGACTTTCATCTGAATCGAATTGTATGTGTAGGCTTGATTTTGCCAAGACGACAGTTCTGAGGCAATTCTAAAACAAACAGCAAGGACCCTACTATTCACTTCAAAGTGGCTGCCGACGGGCCTCCAGACCGTCGGGAGGGGAATTCTTTCAAGAAGCTCGCCCGTGCTCTTAAACCTCTTAATTACCCATCACGACCAACACTTCTGGCCGCGCCAGCGCCAAGAAGATCGAGAGCGATCATCTCGGCCTCCCGATAGATGACAGATCCCCCTGCCCGGATTTAAAATCTGTATAGAAAGGGCAGAATTGGAGCGCGGAAATGGGTAGGGACTGCAAGCGGTGGGCGCTCCTGATTATACTTGTGGGAGTCCTCTTTGGTTGTGCTCCTCCTCCGGGTTTCCAGCTCCCAGACGATCCGCTGGCTCGAGTCCTGGGAAGGCGGGTCGGGCAGGTGGTGGTTGTGGGAAGCGATGGGAATCTTTATCTGACGGATCAAAGTGGCCTGCGCGCTCAGGTGCTGACCGAGGATGCAGGCCCGACCCCTCAGGGCCATCGGGCATACCGACTCCCAGCTTGGTCTCCGGATGGCCGACGCCTAGCCGTTTTTGAGGTGCTCACAGAAGAGGCGGCTACCTTGCGAGTGCTGGGGCTGGACATCTCGGCCGGGCAACCGCCCAAGCGTCAGATATGGGCAGAGTGGCGGGAAGAGGAACCTGTGATGCTGCACTGGTTAACGCCTCAATCGCTAATCGCCCTGAGCCGGCGAGGATCGCGCCCTGGACTGTATGCGTTGCGCATTTTGGATCAGGAGGCCCCCCGTGAAACCCTCCTAGCCCAGGGCAGCCCGCTGTTCTTTAGCTGGAATCCTGCCCGAGGCATGCTGGCATGGCACCGGGAAGGACGCTATCTCGAGCTGCGCGACCTTGACCAGGAGGGAACGCAACAGCATTCCGATCAAACCGCCGCCTTTAACGCACCCGCCTGGTCTCCAGACGGCCGGTGGCTGATTTGGGCCGAACGGGAAGGAGCAGTGAGCGCCCTTCGGTTGGCAGGTGTCGAACATCTATCTATCCGAACCATCCTCACCTTCACCGGCGGAGTGGCCTTCACCTGGTCTCCTGACGGTCGCTATCTGGCACTGATCACTGATCCTACCACCACCATTCCACGAGTTGGCCCGCTGGATCTTTACGATATGAAAACGGATCAGCGAATTCGCTTGGATGAGCAATCGAACCTAGCGATTTTCTGGTCTCATCGTGGGCAAAAGCTGCTGGCCTTTCGTCTAATAGAGATTGGATCCGCGCCCGGGCAGGTCTTGTTGCAGGCCCGCGTGTACGAACTGCCCAAGGGCACATATCGAGATCTGGCTGCCTTTATTCCGACTCGTCCCTTTCTGGACGTTCTGGCCTTTTTCGATGCGTTTCAATCATCGGCCCATCTCTGGTCCCCTGATGAGCGGTTTGTGCTTATCGCGACGAACGAACCGGGAGGAGAGGCCGGGATCTATGCGCTCCATGCCTCTGGCTGGCTGGAGCCTCGTCGGCTAGGGGATGGGGTGCTAGCGTTCTGGTCTCCTCCCTAACCCGATGGGACGGTTGATCCCACCCCGGAGACTAAAGATTTATGATGGGCGGTTGGGAAGTGATGGAGGCAGCCCACTAAACTTTACCTCTCGATCATGGCCCTATGGTCCTAGAAGACGGGGGGAACCGGGGCAGGGAGGGGAATGGTCTGGCCTGCTCGAGCGGACTCGATAATGGCGATCACTTCGCTGCCAGATAGATCATGCCGTTCTAAAAGTGCTTGGGCCACCGCTTCCACTTCCCCTGCATGTTCGCGCAGCAGCCGTTCCACCTTCTCTTCACAATCCACCCAAAACCGTTCGATGATCTCCTGGTAGCGTGCTGGGTCTTCGGGCTTAAGCGGGTGGAACCCAAAGTATCCCAGCTCCAGCAAGATCATGATCCGCTGCCGAACATGTTGAAAGTCTGCCCCAGCGCCCGTCCAGTATTCGCCCATAAAGATCTTCGTGGCCACGTGGCCGGCTAAGGAGACCAAGATCTCCGCCACCAGACGCCGCAGGGGAACGGTGTACAGTTCCTGTTTCGGAGCGCTGTGGACATACCCCAGGGCACCGGGCATGTTGGTGCGGCGGATCAGCGAGGCACGGATAATCCGTTCATCGGGCAGCAGGTAATACTGCGCTACGGCATGCCCGGCTTCGTGGTAGGCCACTTGGCGTCGCTGGATCGGATCCATCTCGGCAATAGGGTTCTCCAGGCCCATTGCCTGCTCCTGGAGGGCCAGCTCGATATCCCGCTGGGTGATGTAATCCCGCCCGTTGAAGAGGGCGATGCGCACGGCGTCCTTCGTGATCGCTGCCATGATCTTGGCAGGCGTGGCCCACGCGGTATCTGCCACTAAGGACTCGATGTCGATCGCCGGATCGTGCTTGACTTTGGAAAGATATCCCCGAATGATCTCCCGTCGCCCCGCCCGATCTGGCAGATCCACATAGATGATGCGATCGAAGCGCCCGGGGCGCACCAGCGCAGGATCCAGGGCATCCGGGCGGTTGGTAGCGCCCATGAACAACACATGCCAGTTGCGCGGCGGAGGCCGCTTCCTCAAAAGGCGATAGATCCTTCCCTTGATCCGCTCCCAACGGGTCAGTTGGGTGATCCCGTCCATTTCATACAAAAGGCGGGTGAGGGCTCCCGTTCCACCCCAACCGAACCAGCCTAGAGGACCGACCCGTTCGCCACCCATCACCCCGCCCCGGCTTGCCCCCACTGCATCAATCTCGTCAATGTAGGCAATGCAAGCTCCGTATTCCCGAGCCAGCTTCCGCGCTTTCCCTACAAACCACATCATCTTCAGGACATCCACTCCCCAGAACATGGATCGGAAGCTAGACCCTTCAATCGAGATGAAGGGGATGCCGGCCTCGCCGGCGATGGCCTTGGCGAGCATAGTCTTTCCCGTCCCCGGGGGACCCGCCAGCAGGATGCCGTTGATGAACTGCCCGCCCATTTTCACAAAACGATCCCGGTTCGAGAGCAGATCGATCCACTGGCGGACCAGACGCACCAGGTTCTCTTGTCCCCAGTAATCCGCCAGGGTGACCTGCTTCGGATCGCCGGGTTTGATAACCTCCACACGGCTGCGGGACATGAACCAGAAAATGGCTACGAACTGGATGATGACGAAGGTGATGGCAAACAGGAGCTGAAGAGCGAATCGCAGGAAGAGAATCAAGGCATTTAACACCAACGGCTCCACGTAAGCCCAATAACCCAATCCGCTTATGCTGGCGATGAGAATCCCTCGGCGCCACCACCAATGCCAGCTTCGGGTCAGAAGCCTGCACACACGAGATCGAAGTCGCCGCACAGACAGATTCATGGTTGCCTCCTTCACCCCTTGCCCCACACATCAGAGCCATGCGGGAAAGGCGAGCTTCAAATTCTCAGAATAACGACATCTCATCCTACTTTCTTTACATTACATTTTGTGCCACCTTACATTTTAGCTCATGCTTCCTTGAAAAAAGCAAAAACGGGGGTTCGATCTAGTGGGGGAGGAGAGAGGCAAGATGTGAAAAGAGGCCAATGGAGATCCGAGACAGGCTTTCGATCCACCCTACCCGCGCATCGTGAAGGCTTCCCGATGGATCCGCACGCTTTGCACGAGACCGATCCCCAGACACAGGGAAAGCAGCGCGCTTCCCCCGTAGCTGATGAAGGGCAAAGGAAGACCCGCCACCGGCATCAGGCCCACGTTCATCCCAATATTAACCAGCGTCTGGAAGGCGATCCAGGTGCCTACCCCGACCGCGATCAACCGTCCATAAGCATCTTCAGCCCTCCAAGCGATCCCGAAAATCCGCCCGAGGATCCATAGATAAAGCGCCAGAACACTCAGCGCACCAACCAGCCCGAACTCCCCAGCCAGGACGGCGAAGATAAAGTCCGTGTGGCGCACCCGGAGGAACCCCCACACGTTCTGAGGGCTCTGCCCCCATCCCGCCCCCCACAGGCCCCCGCTGCCGATGGTGATCAGGGCTTGGGTCAGGTTATAAGCGGTATTGGGATCCGGCTGCAGGCCGATGAAGTGGAGAAGCCTCCCACGCATGTAGGGCAGCATGATCGTCCAGGCCCCGAGGGCCAAAGGCGTGCTCATCAGGCCGATGATGAAAAGATGACGCGGGCGGATCCCCCACGCGAAAAGCATGCTGAGGCCAATCGCTAGGAGCACCACAGCGGTGCTCAAATTCGGTTGAAGGAAGATCAGCACAGCAGGCAAGAGGAGATAGGCAAAAGCGAGGAATACGGTGCGGAAGGAATCGATGTTCCCTTCGCGATCCGCCAGGAAGCGGCCCAAGCTGAGGATCAGCAGGGGTTTGGCCAGCTCCGCTGGCTGGATATTGAAGGAGGCGATCTCCAGCCAGCGACGGACTGGGGCGATCTGGCTGCGGCCAACGACCAGAGCCAGCATCAGCAGGACGAAGATGGACACATATAGGACGGGCTGGAAGGCCCCCCAGATTCGGTAGTTCACCGAGGCGATCAGGAAGATCAGCAGGATCCCGACCAAGCCATATATGGCCTGCCGGCGGGGCGCATCGGCCAGATCCGGCGAGCGCAACACCGCACTGGCGATCACGACAACGCCAATGCCCATCAGCGCCATCGTCCCAAGCAGCAGCCCACCATCAAAACGCCGCCATTCACCCAGCCGTCCCTGAAGCCGCTGGATCATGATCGGCTATGCCGGTTCCCGAGGGGGATATCGGCCACCAGCCGGCATTCCCGCGCGTCCTGGGTGACGGTGACCCGCACCTCCTCGGCGATGATCGGAACGTGGCGGGAGAGGACGGCGATGATCTCGTCCTTGATGACTTCGAGCAACCCGGGGGAGAGATTGCTGCGATCGTGGACCAGGATGACCTGAAGGCGCTGTTTGGCGGTCTCTCGGGGCAAGGGTCGTCCCCGCAGTCGATCCAGCCAGCTCATCGGCCACCTCCGCTGCGAACCAGCCGGCGCAACCAACCCAGAATGCCCTGGCCATCTTCTGAGGGGAACATGGGAACCGGTTCGCCCATCAGACGCCGGGCGATGGCCCGGAACGCCTGTCCCGCCGGCGATCGCTCTTCCAACACCACTGGCATGCCCCGATTGGTCGCCACGATCACCTGCTCATCCTCGGGGATCACCCCCAACAGCTCGATGGCCAGGATCTCCAGAACATCCGAGGTGTCCAGCATATCCCCCCGGCGGACCATATCGAGTTTCAGGCGGTTGACGATCAGCTTGGGGACAGGTTTCCCCATGGCCTCCACCAGTCCGATGACTCGATCTGCGTCCCGCACGGCGGAGACCTCTGGATTCGTGACCAGAAGGATGAGATCTGCTGGGGCCAGAGCGGTTCGAAATCCCTCTTCGATGCCCGCCGCGGAGTCGATGAGAATGTAATCGAACTCGGGGCGCAGCTCCTCGCAGATGCGAACCATGTCCTCCGGCTTCACGGCGGATTTATCACGGCTTTGAGCAGCCGGCATAAGGTGAAGAGTGGGAACCCGCTTGTCGCGGATGAGGGCCTGTCGGGTGCGACAACGTCCCTCGACCACATGCACGATGTCATAGACGATGCGATTCTCCAGACCCAAGACCACATCCAGATTTCTCAATCCGATGTCTGCATCCACGCATACCACCTTCCTCCCAGCCAGGGCCAGGGCCATCCCCACATTCGCAGTCACCGTGGTCTTTCCAACCCCCCCTTTGCCGGAGGTCACTGTGATCACCTGCGCGCTCATCGCGATCCTCCTCTTCTTCCGATAGGGAGAAGGCCAAGGGGCCCACACTTAGCGCTTTCTGGCTTTTTCCGAGACAGACGATCGCGCCAATCTACGTAGGTTGCTATTCGAATGATCGCTTGTGCTTGATCCACTTTGATTTTTGATTTTGCAACCCATAAAGGCTGCAGGTAGGATATTCTGCGCTTATCTTGCTCCAAAGGGTTAGCCCATCAAGCGCCCCAGCCATCGTTCCCATCGTGAGAGGGGACGCCACGGTTCGACGACGATCTGCCCGTTCTGAACCCTTGCCCGCTCGGGGATCGGCCAGCGATGTTCTTCGGGAGAGCGTGCAATATACTCCCCAATCCGGAGCTGAACTGGACGGAGTTCCAATGCGTAGACGGCTGCGGCATTGTTTCCCCCACAGCCTGCATGGGCAGTGCCCAGCAGTCTTCCCCACACCACAATATCGTCCGTAGCTGCGATCTCGGCCCCGGGATGAACATCACCGATTACACAGAGGTGGCCTTCCACCTGCAGATAATGACCAGAGCGCAGCGTTCGACGGATCACCCAGGCCGGCTCTAAGGACAGCTCTCGGATTTCAGGCCCTTGCTCCATGGCTGAGGAAGGTTGGAGAGGGAGGCCTAGCCGTCGGACCAGGGCCTGAGTCACCGGATGCTCAGTCCGCACACCAGTCAGAGAGAGGCCAAACCGATTGAGCAGGGCCAGCGCACTAAGCAGATCATCCTCTTCCAGGATTCGGTCGCCTAAGACGAGGACAGCTCGGCCACCAGCGAAGAAACCTGGGTTCGCTGCTAAGCGGGCCTCCAATGCCTTGAGCGTCTCCGGCCACGGTGCTGGGCCGAAGGAAAACCACAAGGCGTTGCCTATTCCCTTGATCGCTACAGGGTCTCTGGACATCGCTTCCTAATATATGCCCTGAGGATTGTGAAGCCTAAACCGGCGACCCAGTAACGGAATTTGAGCCGCCTTCATAGTCCTCGATCTAGCTTCTTAAATTTAAAATCCCGGTCTTTCCATGCGCGATGACATAGCCAGGATAAAGAATTGCTTGCGGAGAGAGATCCTGCTGTCAAGTTGATTTATAGTATAAACTGGATTAAAAAGCAAGCTCCATCTGATTCCCATCCCCATACAGATTCCGCCGCCTGGGGAAGGAAAAACCACTCATCCCTTAGATATTTGTTTGTTTGTAGGAAGGAGACCGATGCGGATTCGGGTACGTGTTCCGGCGACAACTGCAAATCTGGGCCCTGGATTTGATGGAATGGGGCTGGCCCTCAGCCTATATAACGAGATCGAGGCAGAGCCAGCCTCGACCCTGGAGGTGCAGATCGAGGGAGAGGGCGCTGATATCCTGCCCTGCAATGCCACTCATCGAGTGGTTCAAGCCGCAGCTGCGCTGTTTGAACGAATGGGATCGTCCTTGCCGCCGATGCGCCTGCGATGCCACAATCGAATCCCCTTAATGTCTGGTCTTGGATCCAGCGCAGCGGCAGTGGTAGGCGGGCTGGCCCTCGCTCAAGCTTGGATGGGACGATTGGATCCGCCAGAGACATTGCTGGAGCTCGCCGCAGCGCTGGAGGGCCATCCCGACAATGTAGCTCCCGCCCTGTTGGGAGGGCTAGTGGTGGTTGCCCAGGATGAGGATGGCCTGACGGCAGTCCGCGTGCCGATTCCCCCAATGCGGATCGTTCTGGCTCTTCCCGAGGTCAAGGTGTCTACGGAAATGGCTCGCCGTCTGCTTCCACCGCATCTGCCTTTATCGGATGTAGTTTATCAAATCGGCCATGTCGCCCTCCTGGTGCATGCGCTCCGAGAGGGAGACTGGAAATTGTTGAGTCGGGCGATGCGGGATCGGCTGCATGAGCCTTATCGGGCGCGGTGGATTCCGGGATATGAGCGGGCTGTGGACGCGGCGCGGACTGCAGGAGCCGCCGGGGTATGCATCAGCGGATCGGGGCCGGCGCTGGCGGCATTCGCTCCGGAAGGTCATGAGGCCATCGCCAGCGCGATGGAAGCGGCATTCAAGGAAGCGGGTGTTCCGGCGCGCACGTGGATCTTGGAGATCGCTCCGGAAGGGGTGCAGGTGGAAATCGCCCCTGGCTGAGCCGTCCACGTGGAATCCCGCATCTCGACAGGATCGAAAGCGGAGTCAGGTGATCATTCTTTATTAGGAGGGCGGGCCTATGAAGCTCCTCAGACCACTGTGGGAAGCCTTCAAGAACATCGCCATCGTGTTTTCATTCACGGTGAACCTGATCCTGGTCATCGTGCTGCTGTTGCTGTATCTGCATCTCGCCTCTCTGAAATCTGCCATCAACGAAACAGTGATCCGTCTGGAGGGGATCGTTCAGGATTTAGGAGGCACCCGCATTTCCACTATGATCCCCATCCGGCAGTCGATTCCTGTCGCCTTCGAGCTGCCGGTTCAGCAAGATACGGTGGTAGTCACCCTGGCGCCAGTGCCGATTATGACCACAGCGACCTTCCAGCTCCCTGGCGGCGGGGGAACGATTCGGGGCACTGTGTTCATTAATCTGCCCCCGGGAACTCGCTTGCCCGTTCGCCTCAACATGACCGTCCCCGTCCGCACCCAGATCCCGGTGAACTTCGACCAACCGGTAGATATCGCGCTGGGAGCTTCCGGGCTGGATCCGGTGGTATTCAAATTGCTCACGCTGTTGAAAGACCTCAAAGCGCTGTTAGATTTGATACCCGGCTCGTAGCGCTTGACCCCCTGGATCGGACAGTAGCGGTTCTCACATATGAATCTTCCGGAAAGCGCTCGAGAGGGAATGGTCGCTTATCCCCCGGGATGCTCAATTCCTCCCTGTGAATTCATGAGGCGTTCATAGACAAGGATCTTCATCCGGGCCTAAGGCTCGGAATAGAATCCATCGGGATGAGGCGCACAATGCACCTACGCACTCATGGAACGGTAGGAGCGGTGATAGGCCTGTGGATCAGCGGCCCGATCGGAGGGGCTCTCGGAGCTTTCACTGGCACCGTCCCGGATGTGGATCTAGACACAGGATCGGTAGCGCGGGTCGCGCGCTGGCTGGGAAGGATGGGAATCGCTGGAGGGATCATCGGCGGATATCTGCTGAACTCCCTGACGATCGCAGGGCTTGCCATCGCGGGGGGATTCATACTTTTAATGTTGATCCGGCTGCCTCATCGGGGGCCCACCCATTCCCTGGCGCTGGCCTTCCTGTGGAGTCTGCTGGGCGGGCTGTGGCTGCAGGATCCAGGACTCATCGGGGCATGGGCAGGAGGGTATCTCTCTCATCTCTTTCTGGATGCCCTCACCCCCCATGGCATCCCATGGCTCTGGCCGATGTCTGACAAGCGCCTACGCCTGGCTCGATGGCGAACCGGTTCTCTTTGGGATCACGGGATCCTGATCGTGAGCGGATTGATCGGGGTGGGGTGGATCGGATGGAAGATGGTGGGATGACGCTCGACCGGCCCTGCCATCCGGTGATGCGTTTCCCGCTGTGCCCCCCCTCAGCGGAGGCGCCGAGGATCATCACCATTGGAGGAGGGAAAGCACCCGTGTCCGAAGTCCAGGGCTCGCCTCCGGTTTGCGATTACGAGGAAACCGACTACGAGGCCTTCTGGCGGGCGGGTCGCGCCTATGAGGATCTGGCCGAGCGGATCGCCCTTCGAGCGCTGTTACCTCCTCAAGGCCATCGGCTGGTGGAGATCGGCGCCGGGTTCGGCCGCCTGGCCGATCTGTATGCCGGCTATCAGGAAGTTTACCTCCTGGATTATGCCCGAACGCAGGTGGAGGCCGCCCGGCGCCGATGGGGGCATGATCGGCGCTTCCGGTTTGTGGTGGCGGATCTCTACCGCTTGCCGTTTCAACCCGGGGTGATGGATGCTGTGGTGATGGTGCGGGTGATCCACCACGTGCAGGACGTTCCTCGCGCGCTCCAGGAGATCCGCGGGATCCTGCGGCCGGGCGGGATCTTCGTGCTGGAGTTCGCCAGCAAGCGCCATTTGAAGGCGATCTTCCGTTACGTGATCCGCGCCCAATCGTGGTCCCCCTTCTCCCTCGAGCCGGTGGAATTCGCCCCGCTGCATTTCGATTTTCACCCG
>JANXBD010000044.1 GCA_025057635.1 Thermoflexus sp. | reverse complement strand
GGGTGGATTACCTGGACGCACCCTCGGCGGCGATGGGCTATCTGCAACGGTTCCAGATCACGTATCCGAACGGCCTCGATGTCGGCACCCGGATCTCCCGGCTGTATCGCATCACGGGTGTCCCTGAGACCTTTGTGGTGGACCCCCAGGGCCAAGTGGTCTTCTATAAGGCGGCGCCGATTTGGCCCGGCGAGTTGGAGGCGGTGATCGACCGGCTTCTGGGCTCCTCATCGAACGTCAAGCCATGACATTGGAACAGCGTCGCCCCACGATATGGGGTGTCTCCCCTCTCGGTAGCTCCTGGGCCGCGAGGAGTTCAGAGAGGACTTCGCACTTCTTTCTCGGGGGTGACTTAAAACATTCAATTCCCCTCTCTTCTCTCCGTGGCCCTTTGGGCCGCAAGGGGGGCTGACTCTCCCGCGGTAAAAGGCTCAAGAGGCTTGGTGTATGACCCGTTTGTCCAAAGTCCGAGCCTATAGGAGTTGTGTAGTGGACCTCCTCGGGAAGTCTTTTATCCTCCTTTCCCACGACCCCTTGGGCTACAGGAAGGGGGATACAGGGAGCTACCCCACCTTGTCGGACTAGCTCCCAATCCCGTAACCCCTAAGGGAGATACGCCTAAATGAGCGAAACACTGGCCGCTCTGGTCACCTTGTTTGGAATTACCGCGCTGGTCCTCGCCTACATCTTTCAGCCGCTTCGGAAGGCGTGGGTGGATCCGAATACATCCTCGGCCAGGCCCGCCCTGCAGATCCAATATGAACGGGTGCTGGGCATGTTGCGGGATCTGGAGACTGATTGGCGCACCGGCAAGATCCCGGAGGAGGATTACTACGAGTTGCGCCGACGCTATCTAGAGGAAGGGGCCGCGTTATTGCGGGCGATCCAGGAGGGGGAGGAAACGGTCGACTGGAAAGCCCGGGTCGAGGCGGCCGTCCAGGCCCGCCGGGCGCAGCTCCGGAGGAAAAGCGCATGAACCGGAATCGATCCGTAGGATGGGTTCTCGGGCTGGTCCTGTGGTTTCTGACGGGATGCTCCTTGACCCTGGCCGCCCCTCCTCCGGCCGGTGAGGTTCCCTTCCGAACTCAGCCCTGGCCCACGCCGACACCTTCTCTTCTCCCCATCGGCCTTTCCTTGCAAACCGGCCGGTCGCTCTTTCAGAAGCACTGCGCGGTCTGCCATGGCCTGAGGGGACAGGGAGACGGCCCGCAAGCGGCGGCCCTCCGCGCTCAGATCCCGGATGTGCGTCTGGATCTGACGGGGAGCTTAGCGGAGCGCACGGCCTCTCTTCGAGATTGGTTTCAGGTGGTCACGCAGGGCCGGGCGGAGCGGGGGATGCCCTCGTGGTCGAATGCCCTAAGCGATCGTGACCGTTGGGCCGTGGTGCTTTACGCCTGGTCTCTCGCGGTGCCGCCCGAGGCCTTGGCGGAGGCTGGAGGCTACTACCGGGAGGCCTGCGCGGACTGCCACGGAGAGGACGGGCGAAAGGGGTCGGTTCCCCTCGCGGATCCCGAGCGGGTGCTCAACAGCACGCCGGTGGCCTGGATCGAAGCGCTGCGACCCGGGCGCATCTCCGCGCATGCGGGACTGCGAGAGCTTCCATCCGACCTAGGGCAGGCCCTGATCGCCTATCTGCCTCAGCTGGCCTTCTCCATCGCCGATGGGACGGCCCTTCAACCGCCGCGTCCAGCGGCCACGAGCTCGATCAGCGGTCGTGTGCTCAATGGGACCACCGAGGCGCCGGCCTCCGGGGTGACGGTTACCCTCTATGTGATGATCGAAGCCTCGCCCCTTTTCTCCCAGACCGTCTCGACGCAGGCCGATGGGGTTTTCCGTTTTGAGACGGTGCCGGTTTATCCGGAAGCCGCCTATCTTCCGGTGGCCGAGTGGCAGGGGGTGGCCTATCCGGCTTCCCACCCGCTGACGCTGACCGCAAGTCAGGAGGTCACCGTCACTTTGACCGTCTTCGATCGAGCGGCGGATCCGGGTGGGATCCACATCGATCAGGCGCACTGGATCCTGCAGCCGCTGGCGGATCGTCTGCTCGTCACCGAGGTGTGGGTGTATTCAAACCGAGGAACGACCACCTATGGTGGGGTGGGGAGCCCGGGGATGATCTTCTTCCTGCCTCCCGGTGCTTCCAGTCTGCAGATCTCGGAGGGGGAGCTGGGCGTTCGGTATCGTCATGAGGGCGATCGATTGATCGATACCGCGCCGATCCCGCCAGGGACGGGCTATCAAACGGCGTTCGCGTACGAGTTGCCGCTGGCCCAGGCACGGACGCTCTCGTTACGCTCCGTTTATCCAGTGGAGGAATGGAATCTTTTGATCGCTGGGGGAGCCCTGTGGGCCTCCGGCCCCGGGTTGCGGGATCTCGGGATGCGCACGTTAGGGAACACGACGTATCATCTCTATGAAATCGATTCACCCGCTCCGGGAGAAGCCCGAACCATTATGCTGCAACCCCGCACGCCGATTCCTCGGTGGCTTGTGCCGCTCCTGCTCGCTCTGGGCGCCGGGCTGGCGGTGGGTCTCCTCCATCTCTGGCGGGGACGGGAGGCGGATCCCATCGATGAGATCGCCCGGCTGGATGAGGCGTATGCGGCGGGGGAAGTGGATGAGGGGACATACCGGCGGCGGCGTGCAGCCCTGATAGACCGAGCGATTCGCCGCTGGCGGGTGGGAGGTTTTTCGTCAGGATAGGGAGGAGATCCAAGGAAAGAGGCTCTCCGGGAGAATGATGTCACCATCCGGTGTGATACAATATCATCCAGAGAGGTCTTCCTGAGGCAGTGTTTGATTGGTCGAGTCCTTCTACTTTTTTTGAGGTGCCTGTTCGGAGGGACAGATGGCGTTTACGGTTCGGGACTTCGAGGATCTGTTGCGATTGCTGGATCAGCATCCTCAGTGGCTGGAAGCGTTACGGCGGCGATTGCTGACGGAGGAGTTTTTAGAATCGCCAAAAGTCCTCCGTGACCTTTCCAGCCGTGTGCAAAAGATTGAGCTATTGATGAGTGATCTGATAGAGACCGTGAAAGGCCTCGCAGAATCAGTTGCCGCACTAGCGGAGGTGCAGCGGCGGCATGCGGAGGAGCTGGTGGCGTTGCGGGCGGAGATGGATCATCGGCTGATGGGGCTTCGGGAGGAGGTGGCGGCGGCGCGGGCGGAGGCGGATCGACGGTTTGCAGAGCTGGCGGAGGCGCAACGGCGAACCGAGGAGCAGTTACAAAAGCTAAGCGAGTCTCATCAGCGCTTAAGCGAATCCACGGTGCGGATGCAAGAGGCCTTACAGCGAATGCAGGAGGCCCTTCAGGATCTCGGTGAGTTCCGGGAGCAGGCGAAGGAAATCTTCGATCGGTTCGGTCAGGTTATAGGCCCCATGGTTGAGGAGCGAATGATCCAGGCCTTGCGAGAATGGATAGCGGAACAGGGCGGCACATTGCTGGGACCGGTGTTCTCGGTCACGCTCGATGGAGTAGGGGAGGTGGATGGCGTCGCTCAGATTCGGCTACAGGATGGACGAGAGGTCTGGGTGCTGATTTCCGCGAAGACCAAGGTCTGGCCGCGGTCAATCCGGGAGTTCGTGAACGGGGTGCTGAAGAGTCCCACTGCAGTCGCCATGTTGCAGGCTGAGGGGATCCAAGATCCAGTCATGCCGATCGTGTTTGGACTGACCTTAGATCAGCGGTCTATGAGGGCTGCTCAAACTGCTCACGTAGGCTTGCTGATCAGCGCCCAGGGAATGCTGGTGTCACCCGTGCTCTGGTCCCTAAAAGACCGCGAACCGATCGAGGGGGAATTAAGTAACTCCTCCTAAAGTAGTGAAGAGGATGGGTTCCGCTCGTTTAGGAGATCCCAGGATTAGGACTCGCGTTCTGTCTCCGGCTCCGAATAGCATTCTTGGGGTGGGGCAATGCCATAGAGGAGTGCCTCGCCCTTTTTCTTTTGCAGGAACGCACACCGGGAGCGCTCCGGTGAGCCTAAGGCCCGCGCTGCAGCTGGAGCGGATTTCAAAAGCGTTCGGCCCGCAGTGGGTGTTGCGGGAGGTCTCTTTGACGGTGCGACCGGGGGAGATTGTGGCGCTGATGGGGCCTAATGGGGCCGGGAAGAGCACGCTGCTCCGGGTAGTCGCCACCCTCCTCCGGCCCACATCCGGTTGGGTTCGGATCGGCGATTTCAGCTGGCCGCCGGACGGAGCCAGGATACGGGCTCAGGTGACCTTGCTAGGCCATCAGCCCTGGCTGTATCCAGACCTCAACGCGGCGGAGAACCTCCGTTTCTATCAGCGCCTCTATGGCTGGCCGGAGGAGCTGGGCGCGGTGGACGCCGCACTGAGGCGGATGGGTCTGGCGGAACGTGCCCGGGATCCAGTGCGTCGGTTCTCGCGGGGGATGCTGCAACGGTTGGCTCTGGCGCGCGCCTTCCTTTCGCCGGCCCCCGTCCTGCTGCTGGATGAGCCGTTCGCGGGCCTGGATGTGCTCGGGTTGGAAGAGGCCCGGGAGGCCATCCGAGAGCTGGTGGCCCAGGGGCGGGCCGTAGTGGTGGCGCTTCATGATCCGGCTGCCGCCGATTTCGCCCACCGAGTGGTGGTCCTGGTAGGCGGTCGTCTGGTAGCGGAGGGCTCCCCCACGGATTTCCTGGAGAAAACACTTCAGGAGCTCTATCAGGCTAGGATGGACCGAAGGCCTATCTCCGCTGCGGAAAGGCCCCTCCGTCCGTCCGAAGGGAATTTTCTCTCCACCCGCGGGATGCTCTCGGATGGGATCCGAGGGATCTCTATGGCCCCGGCCGAAGTGGAAGGGATCCGATCCGCTTTCCCTATGCGCCTGCAGAGGCACGGGCTTCGCGCGTTCCAGGCCTTGCTCTGGAAGGACCTGCGGATCGAGGGGCGGGCGCGAGAGACGCTGACTCCGCTTTTGACCCTGGCCGGTTTAAGCCTCTTTCTGTTCGGTGCAGCGTTTGAGTTGCGTCCGGATCTGGCCCGTTCTTTCGTCCCGGTTTTCTTCTGGATGCTCCTGCTCTTCGCTAGCAGCTTGGGCGTGGGGCGGATGATGGCTTCGGAGATCGATCGAGGAACCTGGGAAGGGCTCCTCATGGTGCCCGGGGATCGGAGCGTGCTGTTCGCGGGCAAGGCGATAGTCCACAGTCTGCTGCTGGGGCTGGTCACCCTTCTATCCCTGGCGGCTGCAGGCATCTTCTTTAACCTCTCCCTTTGGGATCCCGCCATCCTCCTGCTCCTGGCCCTGGGAGTGATCGGGCTGTCCGGGGTGACCACGCTTCTAGCGGCGATCGCCATGGCCACTCGGGCCCGTGAGCTGCTGCTGCCGATCCTGCTGTTCCCGGTGGCGGCCCCGCTGGTCATCGCTGGTATCCAAGGGACCCGGGCGATCCTAGAGGCGGATCCTGCTGGGGAATCGATATGGTTACAGATCTTGCTCGCCTATGATCTTCTTCTCTGTGCAGTGGCGTGGATAGTGTTTGAAGAGGTGGCTAGCTCATAACCGGCGTAACCCACGAGGAGGGCTAGATGCGATCCTGGGAACGAATCTGGATAGGGACCACCATCGTCCTAATGGTCATGGCCACTTTAGCGGTCTTCGTCTACGCGCCGCGGGAAGCGAAGATGGGCGACGTGCAGCGGATCTTTTACTTCCACATCAGCACAGCGTGGACCGGTTTTCTCGCTTTTGCGGTGGCGCTGATCGGGTCCATCGCGTATCTACGGACGCGGGCTGCGCGTTGGGATCAGCTGAGCCATGCCGCGGTGGAGGTCGGGCTGGTGCTGTTGACCATGGCGATTATCACCGGCTCCCTCTGGGCTCGCCCGGTTTGGAACACTTGGTGGACGTGGGATCCGCGGTTGACCACTACGACGATCACCTGGGTGGTGTATCTGGCCTATTTGCTCCTACGGAACGCGGTGGAGAACCCGGAGATCCGGGCCCGGTTTGCGGCGGTCTATGCCATCGTGGCCTTCGTGACGGTGCCCATCACGTATCTCTCGGCCCGCCTGCTCCGCACCATTCATCCCATCGTGCTAGGTCCTAGCGTCTCCGCAGAGGCACAGGGGCAGTTCGGGCTGACACCCCGGATGGTCCATACCATGGTGCTCAGCTTGATCGCCTGGACGTTGCTCTTCAGTGTGCTCCTATGGATGCGCTATCGGGTCCAGCGGGCTCATGAGGCGTTGGAGGGAATGGAGGCATCAATCGAGGCTTCTTTTCGATAGAAGCTCTCCTCGAGTTGCTGGACGTTGCGTTTCTCTGCATGTATGTAACTTAGGGATTAAACCGCCACAGGAGTTCGTGCAGATGGGGTATCTTGTCGCGGCCTACCTGATCTTCTGGAGTGTTATTTTTTTCTACATCCTCTATTTGGCACGTCGGCAGCGAGCGATAGAGGAACGGATGGATCGTTTGCAGGCACGGCTCAATCCAGACCTTTGGGAGGAACACGATGAGCTTTAGTGAGGGAATGACGTGGGCTCTTCGCTGGCGCACGTTCTCTCATGCTCTGGCCTTTGTGTTGGGATTCTCGTTCGTTTTTGTGTTCGCCTGGGGTGGGGCGGCCACGCTCCTCGGCCAGCTCTTCTTCAGCGGGCGTGATCTCTTGGCCGCTATCGGAGGAATCGCGGTTCTCCTAATGGGCCTGACCATCCTAGGAGCGCGGATCCCTCTGATCTACTCGTTACTCCTATCTGAGTGGCGTCCGCATCTCCGGGAGATGCCCTCGCTAGGCCTTTTGACCTCCGGCTTAATGGGCGTCTTCTTCGCGGCTGGGTGGACTCCTTGTGTGGGACCCACCCTAGGGGCTATTCTCACGATGACCTTCCAGCAGGAGATGGCCGGCCATGCCTTCGGCCTGCTGGCCGCTTATGCAGTTGGCTTGGGAGTCCCATTCCTGGCGCTAGGGTTCCTCCTAGATCGTGCTCTCACTGGGATGCGGCGGATGCGCCGCTATCTCCCAGTCTTCCATACCGCTAGCGGCGTGTTATTGCTGTTCATCGGCGGAATGATCTTGATTGATGCATTCCCCCGTCTCTTCCCGATCCTGAGCGTTCCGGTTTGGGTTCCGACGTTTACGAATCTACGCATCTGGACGTTCCGGATGGGCCTGTTTCTGGATGTGGGGCCAGGGATAGAGCTGGGATACCCGGTGGCCTTCATAGCGGGTTTGCTTTCCTTCTTCTCGCCCTGTGTCTTCCCACTGGTTCCGGCTTATCTGGGTTATCTTAGCGGCCGGAGCCTGGGAGGGGCTCATGCGTAAAGCGACAATCGCCCTTCTCCTGATGCCAGTCCTAGCCTGCCAGCAACTCGTTGCAAGGGATTCCAACCCAGCGGCCTCCCCTCCGGCCTCGATGGGCCTAACCACTGGAATCCCGGCCCCGGACTTTGAGCTAGAGCAGCTGGATGGGGGAACGGTGCGGCTGAAGGATCTCCAAGGGAAGATAGTGCTGCTCAACTTCTGGGCCACATGGTGTGTGCCGTGTCGGGAGGAGATGCCGTTGCTGTCCCAGATCTATCGCGAATATCATAGCCAGGGCCTCGAGATTTTAGGGGTGAACCTGACCTCCCAGGACGACTTCGCTGCAGTGCGAAGCTTCGTTCAGGAATTCGACCTGCCGTTTCCCATTTTGCTGGATCATAACGCTCGAGTGGAGCGGGCATATCAGATCTTCGGAGTTCCCACCACAGTGTTCATCACCCGAGAAGGGATGATCCATCAGGTGGTGGTAGGAGTCCTCAAAGGACGTGAGGAAGTGGAGAAAACCATCCGGCCGCTTTTGAGTCGCTGATGAAGAATCTAAGGAAGAGCCTGGAAGATGCAGGCATCCCGGAGTTCTAGAACGTGTAGCGCTATTTCCTGGCTTACCAGCGATCGAGGAGTGCGAGGATGGGAACGCTGGTCGTGCTTCACGATGGCCTGAGTCGGACGATTCTCTTCTTCACAGTGATCTGTGCCCTGTGGGGGTTCTGGCGCTACATACGAGGGGAAGGGATCCGTGGGGATTTTTGGGGGGCCCTGTGGATTCTGGAAGGGGTGATCCTGCTCCAGGGGTTCCTGGGCTTGGCGATGGTATTGATGCGACTTTGGCCCGCCCGTGGGGGCGTGCATTTCCTGTATGGGATCGTCCTAGCCCTTGCCCTGCCCTTAGTCTATGCGTATACCCGCGGCCGCGATGGACGCCGGGAGCAGTTGCTGTATAGCATCGCGTTGGCGGTCATGGTGGGGTTGGCACTTCGCGCTATCGCGACCGGGGGTGGCTAAGAACGTCACCCCACGTTTCTTGATTGCTTCCGCAGTTATTGGAGGTGATCATCCGAACCCTTCGGGAGAGGCGTTCAGCTCAAAGCGGGAAGAGAGCAGATGGAAAAGTTGTCGCGAGTGCTGATTGTCGATGACTCCATCGACATATTGCAGATGATCAGTGATATCCTTGGGACGGCCGGTTATGCCGTGCGGACGGCCCCTAGCGCCGAACGGGCGTTGCAGATCCTAGGGAGTGTGGCGATCAACTTGGTGATTACTGACCTTCGTATGGGTGGAATGGGCGGCATGAGCCTGATCCGCCGTCTTCGGGAATCCTGGCCTGAGATTCCCGTGATTGCCATCAGTGGATTTGCCGACGCTGCCACTGTTATCCAGGCGTTCCGAGAGGGAGCAGTGGATTTCTTGATCAAGCCCTTCACTGCAGGAGAGGTTCTCGAAGCAGTATCTCGGGCGCTGGCTTCGCGTTATTCCCCCAGAGTTCTGATGGGTGGTAGCATCTCCAAACTGAAGTCACCTTCCACACTGGCACCGGTTCAGCAGGCCCAGGCAGAAGAGATCCTGCGTGGATTGCACGGCCGGGTGAGTGGGGAGCTAGTAGTCCTGGTGGGAGCGGAGGGTGAATGGTTGGCCGCGCATGGGCTGGTGTCGGATTCTGTGTCTCAGGATGTGGCGCAAGGGATTGCCCAGATTGGTGCTCTTCAAGAGCAGTTAGCGTCCGCGTTGGGCGAACGAGCCTTCGTTGCCCAGACTTGGGAAGGGGAAAAGTATGTTCTATATGTAGTTCGCTTGGAGAACCGTGGATTCTTAGCTGCCCTCGTGCCGCGGGCCATCCGGCCTGGTATGGTTTGGCTGGAGCTTCGGGAGGCCCGAGCCCAACTTCAGACCTTGTGGGGCGAGCCCGCGGAAACTCCTAATGTTGGTTCTAACATCGCTTTCGAGACATCAGCGCCGTTGACCTTGCCCGAAATCTTTTCTCCCGAATGGGAGACCCATACTATCGATTCATCTGAGGAAGAGTTGCTGAGTTATGAGGAGGCCCGATCCCGGGGCCTGATCCCGGATCTGGGGGAGGAGCTGGAAGGCGAGGGATAGGGATGAAGGTGAGGTTTCGGACCGGGATCCTAGCATCTCTTCTCTTCTTATCCGGTTGCGCCGGTCGGCAGACGGCATCCCAGCCTCTGCTATCCTCTGTGATCCTTCTTGTGGAGGGTGTAGAAGGCGATCGGGGTCCTTTCGATTTTGCGAGGGCAGGCGTTGCAGCTTTCGAGCGCAGTGAGGGCGTGAGGGTTTCCCTCCTGTCGTTGGGGGAAAATCCTCTGACCTGGGAGCGGATGATTCACGAAACCGCGCGGGAACATGCCTATCAGCTTCTTATCATTGGGATGGATGGCCCAGCCCGCCTAGGGCTGGAGCAGGCACGTATCTTCCCTAACAAGCGGTTTGTTCTCCTCGGCCTGAATGATTCAACGGCAATCCTTCCGAATACGCTCATCATCTCCTTCAATGAATGGGAGGCTGGATGGCTGGCCGGTCATATCGCGGGCCACCTCATCAGGCGGCATGAAAATAGGGGGAAAAGCGGCCAGCGGATTGGCGCGCTGATTGGCCCGGAGCCTTCGGCTGCTCTAGAGGGCTATCGCTGCGGAGCGCAGGCGGCTGGGGTTCCTCCAGAGGATCTCCTCGTTGAGAAAGTCAGCTCGACTTCCGATCCGGTAGCAGGGTTCGAGGCGGCTTTGCGCCTCTATCAGGAGGGAGCGGAGATCCTCCTGGGGCTGGCAGGGGAAAGCAGCGCTGGCCTCTTCGAGGCCGCAGCGGCAACGCGGCGGTATGCTATTGGGTTCGGTGTCGATTGGGGAGACCGATACAGGACTATGCAGTCCCCTGTTGCGGAAGCCCTATTGGGCTCTGTCACCCCGGCCATCGACGAAGTCGTTCGCCGAGTGCTTCGGCAGAGCCGCAGAGGGATGTTGCCTACCGGAGTCCATCAGATGATGAACCTGTCGAATGGAGGGCTGGCTTGGCGGGCAGGTTCGATCTTTTTCCAAATCGCGCCCACCTGGCTTCAGCATCAGATCCGAAGCCCCTTCCTTTCCCCCGCGCCCTGCGAATGATTCTCCCTCCTGGAGATTTTTCGCTAACTCATTCAACCACGGATCGCGACATGCCCAATGCGGTGGCTTGCATGGCCGATCATTCAAAGCAAGAGGCATGTAAGCCACGTGAGCCGTAGGGGGTGGGGTTAAACATAAGATGAGGTCTGTTCCCATTGAGAGGAGCCATCCTTCTGTTTCAGGAGAATATAGCCGGGTTCCTCTCCGCTATGATAGAATCTCCCGCTGAAAAACAGGCGTGATTCTCAGCCCCATGGCTTGAAGTTAAGGATTCATGAGCTCCGTTCTGAGACCCGTGGGGCTTCCGGGTAATGAGGGGCTGACAAACAGTCCTCCGATCTATACCGTCACCCGGTGAACCCGATCGGAGAATGCTTTGGATTAGATTGCAATTATCCCTTTTTTTCAGGGGATGCCGTGGAGCGGATCGTCGAAGGGCGATCAGATCGAGCAATGGAAATGGAAGGGGAAAGGACAATAATAGAGGTAGCCATCCTTCCTCTACGCGATATGCTGATCTTCCCTCGCATGGCTACCCCAATCCTAGTGGGCCGCGATAAATCTCTGCGGGCGGTAGAGGCTGCCGTCCAGCATGGGGAGCCCCTGTTCGCCCTTACCCAGCGGGAAGAGAGCATTGAGGATCCCACCCCCGAAGACCTCTACACGGTGGGCACCCTTGTCTCAGTGGCTCGGGTTCTGCGTATGCCAGATGGCACCGTTAGCGTGTTAGCTCAGGGGCAACAGCGGGCACAGGTGTTGGAGTTCATTCAACATGAGCCCTACCTTCGGGCAGTGGTTCGTCCGATTGTCGAACCGACTGACCGGCCCCCGGCGACCGAAGCTCTGATGCGGGCAGTCCTCTCCCAGTTTGAGCGGGTGGTGCAGCTCGACCGGACTGTTCCGGAGGATGCCTATGTGTTTGCGATGAACATTGACGAGCCGGGCTGGTTAGCCGACCTCATCGCTAGTACCCTGAACCTGAAGACCGCTGAACGACAGGAGTTCCTCGAGATCTTTGAACCTTCCGCTCGGCTCCTGCGTCTCTCGATTTTGCTTGCCCGGCTATTGGACGTGCTGGAGCTGGAGAGCAAGATCCAGGCCCAGGTTCAGCAGGAGGTAGACCGAACCCAGCGGGAGTTCTACCTGCGGGAGCAGATCAAAGCCATCCAGCACGAGCTAGGCGAGGTCGACGTTTACACGCAGGAGATCCATGAGCTGCGGGAGCGTATGGAAGCCAGGAACCTCCCGGAGGAAGTGCGGGCTCGGGCCGAGAAGGAGCTCAATCGCCTCGCCCAGATGCCGCCCCTCTCCCCCGAGGTCAGCATCATCCGCAACTACATCGACTGGATCCTGGAGCTCCCGTGGACGGAGGAGACGGAGGATAACCTGGATATTGCTCACGCAGCGGAGGTGCTGGAGCGTTATCACTACGGGCTGAAGAGGGCCAAGGAACGGATTCTAGAGTTCCTTGCCGTCCGCAAGCTGGCAGGCAAGCGCGGCCGTAGCCCAATCCTGTGCTTTGTGGGCCCTCCGGGCACGGGGAAGACCTCTCTAGGAAAGGCCATCGCCGAGGCTATGGGCCGGCGGTTTGTTCGCGTTTCTCTTGGCGGCATCCATGACGAGGCGGAGATCCGGGGGCACCGGCGCACCTATATTGGGGCGTTGCCCGGGCGGATCCTTCAGGGCATGGCCCGCGCGGGGACTATCAATCCGGTCTTCATGCTGGATGAGATCGACAAGATCGGGATGGACTTCCGAGGGGATCCGGCGGCGGCGCTCTTGGAGGTGCTAGATCTCGAGCAGAACCATGCATTCTCCGATCACTATCTGGAGATCCCGTATAATCTCTCAAAGGTTCTCTTCATTACCACGGCGAACATTCTGGATACCGTGCCCCCTGCGCTTCGAGACCGGCTGGAGGTGATCGAGTTTCCAGGCTACACCGAGGGGGAGAAGGTGCAGATTGCCCGACGGTTCCTGATCCCCCGTCAGATCGAGGAGAACGGGCTGCAGAGCATCCCGCTGAAGTTCACCGACGCCTCCTTGCGGCGGATTATCCGGGAATATACCTCAGAAGCAGGAGTGCGGAACCTGGAGCGGGAGATCGCGGCGATCTGTCGCAAGACCGCGCGGCTGGCGGCGGAGGGGAAGCCGTATCGGCGGGTGATCGTCCCGGCGGCTCTGGAGCACTACCTGGGCCCACCGCGCTATGATTACGGCCGGGCGGAGGAGACCAATCAGGTAGGGGTGGCTATGGCCCTGGCCTGGACGGAGGCAGGGGGCGAGGTGATGCCGGTGGAGGTGACCTTGATGGACGGAAAGGGGACATTGCTGCTGACTGGGCAGTTGGGGGAAGTGATGCAGGAATCCGCTCAGGCGGCGATGAGCTATTTGCGCTCCCGGGCGCGGGACTTCGGGATCCGGCCGAAGCGCTTCGAGAAGACCGACGTACACATCCATGTCCCGGAGGGGGCCATTCCGAAGGATGGGCCATCGGCGGGCATCACCATCGCCACCGCCCTCGTGTCGGCCTTCACGGGGATCCCGGTGCGGCGGGACACGGCGATGACCGGAGAGATCACCCTGCGGGGGCGAGTGTTGCCGATTGGGGGATTGAAAGAGAAGATCCTAGCTGCCCATCGAGCGGGAATCCAGCGAGTGATCCTACCGAAGAAAAACCAGCGAGACTTAGCTGATTTGCCCCGGCGGGAGATCCGGGGGATGACCCTGATCTTTGTAGAGACGATGGAGGAAGTGTTGGGAGCGGCCCTGGTGCAACCATGGCAGAAGCGAAGGGCGGTTCGACCTCATTAAGTAGAAAATGAGATTTTATTGCCTAACCAGATTTACAATCCATAGAATGCTCACATCATTCACGGCTGATTCGGGCCATTCGGGCCGGATTTTGCTTATCGTCAACACATAAGCTTCCGAGAAGGGGGAAGATGATTTTTAAGGGAGGAGTCAGTGCGGGTTTTAATCACAGGCGGTGCTGGATTCATCGGATCCCATGTTGTTGAGGTGTGTATCAAAGCAGGCCATCAGGTCCTGGTGGTGGACAACCTGTCTCGAGGTCGGCGGGAGAACCTTCCCCGGGATGTTCCACTAGTGATAATGGATATTCGGGATTCGGTCTTGTCATCCGTGATAGCAGATTTTCGCCCTGAGGTGATTATTCATCAGGCCGCTCAAGTGGACGTAGCGGCGGCAGTCGCGGATCCCGTAGAGGATGCTTCCGTTAATGTAGTCGGGACGCTCAATGTGCTGCAGGCGGCCGTCCAGTTGGGAGTGCGTCGGGTGGTAGTGGCCTCTAGCGCGGCTGTGTACGGGGAGCCAAGGCAGCTACCGGTGAAGGAGGATCACCCCCTGTGCCCGATATCACCTTATGGCCTCAGCAAGATGGCTGTGGAGGCGTATACTCGTTGGTTTGGAGAGAAGTATGGAATGGAGTGGGTGATTTTGCGGTACGGAAATGTATACGGTCCTCGTCAGACCGTGGTGGGAGAGGCAGGGGTGGTGGCTCGGTTTCTGGCGGCCATGCAGAGCGGATATCGACCGGTGATTTTCGGAGATGGGAAACAGACACGGGATTTCGTTCATGTATTCGATGTGGCACGGGCGAACCTCTTTGCGTTGACCCGGGGCACGGGCGGGATTTATAACATCGGCACAGGGCAGGAGGTTTCAGTTCTGGAGCTTTATGAGAGGCTATGCCAGCTGTTAGAATATCAAAGAGAGCTGGCATATGGTCCGAGGCGGCCCGGAGACATCCAGCGTATGGCGCTGGCGATTGAGCGAGCGGTAGACGAGCTGGGGTGGGAACCCCTTATTTCCTTAAGCGAAGGCCTCAAAGAGTTGGTAGGACAGATGTGCACGGCAACGCTGAACCGGAGCCCAGTACCCTCTCGAGAAACATGACCGGGGAGGATCTTGTATGGCGGATGAACTGACGATTGATCTGCGTCGTTATCTAAATGTTATGATTCGACGACGACGCTTGATTATATTTGTGGCTTTCTTATCCCTCGTAGCCGCCGGGCTGGGCCGTTTACTATCCCCGCCACCGTATGAGGCAGTGGCTGGGGTGGCGATTGTGAAGTTTCCGATCTCGTATGAGGCTGTGGCGGGCGTGGAGGCTGTTCAGGCCCAAGCAGAACTCCCTAGCGTGCAGCCTCAAGTCAAACCGGAATCCTTTCGCCAACTGTTGAGGGGTTTAGTGCCCAATCCGGTGATCGCTCAAGCGGTGATCTCCCGTCTAAAAGACCGACTTCGTTCGGAAGATTCGGATCCTTCTCGTCTCATGGAGAAAGTTGAGGGTGATATTTTTAAATCTGGGCCCGATCATGGAGATCTTATATTCATCAAAGTGCGGGATCGGGATTCGGTCTATGCGGCCGAGATTGCGAATGCATGGGCCGAAGAATATGAGCGCTACATAAATCGGATCTACGAAGGTGGCTTGGGCGAGAGCCAAGAAAGGGCCATGTCAGAATTAGAAAACGCTCGTCGGGAGTATGAATCAGCCCAACGAGCACT
>JANXBD010000043.1 GCA_025057635.1 Thermoflexus sp. | reverse complement strand
ATCGAGGGGTAGACCGCCAGGCCGCCCAGCGGGACCACCAGGGAGGACACGTTGAACGCTCCGTCGACGCGCCGTTCGATCCGATCCATCTCATCGGCGGTGAGGTCCGCCTGCAGCGGGAGGGCCGCTTCCTGAACGATCTGGTTCCGGGGGGATACCACTAAAAGGTTGGGCAGAGCGGCGAGGCGGAAGTTCACCGGGGGGATGGGGTAGCCCAGGAAGGTCAACCCTTCCGGGTGGAGGACGATCGCCAGTTGCTCGGCAAGGATCGCCTCGGCCAGCGGACGCAGCGCTTCCGCGCGGCGATGCGCCCCTTCCCACTGACGCCGGAGCGCGTCCAGTTGGGCGGGGTCGGCCGGCTCCAGGCCCGCCATGCGGCGCTCCAGCTCCGCCGCTGTCCGCTGGGCCGCCTCCAGATGGCGCGCGAAGCTCCGGATCGCCCGTTCCTGCGCCATCTCGTCGAGGAAGGCCTGGGGGGCTGCCGCATCCAGGACCCACTTTTCCCACCACACGGAAACCAGCCAGGCTGCGAAGTTGAAGCCGCGCCCGGCCAGCTGCAGGCTCAGGCGATCCTCAAAGGACAGGCAAGGCTGCGAGGCGGACAGGCTGAGAGCGAGCAGACCGATGAGAATCCTATCCAGCCCCCGGCGCAGATCGATGCGGATGTTGCGGGAAGGTTTCACCTTCATCGTGACGCTGGATCAGGCAGGCGGGAGGGTTGACGGCAGCCCCGCCCTCCATCCTCTTGCTGAAAATCCGCCACAAAGGACATGAAGGGCACACAAAGGGCATCTCAGGTCCTCTCTCCTCACGGGCCCTTCATGGTTTTCAGAGCTCATATGATCAGGGGCTCCTGCCAGGTGCCCCACACCTCCTTCAGCGCCCGGACGATCTCGCCCAGGGTGGCATACACCTTCACCGCGTCCAAGATGTAGGGCATCATGTTCACGTTTTCCCGGCGGGCAGCCTCCTGGAGGGCGGCTAGGGTCTGCCCCACCCGCTCGTTGTCGCGCTCCATTCGGAGTTTCTGCAGGCGCGCCCGCTGCCGGCGCTCCCCCTCGGGATCCATTTGGAGGATCGGGGGCTTTACTTCCTCCTCTTCTTCCACGAACTCATTCACTCCCACGATGATCCGGCACTTCTCATCGATCTCCTTCTGATAGCGATAGGCAGCGTCGGCGATCTCCCGCTGGAAGAAGCCGGCCTCGATGGCCGGAATCACCCCGCCCAGCTCCTCGATCTTGCGGAAGTATTCATAGGTCTGCCGTTCGAGGCGGTTGGTCAGGTATTCCACGTAGTAGCTGCCGCCCAGGGGATCGACCGTATTGGTCACGCCGCTTTCGTAGGCGATGACCTGCTGGGTGCGAAGGGCCAGCTTGGCGGCGAATTCGCTGGGGAGGGCCAGGGCTTCATCCAGGGAGTTGGTGTGGAGGGACTGGGTGCCGCCCAGGACAGCCGCCAAAGCCTGCAGGGTCACGCGGATCAGGTTCACGTAAGGCTGCTGAGCAGTGAGGGTGCAGCCGGCCGTCTGAGTGTGGAAGCGCAGCCACCATGAGCGCGGGTTCTTCGCCCCGAAGGTCTCCCTCATCTCCCGCGCCCAGATCCGGCGGGCCGCCCGGAACTTGGCGATCTCCTCGAAGAAATCGTTGTGACAGTTGAAGAAGAACGAAAGGCGCGGCGCGAAGTCGTCGATGTCCATCCCCCGCCTCATGCACCAGCGGACATATTCGAAGCCGTTGGCCAGGGTGAAGGCCAGCTCCTGGGCCGCCGTGGCGCCCGCCTCCCGGATGTGATAGCCGCTGATGCTGATCGGGTTCCACTTTGGCACGTGTTTCGTGCTGAACTCAATCATATCCACAACCAGCCGCATGGAGGGCTCCGGCGGGAAGATCCACTCCTTCTGGGCGATGTATTCTTTCAAGATATCCGTCTGGGTAGTCCCGCCGATCTTGTCCCAGGGGACACCGCGCTTCTCCGCCACGGCCAGATACATCGCCCAAATGATGGCCGCCGGCCCGTTGATGGTCATCGAGGTGGTGATCTGATCCAGGGGGAGGCCGTCCAGGAGGATTTCCATGTCGAGCAACGAGGAGACCGCCACCCCGCACTCCCCAAACTCCCCCTCCGCCATCGGGTCATCGGTGTCGTAACCGTAAAGGGTAGGGAGGTCGAAGGCGATGGAGAGGCCGGTCTGGCCGTGTTCGAGCAGGTATTTAAAGCGGGCGTTGGTCTCCTCCGCAGTGCCGTATCCTGCGAAGAGGCGCATGGTCCAGAGGCGGCCCCGATACATCGTGGCATGGATGCCCCGGGTGAACGGGTATTCGCCAGGGAACCCGAGGTCGCGGAGGTAATCAAAATCCGGGATGTCGAGGGGGGTATAGAGTCGTTGGACCGCATCGCCGGAAACGGTGGTGAACTCCAGCTGACGCTCGGGCATACGGGCCAGCCACTGCTGCAGCGTGGTCTCCTCCCAGCGGTCTCGCGCCGCGGCCAGCTCTTGGAGCTTCTCCCCATGAAACATAGCGCCCTTCCTGACTTCCTGGTTTCGAGCAGAGCCTTTCGCGATCGAGGAATGGTCGGTTGATAAGGATTCGAGATCCCCGCAAGCGATGTAGGGATGTAGGATTTTCCGCTTCATTGCTCCCCACTTATCCCTCCGCCTCCCATCCTCGCCACTGAGCGACCTCCTCGATAGGCCGACGGGGGGTCTGGCGTGGTGGAGCATCAGGAGCCGGATAGCCCAGATAGACGAAGCCCATAAAGTGGGCATCTGTTGGGACCCCGAGCCATTCCAGCAGAAGAGGATGGTAAGCCATATCGCCGGTGCGCCAGTAGGCCCCCAAACCCATGCCGTGGGCTGCGAGGAGGAGGTTCTGGATCGCGGCGGCAGTGGCCACGATGTTCTCATGGGTTTCAATGGGATCCCGGCCCTTCAAACAGGTCACGGCGATGATTACCGGAGCCCGACGCGGCTTCGCTCGTTCCCGGTTCAGCTCCTCCTCGGTGGCGTCGGGCTTGACCGCCCGGAGGATCTGGGCAAAGACCTCGCCGAGCTCATCCAAGGCAGGGCCAGCGATCACCACGAAGCGCCATGGCTCTGTCAAGCGGTGATTGGGTGCCCGCACGGCGGCTCGGAGCAGCGTCTCAATCTCCTCCCGCTTTGGCCGCTCAGGCCGCACCTTGCCGACCATGTGACGGGTCATGATCGCTTCGAGGACATCCATCGCAAACTCCCCCATCTCTGTGAATCTTGTCATGCCCAGTTCTCCAGCATTGCTTTCACTTTGCTCATAAAAGCATCTGCCTGAGCACCGTCAAGAATGCGGTGGTCGAAGGTGAGGGTGAGATAGACCATCGGGCGGATGGCCAGCACATCCCCCTGGGGGGTCTCTAGGACGACCGGTCGCTTGTGGACGCGGCCCACGCCCATGATGGCGCATTGGGGTTGATGAATGATGGGAGTCGCGAAGAGGCTGCCGGAGACCCCATGGTTAGTAATCGTGAACGTCCCTCCCTGGATCTCCTCCGGTCGGAACCGGCGCTGACGGGCCCGTTCCACTAAATCCTGAACGGCGCGGGCCAGCCCGATCAGGCTGTAACCGTCCGCGTTGCGGAGGACTGGGACGACCAGCCCCTCATCGCCCAAGGAGACGGCGAGGCCGATGTGATAGACCTTGTAGACCCGAATCCCCTCGTCAGTCCAGGTGCTATTGACGATGGGATAGGCCTTCAGAGCAGCGACAGCGGCCATGATGAAATACGGCGTCAGCGTCAGCCGGACGCCCTCGCGCTCGAAGGCCACGCGATGGGCCTCATAGTGGGCCATCACCCGGCTCATATCGACCTCGAAGACGGTGGTCACGTGGGGGGAGGTGTGCTGGGAGCGGACCATGTGCTCGGCGATGGCCCGGCGCATGGAGGTGAGGGGGATCACCTCGAAGGGCATCTCCGGAGCCCCTGGCGAGGGCGGCGGAGGAGGAGCAGGCGTCGGGGTGGGCGGCGCGGCCGGCGCAGAAGCCGTCTGCAGCACTTCCTCTGTCGGTCGGAACAGCTCCCCGGTCCCCGACTGTTCCCACGGCGGGAGCTGCACTTCCTGGACGGCAGGGGCGCCGACCGGCTGCAGCTGCATCCGCTCGATATAGGCCAACAGATCCTTCTTCGTCACCCGTCCGCCCTCACCGGTGCCGGGGATCTTCGAAAGATCGATGCCGTATTCCGCGGCCATCTTCGCCACTACCGGAGAGATCCGCGGCCCACCCTCTCGACGGGCCACCAGGATCGGTTCCGCGATGGGCGGGGGCGAGGGGAGCGCTGGGGCTGGAGCAGGAGCTGGGGCGGCCGGGATCTCCTCCAGGGGCTCGATCTCGCCACCGTGGCCGATCCGGTAGGGGCGTTCCGGCACCGGCTCCCCGGGCTTCCCCAGCATCGCGATCAGGGTTCCCGCCTTCAGGATTGTCCCTTCCGGGAAATAGATCCGGAGCAGCGTCCCCTCATCGGGGGCAGTCACCTCCGTAGTCACCTTATCGGTCTCCACCTCCAGGAGGGGTTCGAACCGCTGAACCTGCTCCCCCTCCCGCTTCAGCCAGCGGACGATCTTCCCCTCGACCACGCTTTCGCCGAGCTGTGGCATCACCACCGGTGTGGGCATCCCTGCGCCTCCTTGGGTCGAACATCATGACGTCAGATCCTGCAAGGGCGCCGCCGAGGACGTCGACGCGCGACAGGGCGGATAGGGGCACTCTAGACGCAGGCGAGCGCTCTTTTCGGCGGATTTCCGCGCACGCGAATCGGGAGCTCGTTCCGATCCACGAAGGGCCTTAATACCTTGCCAGCCGCCGGATGGCCTCGGCGATCTTCTGAGGGTTGGGCATGAAGAAGTCCTGCATCGGGGGGCTGAAGGGCACGCCTGGCACGTCGGGCCCTCCCAGCCGCATCACCGGGCCGTCCAGGTATTCGAAGCCCTCTTCCGCTAGGATGGCGGCCACCTCCGCCCCATAGCCCAGGGTGAGGTTGTCCTCGTAGACGATCAGGGCCTTCCCGGTTTTCTTGATCGAGCTCAGGATCGTCGCCTTGTCTACCGGAGCCAGGGTGCGCAGATCCACGACCTCCACATCGATGCCCTCCTTTGCCACCATCTCCGCCGCTTGGAGCACGTAATAATGCATCATCCCATAGGCAAAGACGGTCAGATCGCTCCCCTCCCGGGTGACCTTCGCTGGGCCGATGGGGACGATGTAATCGCCGTCGGGGACTTCTCCTTTGATGAGGCGGTAGCCTTTTTTGGGCTCAAAGAACAGCACGGGGTTCGGATCGCGAATGGCGGCCTTGAGCAGGCCCTTGGCGTCATAGGGGTTAGAGGGGATCACCACCTTGAGGCCCGGGACATGGGCGAAGAACGCCTCGACGCTCTGGCTGTGGTAGAGGCCGCCGCTGATCCCGCCGCCATAAGGGGAGCGGATGACCATAGGCACATTGTAGACACCTCCCGATCGGTAGAAGAACCGGGCGGCCTCGTTCACGATCTGATTGAAGGCGGGATGGATGAAGTCAGCGAACTGGATCTCGCAGATCGGCCGGAATCCGTTGAGGGCTGCCCCGATCCCGATGGCCACAATGGAGAGCTCCGCGAGGGGGGAATCGATCACCCGCCACTCCCCGTATTTCTGCCAAAGGCCCATGGTGGCCCGGAACACGCCGCCGCGGGGGCCCACATCCTCCCCTACCACGAAGACCCGCGGATCACGGGCCATCTCTTCATCGATCGCCTCCCGGATCGCCTCGATCAGCGTCTTCTCCGGCATAGGTGAGCCTCCTCATTCATGATTGCCCCCACCAGCCAGAGCGATCCTCCGTAGCAAAGACCGAGGCAAGGGCCTCCTCAGGATCTGGGTAAGGCATTTCCTCCGCTAAGCGTTGGGCTTCATCTACCTCGGCTTGCACTTGTTCCTCTAGCTCTTCCTCCAGCCGTTGGGTAAGCAGGCTCCGTCGATATAGATAGTCCCGGAAGCGCGGCAAAGGATCATGTCGCTTCCCTCGCTCCACCTCCTCCCGCGTCCGGTAGGTTCGGTCGTCGTCATCAGAGGAATGAGGAGTCCAGCGGTAAGTTACAGCCTCAACCAGTGTCGTCCCCTCGCCCGCTCGGGCCCGATCGACTGCCTCTCTCACTACCCTGTAGACTTCTAAAACGTTGCTGCCATCGCACACGATGCCGTGGACGCCGTAGGCGGCCGCTCGATCAGCCACCCGTGGGACTGCCATCTGTTTCCAAACAGGGACAGAGATAGCATATTGGTTATTATGCACAAGCACCACGAGGGGCAACCGATAAATGCCTGCCCAATTCAGGGCTTCGTGGAAATCGCCCTCGCTGGTGCTGCCCTCGCCAGTGGTAGTGAGGACTACCCGCATCTCCTGGCTTACGGGGAAGCCGGCGGCCTCTAGGAAGGGACGAAGCTTCTGCTTGAGAACTTCCGCTAGAGCGATGCCAGCGGCTTGAGGAACCTGCGTGGCAACCGGGCTGGAGCCAGAGATGATGTTCAGGTGGCGAAGGCTGAAGTGGGAAGGCAGTTGGCGGGCGGCACTATGGGGATCTCCTTTCTTTCCAAAAAGGGCAAGCATAAACTCTATAGGTCTCATCCCTAGCGCGATGGAGAGAGCCAGATCGCGGTAATACGGGTGCACAATGTCGAAGCCTCTTCGCAATGCGTAAGCTGCTCCCACGCCGATGCCCTCGTGCGCAATCCCAGATATGTGAAACGGAACTCGTCCTTGCCGTTGTAGAATCCAGCATCGCTCGTCCAGCCGACGAGATAGCAGAAGGTGATAGTACATCTGCAAAACAAGCTCATCCGAGAGGCCCAGATCCTCATGGCGCTGGGTGATTGGAAGGAACTCTTTGACCTCAACAGCCATCACCGCCTCCTAAGCGGGAGATCAGGAAAGATTCTACTCTGCAGATCAGCTGGCTTCAGATCACCCCATCCGATCCCTCCACGAGCAAGTCTCCTTGAGGAGGGAGAAACGAGAAAGTTAAAGTTGAAAAAAGCGAAGCCATCTGCCATGCTTCCTTTAGACTTTAGGATTTTAGTTGTTCTGGCAGCATAGAACAACAGATCGTTGAGGGTCGGGATGTCGAATACCCTCTCGCTGGCTGGATTCTCGCCCAAAGGACTCAAGGAGCCCTGGATAGAGGAGGCATGCGTAATCATCGCTTAGGTTAGTTAGGCTTCCCTCGACAGCTTGTCCTACCAAATAATCTACTAAGAGAAGAGAGATGATCGGCCGCGGGAGCGCCTTTACTCTTCCCTCTCCTTCACATCTTTCTCCATCTTCCATTGGCGCTCCATTTCCATATAGTGGTCTGGATAGATCCCGGTATACCGGAGAAACTTGGGGATCGGATAACGAATACCTCCCTTATGTGTGCCCTCGAGGCCTTCGATGATCCACTCGATTTTGCTGAGAGGAATGGTAAACGCCATTTCATCATCCTGAGCTTGGCCGAAGACCCGGTCGCCATAGCATGGAAGGATGACCTGACACTCATCGGTCTTCATCGTGGTGATGACCGCGTCGGCGCAGTCGATTCGCCCGGAGAACGATGAAGTCAGGCGGCCGCCAGTCTTCCAGAGGCGGGCGACCACCAATCGCATGACCTGAGCAGAGTTTCCATAGATCAGGATCACGTGGGGCTCGAAGGAAGCACGATGGAGAGGGGCAGCGATCACGCCTTCCCACTGATGGAATTCCCATTTATCCACCTGAGCCTCGCTCACTGCTCCTGCAGCAGGAGTTTCGGTATACATCCCGGCGCAGGTCATGCCGTTGAGGTAATAATCCAGCATGGGCTCGAAGCCCCATACAACCTTCGCGAGGGGACATGAGACATCCTCCCCGCGCATCCCAATAATCCATCCGTAATGGCGGGCCATGGCGAAACCTTGGCAGATGGCAATCTGCTGTCCGAAATCCCGCTTGGGGAAACGGGTCTTCTCCGGCCAGGGCCCTCCAGGAGCGATCATCCGGATGGCCACTGGGAAGGTGGCTGGGCGCACATAGGTCTGAAGGGCTTCATGAAGGCGCTGAAGTCCATCGAGCATTCCGGTCTCCCGAACGGCGATGGGGGATTTCAGAAGATCCCGTCGCTCGCACAAAAGGCTTTTCAAGACCCGCAGTCATCGTTATGCCTGGATCAGGCTACCGACGATCCATGATGCGTGTTCCCAAGGAACCCGGAGACGGGCCAGTTGGAGCTTCTGCTTTTCGATATACGCTTATCCATTCTAGCCTCGACGACCATTCGATGACAAAAGGGAAGCGAATTCCATCAGCGGTTTGTTTTTGAGAAGAGATCGGAGCTAGACAAGTCGCTGAAAGGGGCCTGCCTTCTACTCTGATCGCGAGCAAATCTGTGCTTGAGACTTGATGAGCTCATAGGATCTGTTGCACAATAGCGCGGGAGATCGGCCGCTCGCCTTGGCGAGTTAGCTTCTCGGGAATCCACGCTATCGCGATGCGTTCGAAGGCAGGCGTGAGGCCGTGAGGCCGCCCTTGTGCTCATTTTCATCGATTTCACGGAGGCGATCATGGGAATGCTGAATGGAAAGGTAGCATTGATCTTCGGGGTGGCGAACGATCACTCGATCGCCTGGGGCATAGCGAAGGCGATGCATGCTGAGGGCGCCACTCTGGCCTTCTCTTATGCCGGCCCTGCGCTGGAGCGGCGGGTGCGCCCACTGGCGGAGAGCGTGGGGGCGACGTTCATCGAGCCCTGTGATCTGAGCGACGATGCTCAGATCGCCACGCTGTTCGAGAAATATCGCCAGGCCTACGATCAACTGGACATCCTGGTTCATGCAGTTGCCTTTGCAAGGCGGGAAGAGCTGAGCAGCCCCTATTACCTTACCTCCCGTGAGGGATTCCGTATCGCGATGGAGGTCAGCGTGTATTCCTTCACCGCCCTAGCCCGAGAGGCGGCGTCTCTGATGAAAAACGGCGGGGCACTGCTGACTATGACCTACTATGGATCCGAGAAAGTAGTTCCCCACTATAATGTCATGGGAGTGGCCAAGGCCGCTTTAGAGGCCTCGGTTCGCTATCTGGCATATGATCTCGGCCCTCGGGGCATCCGGGTGAACGCCATCTCCGCCGGCCCGATCCGCACCCTGGCAGCGACCGGCATCCCAGGTTTTCGCTCCCTCTACAGCCTGTTCCGTGAGATCGTCCCGCTGCGCCGCAACGTGACCATCGAGGACGTGGGAGCGTTGGCGGCATGGCTATGCAGCGATCGCGCCGCGGCGATCACCGGCGAGATCATCTTTGTCGACGCGGGTTACCATATCCTAGGATTGACGGAGCGGTTAACGGAAGAAAACGCTGGGCACCCATAAAACCGGCTTGGGGAGGGTCTAAAGATGGGGTTCTGGAAGCGACGAGTTTCCGCGGAGGAGCAGGGGTCTATGACCCCGGAGACGCAACGCCAGCGTCTGCGGGAACGGGCGCTAAGTCGCCTCCAGTTGACGTTGCCCTCTGATTCCCCTTCCTGGGTCTTGAATGAAGCGTTTGATCTCCCAAATAATATAATGAGGCTAGATATAGTGATGCGGATCGGCCCAGGCTGGGTGAAGCGCCGCTATCGCTACGATGGAGAAGTGGACGTGCTGTATTTTAACGGAGAGATTCCCTTTCCTGAGACCGCTTTAGATGAATTGCCCCCCGAACGGATGGTCTGGCCTTCCCATCCGCTCTCGCGACTCTCTGAGCTTACGGCGTAATTGGAGCTTTCGTGGGGTGGGCTACTGACGACCGCTTCCCGCTAGAAGGTGCGCAGCCAATCACCATCCCGAGAAAACGGGCGATACGTAACCTGTAATCGATCTCGAGATCAGTTATGCAGCCCCCTCAAGGGTGGACTCGGCTTGATTGGTCTGCCTGCTTGGATTATAATAAAAGAGCAACGGGACGTGGCGCAGCCAGGTTAGCGCACTGCAATGGGGTTGCAGGGGTCGGCGGTTCGAATCCGCCCGTCCCGACACATCGGGAGTGGTTCCCACCACTCCCGATGTTTGTTTCTATTATAGTGCACCCAGGAACCTGACTAATTTGGGCAAGCGATGGAAGGGAAAATCCATGATCTTCCCCGAAAGCTGAAGACTCGTGCCGTCCTCCTTATCGGGCTTCTGGTGGCTGGCCTTATGTTGTTCCCCCACGTGTGGCCTCTGGTCACGGATCGGGAGCGGCTCGAAGCATGGCTGATGGCAAATCGATTAAAGGGCGCGCTGGTGATGGTCGGGTTGAATGCGCTTCAGGTGATGATCGCGCCGCTTCCGGGGGCCGCCTTGGGATGGGTAAGCGGCTTCTGGTTCGGGCCGTGGTGGGGCTCTCTGATCACCTGGCTGGGGGTGAGCTTGGGCAACGGTCTAACGATGGTTCTGGCTCGCTGGCTGGGTCGTCCGCTTCTGGTCGCTTTCCTCCCCAAGGAACACTTAGATCGGGTGGAAGGCTTGATTCACCGGTACGGACTGGCCGCTGTGGTAGTGATTTTCTTGCTGCCTCTTACCCCTGACGATCTTCTGTCCTGGGTTGTGGGGCTCTCCCCCCTCCCGCTACTGCCTGCGTTTGCGGTGAGCACGCTAGCCCGCCTCACCCATGTGCTGATCGCGAACGCCATCGGCGCCTATCTGGGCTCGGGAGAACTGTTTTGGCTGGGATTGGCAGGGCTGCTCGGTTTAGGAGCTCTCATGATAGCCTGGCGGGTGGCCCAGCTCGCCCGTCTCTCCCCCGAAGAGTTATATGATGAGAAGCAGGGGAATACGTCCCTACGCTGGATCAAGGCGCTCTGGCGATCTCCTACCTCCGAAGCTCTGAAGACGGAATCGTGATCGGATCGCCGAAGGAGGCAACCGGTCTCATCTTCGCCTGATCTGCGTCTACAAATCTCCTTCAATCCTACGATAAGGAGACTCCCATGCGTCCCAAGATCACGATCGTCGGTGCGGGGAACGTGGGTTCTACGACAGCGCATTGGCTGGCGGAGCGGGAGCTTGGCGATATTGTGCTGATTGATATCCCTCAGACGGAGGGAATGCCGAAGGGCAAGGCTCTAGACCTCATGCAGGCAGGCCCCATCGCCGGTTATAACACTCGCCTGATTGGCGCTACGGATTACGAGCCCACGGCGAATTCCGACATCGTGGTGATCACCGCAGGGGTGCCCCGCAAACCCGGGATGAGCCGAGAGGATCTGGTGAACATAAATGCGAACATCATCCGTGACGTGATCAGAAAAGTTGTTCCCCTTTCCCCGAGCGCAATCTACATCGTCGTCACCAATCCTCTGGACACTATGACCTATCTGGCCTATAAACTCTCCGGCCTGCCGCGCGAACGGGTGATCGGGCAGGCAGGGGCTCTCGACAGCGCTCGGATGCGGGCATTCATCGCTATGGAGCTGAACGTGGCAATAGAGAACATCCAGGCCCTGGTGCTGGGGGGACACGGGGACGAGATGGTGCCTATGGTGCGTTTCACTACCGTAGCAGGCATTCCCATCTCGATGTTGCTTCCCGTGGAGAAGATCAACGCGATCGTAGACCGCACCCGAAGGGGGGGTGAGGAGATCGTGCGCCTCCTTAAGACGGGAAGCGCATACTACGCCCCCGGCGCGGCGGTGGCCTATATGGTGGAGGCGATCCTTAAAGACCGGAAGCTCATTGTTCCATGCTCAGTTTACCTTCAGGGGGAATATGGCCTTCACGACATCTGTTTCGGCGTTCCAGTGAAGCTTGGCCGCCGAGGTGTGGAGGAGATCATCGAGTTGCCGCTCACCGACGAAGAGCGAGCGATGCTAGAGCGTTCAGTCCAGCTCATCCGTAGCACTATGGCCGCGCTGCAACCTGCATAAGACGATGTTCCAGCTCCCCGCTGTGGTGACCCGGCAGGCAGGACATGGGTTCCTCTGGGGAACCGCCCTGCCCTCTCATTTAGAAGAACTGGCGGATGCTCTCCGGCGTCGAGGCGAGGAGATCCGGCGCGTCGGCCCGGTGGAGATTGTTTTCGCCTTCCCGGAATGGACCCGTCCGCATCGGATAATCCCCCGACAGGTCCTGACAGAGAGAGGCCTGCGCATTCGAGAACCCTGGGCTCCGTTCTGGCTGATTCGTTTCGGATATACAGAGCCTCGAGCGGACATAGAAGGGATCACCTTGGAGGGGATGACCGTTCAACTGCCGGCACGGGATCTGGATCTAGACGCAGTGGAGGCCTATGTGACGGCACCGGGCTGGCTACGATGCGCAGCCGGAGTATGGGTGGAGATAAGTTCTCCCCATGAGATACAATTGGATGTTGCCAAGGAAGAATGGGCGGTCATGTGGCTACGCGCCAACCTTCCGGAGCAGAGCCGACACTCCCTCGAGGAGATCCTTCGGGAAGCCGCACCGCGAGGGATCTCATGGGAAGTTCTTTATCGGAAGCGGGAGGCTCGATTCGACTTGGAGAGTCGCTATCAGATCGAAGGAGTGCTTCTTCTGGCCCAAACCCTTCGGCGATATATCGTGAAGGTTCCGAATCTGAACATGGGGGTGGAAATTCCGGAAATGGCCTAACTACTTATTAGGGAAAAGATGGGGCAGGCGCTATATGCCCACCTAATCCTATTTCCATCAAAGGGCGCTGCCGCTTTGCCTCTCCCCTCTCTAAAGCAGCAACTGTTTCCGAATATCCTCCGGCACTCGCTCGTGTAGCTCCGGGTAGGCTTCCAGCAGCCTGGCGATATCCGCGAGGTCCTTTTGACGCTGGCTGGCCCTTCGGCGGACATCCTGCGCCGCCCAGATCTTTCCCTGCAAGGTGTCTTCCAGAGAGGCCACCGGCAGAACCATGCCCAGGATCTCTCGTTCGGAGGCCCGTTCCACAAAGCCGGCATAGCGAGGGTCTGTCTGGATCTGAACCCGAAGGTCGGAACCGGGAAGAGAAACATTGATGCGGTGGGGAAATCGTTTCACCTGAAAGTGGGAAGCCAGCCATGCCTCTGCCTGGTCCAGTTGATCCACCGCGATCACGAGATCTAAGTCCAGTGTCACGACCGGCTCCACATATGCGTTAACGGCGTGCCCTCCGATGACACAGAAGCGGATGGCATGTTCCCTCAGCAGACGGATGAGGCTCTCCAGGAAATCGGGTTTGTCCCTCACGACCGTTTTCCAGAATGTTCGCGCTCGCATCTTTGTTCGCAGATCCGCATCTGTCTTTTCGCAGGGACTGCAGGCGGGAGTCCGGCTCCGCCTGGGATTGGAAGACAGGGCCTTCGCTTTTCGATAGTTGCTCCGAGGAGAGGAATGGACCGCCTCAGCGGTCTGCGCCTCTCGAAAATTCCGCAGGGGATCATAAACGCGATCATTCCTTCGTGAATTATACTTTGGAAGTTACGTCGAAGGCCGCCCCGCTTATCCCTTTGGACTCTTTGTAAGGCAGAGGATGAAGGCTTAGGGGTTTGGCGTGCAGGGGAGGGTGCCTCCATAGCCCTCCACAGCGGAGGGGGTGCTACCGTTCGGACTTCAGAAGCTGTCGGAGTCGCCCCTGGAATTCATTCAGCGCGAGCAGGGCCTGCAGCGGAGTGGTGTTCGCCAGGTCCAGGCCCAGGATCTCCCAGAGAAGCCGCCGGATCTCCTCGAACTCCTCCGGCCGCGCGGGGGGATGCCCCCGGCGAAGCGCTGGAAGCTCTGAATGGGCTGGCTTTCCTTCCAGCTCCTCCAGAACCTGCCGGGCCCGTCGGATCACCCGATCGGGCAGGCCAGCCAGCCGTGCGACATGGATCCCATACGACTTGTCGGCCGCCCCAGGGATCACCCGTCGCAGAAACACCACTTGATCCCCGATCTCCCGCACGGCCATCGTCATATTGCAGGCGCCTTCCAGGTGCTCCGCCAGCCGGGTCAGCTCGTGGTAGTGGGTGGCGAAAAGGACGCGTGCCTGCACCTCGTCGTGGAGCGCCTCCGCCACGGCCCATGCCAGGCTCAGCCCATCGTAAGTGCTGGTCCCCCGGCCCACCTCATCCAGGATCACCAGGGAGCGAGGGGTGGCGTGATGGAGGATGTAGGCGGTCTCTAGCATCTCCGCCAGGAAGGTCGAGATGCCGGCCGTGATGTCGTCGCTGGCCCCCACCCGAGCGAACAGGCGGTCCGCGATCCCAATGCGGGCGGAGCGGGCCGGCACGAAGGAGCCCATCTGGGCCATCAGCACAATGAGAGCCACCTGGCGGATGTAAACCGACTTGCCGCTCAGGTTGGGGCCCGTCAGGATGATCAGCCGGCGCGAGGCGCTGAGCTCCGCGTCGTTGGGCACGAACGGCTCGCCCGGGGGGAGATGCCGTTCCACCATCGGATGGCGGCCCTCCCGGATCTCGATCCGATCGCTCTCCTCCACGACGGGCCGCGTGTAGCCGTAGCGGGCAGCGGCCTCCGCCAGCGCCTGATAGACGTCCAGCTCCGCCAGCCGGCGGGCCACCCCCTGCAGCCGCTCGGTGTATTCGGCGACCTTCCCCCGCACCTCCGCGAAGAGCTCGTATTCTAAATCCTCGATCCGCTCCTGGGTGGCCAGGATCTCCGTCTCCCGCGCCTTCAGCTCCGGCGTGAC
Source organism: Thermoflexus sp. (assembly GCA_025057635.1). Lineage (GTDB taxonomy): Bacteria > Chloroflexota > Anaerolineae > Thermoflexales > Thermoflexaceae > Thermoflexus. The sequence goes on along the minus strand of JANXBD010000043.1, from coordinate 342 downwards.
GAAGCGCTCGGCGTGGGTGATGGTGGCCCGGCGCTCGTAGTCGGGCGGCACCTGGTGCGCCTTCGAGCGGGGGACCTCGATGAAGAAGCCGAAGATCTCGTTGTATCGGATGCGGAGGTTCTCGATGCCGGTGCGGGCCCGCTCGCGCCCTTCCAGCTCGGCCAGCCAGCGTCGTCCTTCCTCCTCGGCGCGGCGCAGCCGATCCAGCTCCTCATGATAGCCCGGCTTGATCAGCCCGCCCTCCCGAAGCAGGAGGGGCGGATCGTCCACGATGGCCCGATCGATCAGCGTGACCACCTCCACACAGGGATCCAGCTCATCCCGCAGGGCTTGAAGCCGGGC
>JANXBD010000042.1 GCA_025057635.1 Thermoflexus sp. | reverse complement strand
ACATCCTTGGGGGAGGACAAAGAGGATCCTCGCCTCTGCGAAATCCCCCTGGGCTCAAGGGGTCAGGGGAAAAGCCCCCTCCGGTGGCAACGGCCCCTTCCCAACCCTAAACCACACAACACAGTAGAGCAAAAGCCCCTATGGATAAGGCCGCGCTGATCCGACGGATCCAGGAAGAGCGGGAGCGCTTTCTTAAAGCCATCGAAGGGCTCACCCCGCAGGAGATGAGCCAGGAGCCGGTTTTCGGGGAGTGGACAGTCAAGGATATCCTGGCCCACCTCGCGGTGTGGCAGGGACGCCTGATCACCGCCCTGTTTCAGCTGGAACAGGGGCGACGCCCGAAAGACCTGACGCCCTCCGAGATGGAGATAAATGCGCTGAACGAGCACTTTTTCCGGGAGCAAAGGGATCGCCCTCTGGAACGCGTGCTGGCCGATTTCCACGGAACATATCAGCAGTTGCTCCGGCGCCTGGAACGTTTCTCCGAAGAGGACCTCGTCCAACCCGGCCGGTTCCCGGGTCTCTCCGAGCCCCTCTGGTCGCTCATCGCTGCCTACACCTTCGAACACGATGCAGAACACCGGGCGGACATCGAGCGGTGGCGGGAGCGCAAACAGGCGATCGGATAGTGCCCGGGAAAAGGCGGACGCTAGGGACAGCATCGAGCGGCCGCATGCCTTTAGCTCTCCCCCAGCTCGCCCCGCCGGGCGGCCAGGGCGTTGGCCAGAGCCTCCAGAGCCGGGCTGAGGCGAACCGGATAGCGAGGGGCATCCCGGAGCGCCTTGTAGGGCTCAGGCAGCTGCCCGAACGCCCGCTGAAACCGCTCACGGATCTCCGTCAGGGCAGGGTAGGGCCGAAGGGGGCGCCCTCCCTCCATCACCTTCTCCAGAAGCGGGACGCCGCCCTCGATGCGCTCCTCCCGAAGGGCCAGGAGATCTTCCCGCATCTGCCCTCCCTCGTTGTAGAACCGGAAGACCTGCTTCGGGCCGGGCAGGGAGGCCTTGCCGGGGCTGAGCTTGGACGCCGGGCGGTCCTCATAGGCCACCAGCTTGTAGGCCATGTCCAGCCAGGGCCAGTCCTCGGAAACCCCCATCCGCGTCCCCACGCCGAAGGCGTCGATGGGCGCGCCGGCGCGTATCAGCTCATCGATGCGATATTCATCCAGCCCTCCGCTGGCCAGGATCCGCACCTCCGGAAGACCGGCCTCGTCCAGGATGCGGCGCACCTCGCGGCTCAGCGCGAGCAGATCCCCGCTGTCCAGGCGGACGCCGATCAGGCGCCGGCCCTTCTGTTTCATCTCCAGGGCCACCTGAGCCGCCCGCCGGGCACCTTCCAGAGTGTCATAAGTGTCGATTAGGAAAACCGAGCGTTCGGGGAACGTCTCTGCGAAGGCCCGGAAGGCTTCCTCCTCGCCGGGGAAGGCCAGGACAAACGAATGCGCCATCGTCCCGGTGATGGGGATCCCGTAGCGCTTGCCGGCAAGCACGTTGCTGGTGGCCTGGAAGCCGACCATATACGAGCAGCGGGCGACTTTCAGCCCAGCGTCGATCCCATGGGTTCGGCGCAAAGCGAAATCCACCAGGCCGCGGCCCCGCGCGGCGACCAGGCAGCGGGCCGCCTTGGTGGCGATCATTGTCTGCAAATGGATCTGATTGATGATATAGGTCTCGGCGATCTGGGCCTGGATGATCGGAGCGGTGATCTCCAGGATGGGCTCGCCCGCGAACACCAGCGTCCCCTCCGGGACCGCCCACACTTCTCCGGTGAAGCGAAGGGTGGACAGATAATCCAAGAAGGAACGGGAGAAGATCCCGGTGGATTCGAGATAGGCCAGGGCCTCGGGGGAGAAATGGAACTCCTCCAGGAAGCGGAGCGCATCCTCCAGCCCGGCGGCCACTAAGAACCCGCGCTCGGGCGGAAGATCCCGCACGAACAGACTGAACGTTGCCTGACCGATGACGCCACGGGCCCAGTAGGCTTGGGCCATAGTCAGTTCATACAGGTCAGTGATTAGAACGCACTCCTCCAGCTTCACCGTCATGGGTTCTGATCAACAGGATAGGGACTCAGAAATCCCCCTTCGCTTTCCAGAATCTCCGAAGATCGCTTGGGCATGAGAACACCACGCGGCAGATGTCACGGAAGGCTACCTTGTGAGCTCCCCAGATTGTTCTCTAATTTTCGGGCAGAAATACTTGACGCACTTCCTCGACCTCCGGCATGGCTTGCAACATCTCAAGAACCTCCGGAGACGCAGGGCTATCCAGGTTGATGAAAGAGAGGGCTGTGCCGCCCGGATGATCCCTCCCCAGACGCCATTCGGCGATGTTGATCCCATGCTGCCCCAACCAGGTCCCCACGCGGCCGATCACGCCTGGCACATCCCGGCTGCGCATGACCAGCACCGCGCCGCGCGGCAACGCTTCCATTGGGAGATCATCCACCTGGACAATCCGGGGCTCTCCCGCGAACAATGCTCCCACGATCAACCGGGTTTCCCTAGTGGAAACAACCCGACAGGCAATTGCCTGAGCATAGGCTCCCAAGATCGGTTGCGCCGCTTCCGTAATCTGGATCCCACGCTCCCGGGCTAAAATGGGCGCATTCACGAACGTGACCTCATCCCCTAGGATCGGAGTAAGGAGGCCTTTTAGGAAGGCCACGCCTAAGGGGCGAAGAACAGCTCGTAGCTCCTCGCCTCGAACATCAATCTCTGCCCGATAGATACGCCCATGGACCATCTGCGTCTGTAGCCGACCGATGACCTCTGCGAGGCGCATAAATGGCGCCAGGGCTCGATAATCCGCGCCTTCAGGAAAAGGCAGATTCACCACATTCCGGTAATCCCGGCCCCGCAGGGCATCCAGCACCTGTTGCACGATCTGGCGGCTGATCAATCGCTGGGCCTCGCGGGTGCTGCCGCCTAAATGAGGCACGGCTACTACCCGTTCATGGGCGATCAGCGCCTGCAGGATCGGAGAGCGGGGCGGCTCCTCACTGAAAGTATCCAGAGCGGCTCCAGCCACCCGACCGCTATCCAGCGCCTCCAACAAGGCACCTTCATCCACGATCGCGCCGCGGGCTGTGTTCACCAGCACCACACCGGGCTTCATCTTCTCGAAGGCGGAACGGCCGATCAGATGGTGGGTTTCCCGGGTCAGCGGCACATGGAGACTGATCACATCAGCTCGAGCGAAGAGCTCATCGAGATCTGGAACCAGCTCGATCTGCAACGCCACGGCCCGCTCCTCCGGGATGTAGGGATCGAAAGCGATCACATGCATCTCGAAGGCACGAGCCCGCCGGGCCACCTCTGTCCCGATCCGACCTAAGCCGATCAGGCCCATGGTTTTGCCCGCCAACTGAAAACCCATGAACCGCTCTCGCTCCCAACGTCCCTCTCGAAGCGAGAGCCAGGCCTGCGGAATCTTGCGCAAAACAGCCAACAACAGCGCGAAGGTATGTTCGGCGACTGCGATCGTGCTGGCCCCGGGATTGTTCATCACAAGGATCCCTCGATGGGTAGCAGCCTCCAGGTCGATGTTATCCACCCCGATGCCAGCGCGGGCAATCACCCGCAATCGCTCCGCATGCTCTAGGACCCGGGCGTCTAGCCGTATGCCGCTGCGCACGATCAGCGCGTCACACGTTCGAACCATCTCCTGAAGCATCTCCAGCGGAGGGCGCCGGGCTTCGATCACCTCCACCTCTGGGTCCCCTCGCAACAAAGCCAGCCCCTCCTCGTCTAAGGCATCCGTTAAGCCAATCCGCCAGACCATACAACGGCCTCCTGGTCAGGGTGAAACAGGTCCGCTCGACTCATGAGCCGCCTGCCCCGGCCCCCTCCCCTCGTTATTAATTTCCCTCGCCGTTCATAGACAGCCACTCCTCAATATCCGTCAGCAGGGCCTCGATGTGATGGGGCTGGATCTCCCCCATGTGGGCGATACGAAACGTCTTCCCCTTCAATGAACCGTATCCGGAGGAAATCACTTTCCCCCGAGCCCGTAGGAACTCGCTTAACGCCCCCAGATCTATCCCCTTCGTATTCGCCACACAGGTCAATGTCCAAGAGCGATAACCCTCCTCAGCGAAGAGGCCGAAGCGCTCCATCGCCCAGGCTTGAACTCGCTGGGCCATCCGGCAATGGCGCTCCCAGCGGGCTTCTAGCCCTTCCTCCAATATGCAGGCGAATTGAAGATCGGCAGCGTAAAGCAAGGAGATGGCCGGGGTAGCAGGCGTCTCTCGACGATCGGCATACCGGGCCATGGTCAGCAGGTCGAAGTAATAGCCTCGGTGAGCGACCTCCTTCACCTTCTCCATCCCTCGCTCAGAAACTGCGCAGAAGGCGAGTCCGGGAGGCAGGGCCAGGCACTTCTGGGAAGAAGTGAGCACAAAGTCCAGCCCCCACGCGTCCGTCTCCAGCGGAGCGCCGCCCAAAGAAGAAACCGCGTCCACCAAGATCAACACTTCAGGAAAAGCTTGGCGCACCGCTGCGGCGATCTCTTGAAGCGGGTTCATGACCCCTGTAGAGGTTTCATTGTGCACGATGGTAATGGCCTCCACATCCGGATGGCTCTCTAGCGCCTCCAAAACTAGTTCCGGGCGGATCCCCTTACCCCACTCCACTGAGACCGGAACCGCTTCCTTTCCGTTAGCCAGAGCGACCTGATACCAGCGTTCCCCAAAGGCACCATTGATCAGGCAGAGGACCTTGCGATGCACCAAGTTACGCACAGCAGCTTCCCAGAGGCCAGTGCCCGAAGCAGCGAAAAAGAAAACACGACCACGGGTGCGAAAGATGGCCTGCAAGCGAGGGATGATGCGCTCGAAGAGCGCATTAAACTCCCGGCTCCGATGTCCGATCATCGGCTGGGCCTGAGCCCGCACAATCGTCTCCGGAACATAGGTCGGACCTGGGATAAAAAGCATTAGCTCCTTTTCCATTAGACACCTCTCCCAAGAGGACGGAGACAGCTTCGGTGGTGAAGGTGAAGCGGCCTCAGAGCGAGCTTTCCCAGGCTTGCAGGAACCGCCGTTGGCGCTCAGCATCCCGAAAGCGGGCCTGACCGTCTCGGAATGCTCGCAAGCCTTCCAAGAGGGCAGCTTCAGCAGGCGTGCCTTGAAGCCGACGAGCTCGCTCTGGCGAGAGGATCAACGGCAGGAGGGGTGCCAGGCGATCGTAGACAATATAAACATCTGCCCCCTCCGCAATGGCAGGTCGATAGAACACACCTCCGAATCCCACAAACAAATGAACCGCAGGGCGTGCGGCCAAATCCGTCGCGCCATCGCCGACCAGCATCAAGCGTCGGCCGGGAGCCCGAAAGCTCTCCAGGAAACGGGCTTTTCCATCGTGATAAAGCAACGGCGATGGCTCTACCCGCGATACGGGCCCCTCCTCGCCTCTCCACCAGGCGCCACTAAAGGGATCATAATGGACGCGCACAGCATGAACCCGATGAGGCGGAATCCCAAGAAGAAGCCCTAACCCCCGCACCGCCTCCTCCAGCCCTCCACTTAGAACGTGGACAGCGATCCCACATGCCTGAAGGGCTTGGATGATTAGAGGAGCATCAGGAATCAAATTCTCTCGGTAGATCTGAATTAGGCGACGGATCTCTGTGCGGGTGGGCTGAATCAAGGCAAGCCGCTGTTCATAAATCGCCTCTAAGGGCAGACGGCCCGCCATCGCCGCTTCGGTGAGAGCCTCTACCATCGTCTCCTGCCCCCGCATCCGGGCCAGCTCTACAATGCCCTCCACCCGGACTAGCGTCCCATCACAGTCCAGGAAGACATGCGTGAACGAAACCCAGCGGGCTACCCCGTCCCACATTCGATCGGCTCCGTGAAATCTTTCTCAAGATTATACCGCAAGTCGCAAGTCAACCGAATATCAACGGATCACTGGCGCTCGTTTGGAACGCCCTACCGACTAGTTCCGACCATAGACAACTAAGGAATGGAATGGACGGCGAAGCCAACTGCCCCACCGTTCCCGATGATCGGAATGCAATCCCTCCCTTCACACCCCGAGGCGGCATCCGAAGCAAGAAAAGCAGATCAGGAATCCGCCCTTTTCAGCCATCGAGCCGTTGACTCTTCGGCTCGCACTCGGGCCGGACATGACAACCTGGCTGGATCCCCCTTCTCATGCGCTTTGGCCTTTAAGAGCCTTAAGGAAATGCTCAACCGACATCCCTTAATTAAGAGATAGCAAGGATCTCCCACGAGGCGACCGAGGGAAGCGGATTGGCTATCCCGTTCTTGCCTCATCCGATGAAGAGGCTCAGCCACGCTCCTCGATGGGGACATATTCCAGGTGTTCCGGCCCCACATAGAAAAAGCGCGGTCGGTAGATCCGATTATCCCTGCGCTGTTCGAGGGCATGAGCCACCCAACCAGCAATCCGGCCCATAGCAAAGATTGGGGTGAAAAGGCTCGATTCGATGCCCATCGAGTCCATCACGATCCCTGAATAGAAATCGACATTTGGCTGAATACCCCTCTGCCCCAAGTGCTCGATCATCACCCGCTCGATGACCTCTGCGATCTTCAACCACTTCTCCTTCCCAGCGCGTTGGGTGAGCTGCAGAGCATACCGCCTTAGGATATGGGCTCGAGGATCATACGTCTTATAGACCCGGTGGCCAAAGCCCGGGATTTTCCTCTTCCGAGCTAAGGCCCGCCGAACCCACGCTTCGGCATGCTCCACGTCGCCGATCTCATACAGCATACGCATCACTTCCTCGTTCGCTCCACCGTGAAGCGGCCCCTTCAGCGCTGCAATCCCCCCCACCACCGCCGAATAGAGATCGCTCAGTGTTGAGGTGATCGCTCGCACCGTGAACGTGGAAGCATTGCACTCATGATCGGCATGGAGGATCAGAATCACATCCATCACCCGCGCCAAGAGAGGATCCAGTTCCTCACCGAACAACATGTAGAGAAAGTTGGCGGCATGGCTGAGATCTGGGCGAGGATGAACTGGAGGGAGGCCCTTGCGAGCGCGGCCGATGGCTGCTACCACTGTCGCCATTCGAGAGATCAACTTGATGGCCTCCCGTTCGTAAGCGACCATGGTGTCCTCTTCTGCCAGGTCATCGAAGGTAGCCAACATAGAGATCGCTGTGCGCAGAACCGCCATGGCATGAAAATTGTATCGGCGCCCAGCGCAGGAAATAAACTGGTAAACCTCGTCTGGAATCTCACGATACTGTCGAAGGCGCATTTGGTATATTTCCAGCTCATCTTCGGTGGGCAGCTTATCGTAAAGAAGCAAAAAAGCAGTCTCCTCGAAGGTAGACCTCTCGGCCAGCACCTCGATGGGAATCCCGTGGTAGATCAGACGACCCGCATTTCCATCCACGTAACTTTTGGTTGACTCCGCAACGATCACACCTTCCAGTCCCCTCGCGAAGGAGACCTCGCCCGGTTTCCCGATATATTTCACCTGTGGATCATGGGAGGCCACGGTCGTGGCCATGGCAACCTCCGGAAAGCTGATCAGATAGAATGCATACTGTCATTCCCTTGATCATGACACGTGGGGAGCATGAGAGGTCAGAGTCAAGCTAAGCAGCTCCGCTGATCCCTCAAGAACCTGAGCTAAGGTGTAACTGAAAAGCCACCTCTTGTCCCAGATCTTAAACCGGGATCCGGAGGGAGGCAAGAACAACAAAAATGCTAAGGCCGATAGGCATAACTGCAAAGCAGCAATCAAGTCAAGGGATGCAAAGGCGGAATCAACGATCTATCGATGGATCCCTAACGAGCTGAAGGGAGAAACCCGAGGCCATGGCTTTTCCTTAAAATCGTATCGCTTTTCCTATGGCCGTCTGGATTTCTTTATCCTCCTCACCTTTATCAGCCGTTCGCTCTGGCATTCGTCACCTCAAGCGATTCGAGATCTGCTCTAAAATAGGCTTGAACTATAGAATGCCCTTGCGGCAAAGGATCACTAAATGTGGAAGAGGCCTTATGCCCAGGCCTTTCATCCGCTTGCAATTGAACATCACTGTAAATCACTGAAAAAGGAGGCCGCCGATGAACAAGATGACCGTTCGTGATGTGGATGTTCGTGATCGTCGGGTGCTGGTTCGAGTAGATTTCAACGTCCCGATCGTTGAGGGCCAGGTGACGGATGACACCCGCATTCGGGCTACGCTGCCTACGCTCCGGTATCTCCTGGATCGAGGAGCAGCCCTTATCTTAATGTCCCATCTTGGCCGTCCAAAGAACCCCGATCCTGCCTTCAGCTTGAGACCGGTCGCAAAACGCCTGAGCGAGCTGCTCGGTCATCCAGTCCAGATGGCGCCCGACTGTGTGGGACCGGAAGTGGAGGCAATGGTAGCATCCCTTCGAGCTGGGCAGATTCTGCTCTTAGAGAACCTCCGCTTCCATCCCGAGGAGGAGAAAAACGATCCCGAATTCGCCCGGCAGCTAGCCCGGCTAGGGGATCTTTGCGTCAATGATGCTTTCGGGGCTGCCCACAGAGCTCACGCCTCCGTAGCAGCGATTGCCCGGTTCATCCCAGTCGTGGCCGGTTTCCTAATGGAGAAGGAAATCCGCTACTTAAGCCAGGCCCTCACCAATCCGGGGCGGCCCTTCATCACCATCCTCGGCGGTGCTAAGATCTCCGACAAGATCGGGGTCATCGAGAGCCTCCTGGCTCGGGCGGATCGGGTGCTCATCGGTGGGGGGATGGCCAATACGTTCCTGAAAGCCCAAGGTTACGCCGTGGGGGATTCTCTGGTGGAGGATGAGGCCCTGGAGACGGCGCGCCGGTTGCTGGCGCAAGGTGGGGATCGGCTGTGGCTGCCTGTGGATGTAGTGATCGCCGACGCCTTCGCCGCCGACGCGCAGGCTCGGGTCGTGCCGATCGATCAGGTGCCCGCTGGGTGGCGGATTCTGGATGTTGGCCCACAGACCGTGGCTCGATACGCCGATGAAATCCGCCGCGCTGCCTTTATCGTATGGAATGGCCCGATGGGAGTTTTCGAATTCCCTCGCTTCGCAGAAGGGACCTTCGCTATTGCTCGGGCAGTAGCAGAGAGTGGGGCGACAAGCATCGTGGGCGGCGGCGACTCAGTGGCGGCCGTCCATGCGGCGGGGGTGGCAGATCACATCACCCACATCTCCACCGGCGGGGGTGCCAGCCTGGAGTTTCTGGAAGGCCGCACCCTACCCGGCATCGCTGTGCTGGCGGAGCGGCCTTCCGCTGAATGAATCGGTCAGGCGGTCGCTCCCTCTCCCGGGAGCTATAAAGCAAATAAATATCTGCAAGGTTCAGGGCTAGGTGGCTTCTGCCCCAGCCTTACACCTTACCCCTTACCCCCATAACCATACAGTGGAATGCCAGCTTTCTTATGAGGACGGAAGTGCGATTCCTCCCCTCGGATCGACCCTGGGTTCGGATGACGATGGGGGCGGCAGAAATCATCGAGGACGCCGAAGCGCTATGGCTAACGTTGCGCCCCGCGTTCGAGGACCGATATGCCAACGCCCAACTGGATGACTATGGAGGCTCCCGATTTGTCTGGAGGCCGCCGGTTCGACTTCACATCGAGGCACGATTCTCCCACCCGATCGAAGCCCTAGTGGGAACGGCCGGGTTCGGATTCTGGAACGCTGGGGCAGCACCCGGAGCGATTTTGGAACCGCCTTCGGCCGTATGGTTCTTCTTCGCTTCACCTCCTTCCCGGGTGGCCTTAGATCCTTCCGATCCGGGTCGGGGATGGCTGGCCATGGTCTGGCGAAGCCCAAAAGGATGGCGGATGCCGATCCCAGCTCCAGCAGCCCAAGCGCTTCAGCGCCTTTTAGAGCACCCATCACTGGCCCGAATGGCGATCATCGTGGGCCGGAAATGGATGGCAGTTTCGCAGCGATCCATCCCCCTAGACATTACCCAGTGGCATCGGTACAGCATCCGATGGCATCCGAAGGAAGTCATCTTCGAAGTCGATGGAGCGGAGATCCATCGAACCCCCTTCGCCCCTGCTGGCCCCCTAGGCTTTGTCACCTGGATCGATAATCAGTTTCTGGTCATGGATCCCTTCACCGGCCTCTCAGGGGGGGTGCTTCCGACTCCCGCAACGCAGGCCCTAGCCTTGAAACGAGTAGAGATCGCAACGGCTAGTTAAAATCCCTTCCTCCATTCGCCGGTCTACCGGGGGGCTCGGAGGAACAAGTCCGCTCGAAGAGGGACTCCTTCTCAACCCCATAATCCACATAACGTGAAACGAAGATAAGTAATAAGTAAAACGAAGATAAGAGCAAGCAGATCGCTTTTGGTTGGAATGACGTTCTGAAATCGGGTAAAATGATGGAAGGTAGATGCAAACCCACCGTCGTTGGCTTTAGCGCCTTCCAGGCACCCCGCAGGGCATGCAGGCAATCGAGAGGTTGGAAGCAATGAAGCGATTCGCCTCACCACCCGAACCGCGAGTTTACAGCAAATCCCGAAAGTCAACCTCCCTGTATGGATCGGGTGAGCAAAGCAAACGCTCACCCGATCCTCTTTCCGCAGGCCAAACGATCTCTCTAGAAACCTAAAATCGGATCCGAGCCCGACGAAACGGAGTGCCATCGCCAATCCCAGGTGACTGAGAGGATTGCCGTGAGGCAGAAGCGAGCCAATCGTTAGAGGCCCATAACTTAGCACCTTCCACGTGGGGAAAAATAGAAGATCGCAGAAATTCCCTTGGGCTGCCGGATGCGGAGGTCGGATCAATGGTCGCTGTGCGCGCTTTCATTGCTGTAGAGATCCCCCCTGAGCTTCAGAAACAACTAGCCCAGGTGCAGGACCGCCTGCGTCGGGAGCTCCGGGATCTGCCGATCCGCTGGGTCCAGCCGGAAAGCATTCACCTCACCTTAAAATTCCTCGGGATGATTCCCGCCTCCCATATCGATGAGATCGTCGCGGCGCTGCGCGGGCTAGCCCTAGAACGGGGGCCGTTCACATTCGTGGTGGAAGGGATCGGTTGCTTCCCGGATCTCCAGCACCCGCGGGTGATCTGGGCGGGGATCTCTGATCCTACTCGAGCGCTGGGAGTCTTTCAACGTCTGGTGGAATCCAGCATGCAGAAACTGGGCTATCCCCCCGAAGATCGCCCTTACCAGCCCCACCTGACGTTGGGACGGGTCGGTCGAGAGGCGGCCCCGGCTCATCATCGGCGGATCGCAGAGGTGATCGAACAGACCACCGCAGAACGCTTCGGGGAGGTGCGTGCGGCGGAGATCGTCCTGATGCGGAGCGATCTCCACCCTCATGGGGCTGTTTACACGCCTATCGCTCGTGTCCCGTTACGGGGAAGCCCGTGATTGGTTTCAGGCGGAATCCACCTTCTCCCCGAGGCGGAATGCTCTCGCTCCTTAGAGGATGTTTTCCAGGAACGTGACCGAAACCGGGCGGCCCTGAGCATCCAGAGAAACGGAAGCCAGATCCACGCGCCAGCAGGGCTCCGGACCGTCCCATTGTTCCAGGTAGGCCAGGGCCGTTTGCAGCAGGCGCTGACGCTTACGCGGAGTCAGGCTCTCCTCTGGAGCGCCGAAACGATCCGTTCGCTTAGCCCGGACCTCGATGAAGCGCAGCCATCCTTCCCCTTCGACGATCAAATCGATTTCCCCGAAAGGCGAGCGCCAGTTCCGCGCCCGAACGGAATATCCCTGGGCTTCGAGATGGGCCGCCACAAAGGCCTCCGCTGCTGCCCCGAGAGACCGCCGGGAGAGGCGACGAGAACTCATCGTCACTCCGGTTGCCCTTTCAGATGGAGTGAAACATCAGCAAGCCGGAAGCCGTGACCTCGAACGGTGAGGACATAATCCCGGTTCGGATCCACCTGAGCCAGCCGCTCCCGCAGGCGATGAATGAGAGCATCTAGCGCCTGATCCGTGATCCCCCGGGGGTCCTCCTCCGGCCAGATGTAAGCGACCAGCTCGTCCCGCGAGACCACAGCGCCCCGAGCTATGGCCAGCCGCTCCAGCGCCCGGAACTGCGCCGGAGAAAGGGGAGGATCCACCTCCCGACCGTTCACCCACACGCGGCGGGCCGCTCGATCGATCAAGAGCCCCGGGACCAGGGAAGGGATGGGGGTGGATTCCAGCGGGAGCGTCGCCTCGGGACTGACGAACCGCATGCGCACGCAGAGCGCGAGGGCGATCTCATCGCCATCCTTCAGACGCTGGGGGGTAAAGGGTGTCAGCGGCTGCCCATTCACAAAGGTCCCGTTTTTACTGCCCAGGTCCTCGATGTAATAACCATCCGCTTCCCGTTTGAGGCGAGCATGCTGACGGGAGATCTGCCGCTCCGGCAACACCAGATCACATGTTTCGCTACGCCCGATAAGCAAGGCTTCCTGGTCGACGGGCCAGCGCTGCCCCGCCAGCTGTCCTTCGGTGATCACCAGCATCGGCGCTTCCGCTCCAACCATAAGCGCCTCCAAGGCCCATCCAAATTCAGACCTCTAATTCGTCAAAGTGCGGGCACGAGATGGAGCATGCACGCGTTATCTAAAAATCTCATTCATATAGTTAGACCATTCTCGGGTAAATGAATCCTGTTCTTGATCAAGAATCCTATCAAAGAATCTCGAGATATAGAATTTACGGATCAAAATGGCTATAGGAATACCCGTTCCCAGAAGCATAGGTAGTTCCACATTGATATTTACCAAGCGGGCTAAGACAATCAAAACACCCAAAACCGTTAGCGTAATGTTGACCGAATTGACGTTCCCTACGAACAGGGAAATAAATACGGAAGGATCTTTATGAGTCCTCCATGGAATATTTTTAGAATCACTAAGATTTGATCGAAGATATATATCCTCAAATCCTCTCCCGAAATAAATGTACTTGCCACCTTCCTGGTGAGAATACTTCCTCCGGAAATAAACCCTGACTATGTTGTTTACGTGATCTAGCTTTATCTCTTGAACGATAGAGTGAACAGAGGTGATGAACACGGTATGCCCAAGCAGACTCAAAAATAATGCAGGAAATAAAAGATAATCCGCGATATTTCTTATCCCAAAGCTAAATATAGTCAGCAAGGCGCCAAGCACGAAAGTTTCTAAGTTGAGAAAGAATTGAACTTTTTGAAATGTCAACATCATGATTTCCCTAATATTCTGGTGTTGTTGCTCATACTCCTTAATCAAAAAGTCCTCGATGCTCATGTTGCCCTCCATCTCAATTAATTTCGCGATTTTTCTGCTTAAGACTGATAAAAGCTCAAAGGGCAGTCGGCAGATTCGACTCGGATCCAGCTGTCCCCAGATACACCGGACCTAAATCTGCTGGAACGAGTGCTTGAAGAATTCGGCTAGGGAATGGAGGGCCGAGTCTATAGTAGCTTAGAAGCAGAAGGTTCAAGCAGTCGAAGAAGCCCTCCGAAACCTGGCTGTAGATCCTGAGCGCGCGAAGTGTTTAAGGAGCTAGGACTGGGTTCGCTAAGCATTTGTTCACCTCCCCCCGCGATGCCGTTCTCCAGCGTTCGGAATTTCAACGGGAGTTACACCCTTAGGGTAATCCCAAACTAAGCAGGATCGCTCGCCTTTTTGGTTCCCCTCGCCACAGCCCTCCAGGCGATGGAGAGCAGCAGGGATCTCTCTTAAAGACGGAACGGGCGCCTTCAACGTGGCCCCCGAAGCCTTCTGAGAAAGCGAACGATGTAATTAATTCCTAATTAATAACACACTTCACGCCATTCTTCATGCCCACCGAGTGGGCCAAGGTCGTCTTCGAGCGTATCAATCTCCAGGTGCCCCGAGAGGAGCTTGAACACTGCGTGGCGGAATCCCATGCGTAATCCACTTCCTAAGCCACTGATCTTCTTCTTTTGGATCTGAGCTAAGACCACCGGTGTGGCAACTGAATCCACAGGGTTGCCAAGGCTGGTCTCAAGCCAAATGACGCAATCATCTCCCTCTCGACGATCAGCCTCAATCCGCTCCTCCTGTGCCAGACCTTCGTAGAAGACCTATAATCCATTGAATTGATAGGAATCTCAAGAGAGGCCGTCGGACCACATCTCGATCTGGAGGAGCTCCTATGCGCGCAATGTTTCTTCCGCATCCGGCGAAATCCCCTGAGGAGCTGCCTGCTGAAGGCTGGCGCGAGGTGTCCCTCCCCCACCAGTGGACCCTGGACGGCATCGAGGCTGAAGTCGGATGGTATCGCCTGGATCTGCCCGCAGCGACTGGAGCGCGGCGCTGGGCCCGGGTGCTGGCCGATTATTTCGGCGAGGCCTGGGCGGATCGAAGACCCCTCGGAAGCCACGAGGGCTACTTCGAGCCCTGGTGGCTGGAGCTCCCTCGCAAGCCCCACACCCTGTGGCTGCGCGTAGCCGCCCCGAAAGAACCCTATGGAGCCGTGTGGCCGCGCCTGAAACGCCAGATCAAGGGGATCTTCGGCCAGCACGATTGCCGCCCTGGCGGCACTACGCCTCGGGGCCAGGAGAAAGGCACTGGCGGACTGTGGGGCGGGATCGCGGTTTTCGAAACCGGGCCGATCGCGCTGCTGCATGGGACTCCTTTCACCTTCCGCCAGCCCAGGGGCTGGCGGCTTCAGGTAGAACTCATTCTTGACGCCCAGCATGCAGGCCGATCGGAGCTCCGCCTCTCGCTCCGCCCAGAGAATTTCCAGGGAGAGCCCCTGACCACTGTCCGCACGATCGACCTGCCCCCGGGACGATCCTCGGTTTCCCTGATCTGGGATCTCCCGGATCTTCCGCGTTGGGAGATCTGGGAACGGGGGTTTCCGCACCTTTACCGGCTGGAGGTCGCCCTGGACGATCAGTGGCTTCAGGTTCCCCTGGGCTTTCGAACCCTCTCTCAGGAAGGCCCCTGGTTCCTCCTGAACGGCCGTCGGGTCTTCCTGCGGGGCACCAACATCATCCCGACCCAGTGGCTGGCCGCTTACACCCCCGAGGATGCCGCCCGCGATGTCCGGCTGCTGAAGGAGGCCAACCTCAACGCCGTCCGGGTGCACGCCCATCTGACCCACCCCGCCTTCTACGACGCATGCGATCGCGAAGGGATCCTGGTGTGGCAGGATTTCGCCCTCCAGTGGGGCTATGCGGAAGATGAAGCCTTCGCCCAGGAGGCCGTGCGCCAGGCCCGTGCGATGGTGCGGCATTTCGGCGCTCACCCTTCGATCTTCCTCTGGTGCGCCCACAACGAACCCACCCACAACCGGCAAACCTTGGCTCCGGTAGTGGCCGCGACCCTCCGCGCTGCCGATCCCACCCGTCCGGTGAAAGAGGCCTCGGACTTCCGGGAGCACGCTTATCCCGGCTGGTATTGGGGACACTGGCGGGATTTCCAGGCGCTGCCCGGGGCGCCGCTGCCCTCCGAGTTCGGCGCTCAGGCCCTGCCCCGCGCCGAGCTGCT
>JANXBD010000041.1 GCA_025057635.1 Thermoflexus sp. | reverse complement strand
CTTATGATCAGACTCACTGGGATCAATTAGGAATCGATGAGGCGCTGGAAGCTGGGATCCGCGCCGGGCGCTGGCCACCCTTCCTGGTCGTGCTGCCCGGATTCCCGGATGACCTGTATGTGGGCACCAGCGGCGGGCCGGGATCGGTGGAGGCCGCGATGATGGAGTTCCTGATCCCACACATCGAGGCCCATTATCCCGTCGAGCCAGCCCGCTGGGCGCGGGCGATCGGCGGGATCTCCCGCGGCGGCGTATGGGCGCTGGAGATCGCCCTGCGCCATCCGGAAGTTTTCGCCAGCGTGGGCGGGCACAGCCCGGCGCTGAGCGTGAATCGAGCTCCGCCGATTTATGATCCCTTCCTGCTGGCCCAGAAGGCGGATCTTCGAGGGCTGCGGATCTACCTGGATGCTGGGGATGCGGATTGGGCGCTGGAGGGCACCCAACGGCTGGCGGCGATCTTAGAGGCCCGGGGGATCCCGGCGCGCCTAGAGGTTCATCCTGGAAGGCACGAGGATGCCCTGTGGGCTCGCGCTCTGGAAACCTATCTAGATTTCTATGCCGAGCCATGGTGATCGCTTGGGAAAAACTTGTAGGAATTCTTCCTGATCGGATCGCGAGACCGGAGAGCGATGTAGTAGGCTTGAGTCCACTCGAGGAAGCCCATCAGCTTTCCGGCCTCGGTTGTAGTTGTTGCCTGCCTCGGCGCTGTGGTGCCGGGCCAAATCGAGGGGTTTTCGATATAGCGACGGCTGGCAGGATCAATCTCAGGTTTCCCCTCTTGATTTTCCCCGGCGAGCCGAAGCAGTCGTTCGGGTGTCGATGCGAGCGACATGATCTGTGTGCGATTCCGATTGAAGCCCCTCGTTCGATCAGCGCGGCGGCAGTTCTTGGAGTTGGTCTGCTCCCCTCGACCCGCGGATTGCGCGATGCCTGATCGTTCGATTGCGGAGAGAACACGCTTATGGTGCGGGCCGGGCTGTTGCGATCTCCCGACGGGCCAGACGTTCCGCCCGACGCTGATCTGCCTCTTCCGCTTTGCGGCGTTCCTCCTCCGTCTCCAGAATCAGCGGAGGCACTGGTGTCGGCCGGCCGTCCCGGTCTAGCGCCACATAAACAAAATACGCTGTGGCTGTCACCCGACGCTCTCCGGTCAGCAGATTTTCCGCTTCGACCCGGATCTCCGCTTCCATTGAGGTTCGCCATGCTCTTGTCAACCGTGCCCGCACATGCACAAGGTTTCCCACATGAATTGGGGCGCAGAATTGAATGGAATCCACCACCGCTGTCACCGTGGGCCGGCGGGCATGGCGAGAGGATACGATCGCTCCCGCTTCGTCCATCAGCTTCATAATCCATCCGCCGTGGATGTTGCCCAGGATGTTGGCATGCTCCGGTTGCATAAACTGTGTCAGCACTACCTCACTGTCGCGAACTCGTTTTCCTTCCATCCCGCAACGCCTCTCATTCAAATAGAGTAAGCTACGAATGGAAATGCATATCTTTTGCTCGACTCGGACCTCCGAGGCCCGGATCGGATCTTAAACATCTCCCGATGCTTAGAGCACGGGAAAGAAGCAGAAGTAGAGGCGCGCATTTCATAGCGCGGGCCTGATGGTCGATCATCCTTCATCGAGAGGCCTGTCTGAAAGCTGCTAGTTCCCGCTCGGGATCAGACGGACGAAACGCCGGCGGCCGATCTGAAGCACCATCGGCCGTTCAATCGTCACCATAGCCTCTACATCCGAAATCATCTTCCCATCCAGCCGGACCCCGCCCTGGCGGATCAGGCGGCGGGCCTCGCTCCGGCTGGGTGCCAGCCCGGTTGCCACCATCAGGTCTACCAGAGGCTGCGGACCGGCCAGGAGGAACTCGGGCATTTCCTCCGGGAAGGATCGCTCCTGGAACACGGTGCGGAAATGGGCCTCCGCCCGCTCTGCTGCTTCTTCTCCAAAGAAGATTGAGACGATCTCATAGGCTAGCTCCATCTTGGCATCCCGCGGGTGAAGGCTCCCGGAGCGCAACTCCGTTTCGATAGCTGTTATCCGGGACGGCGGGTAGCGGGTGACGAGCCTGAAGTAAATCGGCATCGCTTCATCAGGAATGCTCATAATCTTCCCGAACATATCCTCCGGTGTGGTGTGCAGGGGAATGTGGTTGCCTAAGGACTTGGACATCTTGCGGACGCCATCGGTGCCTGGCAGCAAGGGGAGCAGGATGGCAATCTGAGGCCGCTGGCCGAAGGCTTCCTGCAGCTTCCGACCGGCCACCACGATGTTGAACAGCTGATCGGTCCCGCCGATCTGCACATCGGCTTGGAGGGCCACCGCGTCGTATCCTTGCATCAATGGGTAAAATGTCTCGTGTAGGAAAATTGGATCGCCGCCTTTCAGGCGTTCGGCGAAGGACTCCCGGGCCAGGAACTGCTGCACCGTGAAATGCGAAGCCAAACGGATGAGGTCGGCGAAAGCGAGCTTGGAAAGCCATTCCGCGTTGTAGCGGATGATGGTCTTCTGCGGATCCAGCACCCGAAAGGCCTGCTCCGCGTAGGTGCGGGCGTTGGCCTCCACCTCTTCCGGAGACATCAGGGCGCGCCCCCGCAATTGATCCGAGGGATCCCCAACCAGCGCCGTGAACGTGCCGATCACCAGGATCGTCTCATGCCCCAGATCCTGGAATTGCCGCAGCTTCCGCAGAGGCACCGTATGCCCCAGGTGCAGATCGCTGGTCCTCGGATCTACCCCTAGATAGACCCGCAGCGGGCGTCCCTCCTGTAATCGCTCTCGCAGCTCCGCCTCCATTGTTCGGCGCAAGGTCTCATCGCCGTATTCGGTGCCCTGCATCAGGAGCGCCATCTGTTCGTCCACCGACATCGACATTCCAGAACCTCCTGATCTGGATTTTTCCCTGAACGGCTAGGCTGCACGCTCGCTATATCGCCGAGGGGCATAACTCGTCCTTCGCATCCCTTAACGAGATCTCGAATTCCATAACCGTGTTGGCCAACGAGGTGTCGGGCCTGAACTTCTGGCCTCAAAGTATGCCCCTCTGAGATCGCCCCGCCAAGCTCACAGGATCCACGATCAGGTTCCTGCTCGAGTCACTCGAAAGATGCTTATCATTATTTTAGAAGAGAATCTACAGCACTGATCCTCCTTGGATTTCGAGGGCCAGGAGACCAAGGCCCGTATCCTCCAAAGAGATTATGCATCAAGCAGCCTTTGAGTTTAGACGTTACGAGTTTGATGTAGAATCCCCAGTCGTCTGGGGGCTGCAGACGTGGAAGCGATAGAAAATTGGCAGTATGGCTTGTATACCTAATATCTCATATCCTTACTAAGGAGGCTAGCGATGAGCACTGTTCTGCGCGTGAATCCTGGAGCGGTTCGTGAGCATATCCGGCGTCTGCGAGAGTGGCGGGCCGAGTGGTCGGAGCGGATGCGGGCTGCCCAGCGGGTGGCTATGGAGCTGATTGAAACCGTCCACGCAGCGCCGGGGCGGGGGTTTCAAACAACGCTCAACTCACCGAAGAGGTATCTCGGCCTGATTGAGGATCGGGTGGAGCTCCTGGCCCAGACAATGGAGCGGGCGCTCGAGCGTTTAGAGCGGGGTTTTTATGAAGCAGCTCAGATCCTTCAGGAAGCGAGGCAGCCGCTCGCCGATGGCTCTCTTCCCACTACGGCCGTCGCGGCTTCCTTCGAGGAGGCCTACGCTTTCATCCGCAAGTGGGAAGGAGGATATGTGAATGACCCGGATGATCGGGGTGGCCCAACGAACATGGGCATCACCCAGGCTACCTATAACCGGTATCGTCGAGATCAAGGGCTTCCGCCGCAGGATGTCCGCCACATCACGCCGGAGGAGGCCGAAGCGATCTACCGCCGATATTACTGGGAGGCCTCTGGGGCTGCAACGCTTCCACGGCCTCTCGGAATGGTGCACATGGACACGGCTGTCAACATGGGCGTGGAACGCGCGAAGCAATTTTTGGGAGAGGCCCTGAAGCGCCACCCCGAGGATCCTCAGGCCGCGCTTGAAACTTACCTAGATCTGAGACTGAACCGGTATCTAGAACTGGCCCAGGATCCTTCCCAGCGTAAGTTCCTCAACGGCTGGTTGAATCGCCTGCGGGACCTGGCTGGCGTAGCCAGCGGGAGCCCTGAGTGGCGGCAGGCGTTTGAGCAAAGGGTGATCGCCCGCTTGGAGAGTGATCCGCTGTGGGCTGAGCACCTGGCTTATGTCCGTCGTCAATGGGGTTGGG
The DNA here is from genome assembly GCA_025057635.1 of Thermoflexus sp. Classification (GTDB taxonomy): domain Bacteria; phylum Chloroflexota; class Anaerolineae; order Thermoflexales; family Thermoflexaceae; genus Thermoflexus. The sequence continues at coordinate 11,588 of JANXBD010000041.1, read as the reverse complement.
CGAGCCCAGAGGGGGAGGTGAAGTGATGAAGCGCTTCTTCCTGCTGCTAGGGTGGATCCTTGGACTGACGATTTTGAAGGCGGGGTGCACCGGCACTTTGAATGTTCCGGAAACCCGCTTAGAGATCCCTTCGCCCGCTTCGCCTACGGCGACTCCTCAAGCGATCCGCCCAACTGAGACGGCGACTGAGACGGCGGTTGGGATCTCATCGGATGAAGAGTGGAAGCAGGAGCAAACCCCTGATCGAGGCCTTCACGAAGGTCTCCGGATCTCATCGGATGAAGAGTGGAAGCAGGAGTGGGAGGAAGCGGTCCGGCGCGGGGATTGGAAAAAGGCTCAGGCAGCCTATGAAAGCGCTGGCCGGCCTCCCCTACCCGGGGAGTGGCTGAACCGGGCCATGGCCCAGGGGATCTATATGGCCTGGAGGGCTCAGGAGGCAGGAGATCGGAGGAGGGCGGCTCAGCAGATCCAGGAGGTGCGGGATCTCATCCGCGACACGTTAATCGCGCAGGAGATCCCCGAGGGTTTCGAGGAGGCGCTGTATTTTTATCTGGTGCTGGCGGACTCAAACACCTTGGATGCATGGATGGAAAGGGAAAAGGCGATTTCTGAGGATCCTCTAGCCAAAAAAGTGGTGAGGCAGATGGCTTGGCGTGACAACCTAAACGAAGAAGATATTGTGGGGGCACCCGTCGCGTTGTGCCCGATAGCCAATCGGGTCTTCTTGGTAGTGGGCTTCCAAATCTTTGATCTCCAGGGATCTTTTCAGGGAAACGCGCCCGGTTTAGATCAGTTGAGGGAGGGAGAGCGGATCCCTCGAATCTATGATGTCTTCTGTGCTGGGCAGAAGATCCAATGGGTCAACGTGGGTGGAGGCGGACGAGGGATTTCCCTGGAGGCGGAATGGGATGGTCGAGGATTTCGCCTGGTAGACTTGACCCGTATCAATCTAGCCGCCCAGACCTATGAAGAAGTCCGCAAACACCTGGAGGCGGGAGAGCTAGAGAAGGCGCTTGAGGCCTACGAAAAGGGATTCACGAATCAGGTGGATGAAGATCCGGAGCTGGCAACCCTGGCCCTACGTCAAGGGCTGGTGATTGCCCGTCTGCGAACAGAGGCAGGGGATGTTCCAGGGGCGCTAAGGGCGTTGCGCGCTGCCTTCTCTATTGCCAGCGTCTCCTATCGTCTAGATTGGGGAACGTTCCTTCCCCAAGACTGGGAACGACAACCTCGATCGCTCCGGGAATGGGCGCGAGAGGTGAGCGGCGCCGATCCTCTGGTCTATCGAGACGCCCTAGGGGAATACGCTGCTTTACTGATTCAAGACCGTCTTCCCCACGAGGCTGAACCGATCCTACGTGGGCTGATCGTCCTTGACCCGGACTATGCTCCTGCGTATCTCTATTTAGGAGATGCCCTCTGGGATCAGAGGAAGTTCGAGGAAGCACGCCGCTTCTATCGGCAGTATCAGGAGCTGGTTCCGAACGGGCCGTGGCCAGACCGGGTGAAGAGGCGTGCGCCCTAGTAACGAATAAGGGGTCGGGCGGGCAACATCGCCATTCCCTATAGTCCATGCTTAAGGTCCCCAGGCAATCCGCTGGCTCAGCGGATCCGGGAGTTGCCCGCCCAGATTTAGGATTTTGCGGGGTGTTCCCCCGACGGCGGGGATCAGATACACCCCCCAGTGTCCATCAGCGTTCGAGAGATAGGCGATCCACGCCCCATCTGGAGACCACGCGGGTCCGATCTCCCAGCCCTCGCCAGCGGTGAGGGCCCGGAAGAATCCGCCGGTGGTGACCACCACAAGATCCCAGGTTCCCTGGACATCGGTAGTGTACACCAGCGCCGATCCATCAGGTGCCCAGGCCGCCTGGAGATCGTTAGCATGCTGGCTGAGACGGACTGAAGTGGGGGCTTCGGAAGGCCACAAGAGCAGCCCGCATCCACTGCTGGCACAGCCAGTCCATGCCAGCGTTCCGTGGGGCCCCCACGCTGGGAACTGCCCAGTGGCCACACGCTGAAGAGCCGCAGGCTCCTGAAGATCAAGCACCCGAATTCCCCCGGCGCCGTCCATAAAGGCCAGCCGTCGCCCATCGGGAGACCATGCCGGCCAGGCGGTGCCGGGCCCCGCCACCCGCGTGGTTTCTCCACTCTCCATATCCCTCACGAAAATCCCAGACCCGGCAATCCGGTAAGCCAGCCGTCGTCCACCCGGTTGCCAGGCGGGCTGATCGGCTCCGACAGCGATCCGCATTCCTCGGCCACCTGCATCCACAACATAAAGGGCATAAATGCCTGCGGTTGTGTCATACATGGTGTAGGCCAGTCGACCCACCGGGATTAGGGGTGGAAGCGGCGTGTTTTCTCCCAGAAGGCCGCCGGGGACTGGGGTGGGCGTAGCTTGAAGACAAATCGCCCCTGCCTGCTGGGCTTTCGCCTGGATCTCAGGATCTGGGAAGAGGCGGAGGGCCGCACGATACTGAATTTCCGCCGGACAGCTTTCTCCACGCGCCGCTAAAAGATCCCCATAGGCCGTGTGAGCCCGGAAGAGACGGCGCGCGGTATCCCGATATCCCGGATTCATAGCATAGACTTCCTGAAGACGCCGGATCGTCTCAGGCCAATTCACCCCCCAGTAATCCCGAGCGGCCAGATAAAGCGTGGCCAGCTGATAAGCGACCGATGCCTCCGGCGGCAAGGGCCCCAAACGTGCAGCTTGATCCAGATAGAAAATCCCTTCCGCAAGTCGCTTTTCCTCGCCCTCTAACAGGCGCATCCCGTGACGGAGGGCTGCATCCCGCAGCATCGAGGTTACCTCGCGGGCTCGGAACGTGGGATCCCGGTTCCGGATCTGAAGGAGCAGTTCGATAGCGCGGGGGAGATCTTCCTGACTGTAAGCTTCCTGAGCTGCTTGGAAGGCCTCCTCGATGGCTATCAGCATGACCGAGGTGGGGATCGGTGTAAGCGTCGGTCGGTGGGCAACACGCTGGCGAACTGTCGCGAGAGCCGCCTCCACCGTGGGGTCGGCCGGCCGAAGACGGCGCGCTCCTTCCAGAAAGGCCAGCGCCCGCTCGTCCTGGCCTCCTTCCAGCATGGCTATTGCTTGACGGATCGCGGCGTCCACCGTGGCTTGCGTTCGTCGCTCCCGCTCGTCAACTCCATGTTCCCAACCCATCCGCCATCCTACCAGGGCCATCCCCCCGATCAGCCCCAGGGAGATCAGCATCAGGGCAATCCCGGCCAGCCCACTATGAAAGCGCCGAGCCGAATTGTGGATCATCCCCATTCGCCTCCGGTTCCGGTCTATCCTTTGACAGTCCCACTACTTTCTCAACGCTTGGAGCAGGGAAGTCTAGAACGGCAGGTCGAGTGCGGATCTCCGCAATTCGCCCCAGGCTGGGCACCAACCAGGCCCATGCCATGACGCCCAGGGCCACGCCGAACCATAAGGTAGCCAGCCGAATCAACGCGGTCGCGGTGGCAGCGACATCCCGAGGCCAGCCTTGCACGAGCAGCAGGCCCACGAGGCTTGCCTCCGCTGCCCCCAGCCCACCTGGGAGAAACGAGATCGCCCCCGCCAGCGTGGCGAACGCTAGAATAAAGATGGCCCGCTGCGCTAGCGAGAGATCCAACGGGATCCCCAGGCCATGGAGGATGAGCGCAAGCGCCAAGCCTTCAGCACCCCATGAGATCAGGCCCAGGCCAATGGCAAAGAGGAGATTAGGAGGCTGAACCAGGCGATGCGCGCTTGCCCAGAAACGTAGCATGCTGGGAAGGATCCGGGAAAGGATCGGCCAACCTGCCAACCGGACAAGGAAGGATGCCGCCTGGGGCCAGATCCAGGCTGCCAGCAGTAGGACGCTCAACCCGAGTAGGATGACGCTCAGCACCGGGAGCCCTGCGGGATAGGCGCTGATCCCTAGGCCAGCCAGCAGCACCATTGCCAGACCGTCCGTCAACCGTTCGACGAAGACCACCGGTAGAGTGACGGAGATCGGCGTCCCCCACCATCGCCAGACCAGCAGGCTTTTCACCGTCTCCCCGAGCTTGCCTGGCGTAAGGACTGCCGCTAGGCCGGCGGTGAAGATTACAGCACTCGCCGTCCAGGGCAACGGCGTCCCCACCCAACGCAGGTATAGATGCCATTTCAGAAACCGCAGGCCGTAATTCAACAAGGTGAAGCCCAGGATCGCGGGAACCCATTTCCATGGAAACCCTCGAAGATGATGAGCCATCGCCTGGACGTCCCCAAAGACCAGCAAGGCGGCCAGGACGGCGATACCTAGCAGCAGCGAGAGGCTGATCCGTGGGCCGAGCCTCGTGCCCTGGAGCCCGGGTCCAATCTCGTTCTCCATCTTTAACGCCCCGTTGAGCTTGCTCCGGTTTGTCATTCATCTCGCCTCTTTCTCGTGCTAACCCCCCATGTTAAACTGATTTCGGAGGCTCCGGAGGGATCCGATTAGGTCTATTTGGATATATTCAGTTTGCAGATTGTAGAGCCCAGCACTATTCACTTCCTCAAGGACTCCGGAGCCAGAGCCAGGCGCCGAAGTTGCTTGGCCTCGCTCTCTAATCAGGCGATATAACTGTTAAGCATTCTAGCTCCCGCGCCCATCAGTCAAGACGCCCTGGGAAGCGGGACAAATGAAGATTTCAGTGGTCTGGAATCTCATCTTAGTCGGCGTGTTAGATGTTCAAAGGCTCTCCAGAGGGGAAAATGAGCCATTCGATGGGAGGATGGAGGACTATGGAGCGCCGGGTGCGGATGGAAGAGTTCCGGATTCGATCGGAGACCCGACGACAGCGCCTGCAGGGGCTGGCTGGACTTCCGCGCTTTCCCTACGCGGTAGCGGCCTTCAGTCTGGGGGAAGGAGATAAAGCGGTGGGTTTGATCTGCCGGAGCGCGGTAGCCTGGGGCGCGGAGCGTCTGGTGGTGATCGGCTCTCCGCTCTGGGATCGGACGACGGCTTGTGCGACCGACGCTTGGATCCGGATTGAGAGCTTCCCTTCAGTGGCGGACTTTCTAGCATGGATGGAGAGCAAGTCATGTCCTTATCAGCCAGTGATCGCCGAAAGGACAGCCTCGTCCGTTCCCTTGCAGGCGTTTACGTTCCCCCAGCGAATGCTGCTGATCCTGGGGCATCCCTCTTTTGGGGTTCCGGATTCCCTGCTCTGGCGGGCGCCTCACGTGCACGTCGAGACCGCCTTACCGGTCCCCAGCCTTAACGTCGCGGTTGCAGCGGGCATCCTGCTTTACTACTACTGGCGCCAGGTATGGGGAGGGAATCCCTATCCAACCTCAGCCTCTGACTTCACGCCGCGTGAAGCGAGCAAGCCTCTGACTTCACGCCGCGTGAAGCGAGCAGCACCCCCATCTAAAAGGCCCGCAAGGTTTTGTAGGTGAGTGGAGCTTTGGGCAGGATCAACTTTTCCCCAGCATGCTTTGGGAGATCAGGAACTCATCGCGATTTTAGGGAGGTTCAGCTACTTCGCTTGCGCGTGTTGAGGATTTCATTCCGTGTTCTCCAGTTTACAATTTAGATCACTAAGCTTTAGACCTTGGGAGGAGCCGATCCGATGAGGGGTTCTATCTGCCAAAGATGGCAAGGCACACCATCGAGGGCGCTGATCCTGGTCTTGATGCTAACTGCATGTGGGAGGATCGTTTCAGAACGTCCAATTCCTTCCCCATCGCCCACGTCTACGTTCGTAATCCCTCCGACCGGAACGCCTGTGGTGGTGAGGGTGCCAACTCCCACCGTCGTCCCTACGCCAACTTCCAGCCCAACGCCCATCATCCATGTGGTGCAGCCTGGGGACACCCTTTACGGTATCGCCATAAAATATGGGGTCTCGGTATCTGCCCTGCAGGAGGCAAACGGAATTACCGATCCGTCCTTATTACAGATTGGCCAAAAGCTGGTGGTTCCAGCACCCGGCCAACGGGATGCCCTCGCCCGTCCCCCAACTCCCACCCCTATGCCGCTGCTGATTCAGGGATTTGGATGTGTCGTCAGCGCCCTGGGCAGCCTAAGCTGCACGGGTGAGGTGGTGAACCCCCAGCCTCATCCGATGTGGAATGTTCAGGTGCGGATTGTCCTTCGGGATGAGGCGGGACAGGAATTGAGCGCTGGGATTGCGGGAACTGGTTTGGACGTTCTGACCTCCGGAGGGCGGTCTCCCTTTGCTCTGGTTTTCAATACCATTCCAGCGGCTTACGAACGGGCAGATGCGCAGGTTGTCCGTGCAGAGCTTACTCAGGAACCCGGGAATCGATATGGGCCGGTAGAAGTGATACGTGCCGATGCTCAAGTAGAGCAAGTCGACTTCGTGGTGCGCGGTCAGGTCCGCAACGCCGATGCGAAGCCCATGCGGCGGATCAACGTGGTGGTGGCTTTTTACGATGGACAGGATCGGCTGCTGGGGTTCCGACAGGTGGTGTTCTCGGAGGAGCCGACCGGGCCGGGGGTAACCCGGGACTTTGAGGCGCGGTTCCCAGCGGCGGGCGTGGAGACCTTCCGGGTGTTCGTGGAGGGACAGCGATGAGCAAGCGGGCCCTAGGCGGGTGGATGCTGGGGATCGCGATGCTGATCGCAGGAGCTCAGATCGGCGTGAACTGGCTCGGTTTGGGACGATCGGCGGAATGGGGCCCGTTGCAGCAGGCGGCGCTGGGGGTGGCCGGGATCCTTGCCCTTTTGGCCCTCCCGCTCCTGTGGCGCGATGGCCGTCCGGCGTAGGAGCGAGGTATACCTCGACCTCGCCGAAAACACTGCAATGTGGAGGATCATCCACGGATGGCCGTCTCCTCCCTTTTGCGCATGCTCGGCACACGGGCAAGCTCCCTCCTCTGGGCTCTGGTCGTCCTGGTTTATCTGGCGTATGGGGTGGTCTTTGGGATTTACGCCGCTTCCCTCCTTCAGTTCCCGTTCGATTATGACCAGGGCGAGGGGTTCGAGCTGCTGGATGCGATCTATTTTTCCCGGGGAGAATGGCCGTATCGAGACATCGAGACGTATCCCTTTTATGCCTCGAATTATCCCCCGCTCTTTCATCTTCTGGCCGTTCCCCTGGTGTGGGCCTTCGGCCCCCGCTTAATCGCCGGCCGGCTGCTTTCGACCGCAGCGACCGTCGCGCTGGCGGCCGCGGTGGGCCTGGCGGTCGGTCGGTGGACCCGGAGGTGGACGATCGGCCTCTGGGCGGGGGGAATGGTCCTGGCCTCAAATTATGTCTACCACATCGGCCCGCTCTCCCGCAGCCATATGCTGATGGTCCTCTTTGAGACCCTGGCGGTGCTGGCCCTGGCCCGAGAGGAGGATTTTCCTTCCCGGCGGTCCCTGCTGCTGGGGTCCCTGGCGCTGATGGCAGCGGGCTGGACCAAACAGCACGCAATCGTCACGGTGCTGGCCGCTTTTGCGTATCTCCTCCTGCGCCGTCCCCGGGCCGCGCTAGCCTGGGGGATCCCCTTCGCGATGGTGAATCTGACGCTGTTCGCCCTGGTCGATCTCGCCACCGGCGGCTACTGGTCTCTGCACATCATCGAGGCCAACATCAATGAATACGACTACCGTCAGGCCTTCCTCCTTTACAGCCAGTGGTTCCGTCTCCATGCGGTCGTTCTCCTCCTGGCAGCGGCGCTGGTTCTATATGAGCTGTATTTCGACCGCCTCTCCCTGTGGAGCATCTGGGCCGTTTTCGCGGCGGCCGGAGGGGCACTGGCGGGCAAGTGGGGGGCGGGGGAATCCTATTTCATCACTGCAGTGGTGGCCGCGATCATAGCCGCTGGTCGGCTGATCGCGCGCATCGAGCACTGGACGGCTGGACGCCCCATCGGTCAGGCCGCGGCGGCCCTGCTCATCCCCGTGGCCCTGCTGGGGCAGGCGGGCCTGGTGTTCCATCTGCCCACGGATCATCCATGGACCGCACCCATAGCGCGGGCGCTGGGGCTGGAGGGGACGCGCTACGTGGATACGGTCGGCTACACCCAGCTGGGCCATTTGCCAACGGTGGAGGATGTCCGCAATGGATGGCGGATCGTGGAGTTCGTGCGGGAAGCGCCAGGCCCCGCTTTTACGGAGGAGGCCTCATGGGCGCTCTGGTCGGAGAAGGAGCCAGTGACCAATCCCACGCAGTTGTTGAACCTCTACAAAAACGGGAAGCTGAATCCGGAGCGTCTTATCCGGATGATCGAGCAGCAAGCTTTCGGGATCGTGGTGTTGCGAGCGCAGTTCTATCCCCAGCCTGTCCTAGAGGCGATTGGTCGATCTTATCGGCCGATCGCGGATATCCCGATGAACGGATTCATCTATCGGATCTTGGCACCCCGGCGGCCTTCATCACCACTTTTTCCTTAGGCTGTTTCAAGAGATGCAGGGGACCGGGGGTGAACGATGCTCTCTGAAACATGCTTGCCGGTCGCCAGATCGCCATCTTCGCCATTCCAACTAGGGTTGAGGTGCTCTTTCGTCTCCAAATCGGAGGCCAGATCATAGGCAAAAGCAAACCTCTGCGTCGCGATCGATCCGGCGATGCATAATGTGGGGATCGATGTCTCATGGCCGTTCCTTAGGGAGGATCTTTTTGACTTCGCTTGCTCATCTTTTACCTGAAGTTATAATGAATTACATGCATGCCAGACGCGCCCCAACTTGAGGAGCATGGTCAGGATAGGCCTAATGACTGTGCTTTCATGGTGAGACGAGAGGAACGGCTGAAATAGGGCCGAGCTTGTGCCATCGAATTTCTTTACTCTACTTTTATGCCTTGATGAAAATACATTTAAACAAACTAAAGAGCAAAGAGGAGGGATGGCCTGATGCGCGTTACTGAGCCGGGTTATGTGCCCCCGTCGGAGGATTATTGGATGGCTCTGATGACCCAGGGCGAGTTCGCGACCTCTTCGGCTCCGGAAGCTGAGCCGGAAGAGATCTGGGAGGGTCTGGGGATGGGTCGTGGCCATCCCCTTCCGATGCCCAGCTTATGGGATCTGGAAACCGGAGAGCCGGACTGGCGGGAAGCGCGGGCATTGCTGGAGTCTGGGCAGCCGATCACAGTCGTGGTGGTCGGGTATAACCGGGGTGGGCTGATCGCCCGAGCCGAACGGCTACCTAGGGGATTCATCCCGGCCTCTCATCTCCTCCAGTTCTCCAACGCTTTAGATGGTCCCTTTCGGAAGTCTGCGCTGGCCCGATATGTGGGCCAGACTCTTCAGGTTCGGGTCATCGAGGTGGACGAAGTGGGCGGGCGCTTTGTTCTTTCAGAGCGGCTGGCCTATCAGGATAACGAACGGATCGAAACGCTGCTCGCCGAGCTACGGCCTGGGGAAGTTCGTCGAGGGCGGGTGACCAAGGTGACGGCTTTTGGCGCGTTTGTTGACCTGGGGGGCTTCGAGGGGCTGCTTCATCTTTCAGAGATGTCCTGGGATCGGGTGGCCAATCCCAGCGATTTGGTTCAGGTCGGCCAGGAATTAGAAGTTCTGATCCTAGATGTGCTGCCCGAGGAGCGCCGGGTGCAGCTTTCTCTAAAGCGATTGAAGCCGGATCCATGGGAAAACATCGCACAGCGGTATCAGGTGGGTCAGGTCGTGGAAGGGACAGTGACTACCGTGACCCATTTCGGAGCGTTTGTTCGGCTGGAGGAAGGGATCGAGGGACTGTTGCATGTTTCGGAATTCGGCGAGAGGGAGGTGGATCACCCTCGCCAGGTCCTGCATGAGGGACAGCGTGTGCAGGTTCGCATCGTGAATATGGATCCGCTGGCCCGGCGGATTGGGCTCAGTCGGCGGGGATTCCGCTAGGCCGTGTTTCTCGTTGTGAGTGGAGTTGTGTCGGCTCAAGCGAAATGGCAAGGCATGGCGATCTAGTGAAGATGAGGCGGCGTGTTCGAGCCATCCACGCCCGCTCAACGCGCAGCGAGCCGGCCCGCGCCAAGCCTGGCGGGCCGCCAATATCCTCCGGCCTCCCTGAGTGGATCCGACAGCTGGGTGCACCTCGGTGGTATGGCACGCCCGCTTTCGGACGACGGGAACGCCAGATCGTTGCGCTGGGGCTGATCGGCCTGGGGCTGTTTTCCGGGCTGGCCGTGTTGGGTCTCAGCCCGGGGCGATGGAGCGATGTATGGGCCGGGTTGCTGCGAAGCCTCTTCGGGTGGGGGAGCCCGCTGGTTGCCGCAGGCTGGATCGGGCTCGGGGTATGGATGTTGTTGCGGACGATAGGTCGGGCGCCAGCACCGAATGGCTGGCGCGTCCTGGCCATCGAGGGGGCCATACTGGGGCTTTTCGGTTTAGCTCACGGGCTAGCCCTGCTGACCTATGAGGCCCCCTGGGAGATCATTGAGCGGGGGGAAGGGGGCGGAACGCTCGGCTGGCTGGTCTGGACGGCCGCATCCGCTCCGCTGGGGCCCGGCGTGGGGGTGGCTCTCCTGGTTCTGGCGACTGGGATCAGTGGATGGCTTGCTCTCGCCCGATGGACTCCTCCATCCACCGCCCCGAAAGCCAGCGCGCCGGCCTCTACGCCGGCTGCGCCGGTGAACCCACCGCCACCTCCGAAGCCCATCCGGCCGTCCCCGCGACTGGCCCCTTCGGATCTGAAGATCGTGACGGCGCTGCCCCAGCGTCCGGCCCGGGTCAAGCGGGATCGCCGCCTGCCTCCGTTGGATCTCTTGGAGGAAGACGAGCCAGCTCCGGTTTCCACCGAGGAGATCCGCCGGAAGGCGGCGATCATCGAGGATACCCTCCGGCAGTTCGGGCTGGAGGCTCGGGTGGTGGAAGCTACCCAGGGCCCGACGGTCACCCAGTTCGGATTGCTGCCAGGTTACATCGAGCGTCCGGGTCCAGAAGGAGAGGTGCGTCGTCAGAAGGTTCGGGTGGCTCAGATCGCCGCTCTGGCCAACGACCTCGCGCTGGCTTTGGCTGCCCCTTCGCTTCGGATTGAAGCCCCAGTCCCTGGCCGTGGCCTCATTGGGATTGAGGTCCCCAATCAGCAGACCAGCTTAGTCCGCCTGCGGGGCCTAGTGGCCTCCCCTGAGTTCCGGAAGGTCGGGTCGCCTTTGGCCATCGCTTTGGGTCGGGATGTGACCGGCCGGCCGGTCGTGGCCGATCTGGCAACAATGCCTCATCTGCTGATCGCCGGAACCACGGGCTCGGGGAAGTCGGTATGCATCCATGCACTGCTTACATGCTTGGTCTATAACAACACCCCGGAGGAGCTCCGCCTGGTCCTGATCGATCCCAAGATGGTGGAGCTGGTGCGGTGGAACGGGCTGCCGCATCTTTATGGGAAGGTGGAATTTGAGATCGAGCGTGCTGTGGGGGTTCTGCGCTGGCTCACCCGCCAGATGGAAGAGCGCTACCGGCGGTTTGCGGGGGTCGGGGCGAGGAATCTTGCGGATTTCAATGCCCGGGCGGAGGAGGCCGGGGAAACACGGCTGCCTTACATCGTGCTGTTCATCGATGAGCTGGCGGACCTGATGATGGCCGCGCCTGTCGATGTCGAACGGAGCATCACCCGGCTGGCACAGATGGCGCGGGCGACAGGCATCCATCTGGTGATCGCGACCCAGCGCCCCAGCGTGGACGTGGTGACGGGGCTGAT
>JANXBD010000040.1 GCA_025057635.1 Thermoflexus sp. | reverse complement strand
GATCCCGGAGCCAGCGCAAGAGCTCTCGGAGGCTCCCTTCCCGATCTTTCCAGAACCCGAGCGGGTGACGATTCAGGAGGATGAAGAGGAGGAAGAAGCGGAAGAGGAGGAAGAAGAGATCCGACGGCGCAAGAAGGCGGGGAAGGGCAAGGAACGCCGGCGGGTCCGCTACGAGATCGATTACGAGGATGAGGCCTGGCTGCGACGGATGCGGGGCGGCCGGGTGCGGGATTGGCTGGAGGAGTGAGCGGAATGCCGGTGATAGTGGTGAACGAGAGAAAGGAGCCGATGGCTGGCCCCTACGTGGTGCGGATGGGCGGCTGGACGTTGGAACGGTATCTACAGGAGGCCCCGGAAGATCAAATCTGGGAGTTCGTGTGCGGAGAGCTCATCGTGCACTCGCCTGCCACCGTCGAACACCAGGACACTGTCATTTTCCTGACACGGCTTTTAGCCGGTTATTGCGAGGCAAAGGACTGGGGGAAGGTTCTCACGGGTCCGGCGGCTCTTCAGGTGTTGCCGGATGTGGTGCGGGAGCCGGACGTGTTCGTGGTGCCGCCGGAGGAGCTGGAGAAGGCCCGGGGAGTGCCCCTGACGGTGCGGCCCGCCCTGGTGGTGGAGGTGACCAGCCCCGCCACCCGGGGAATGGATCTGGGAGAGAAAGCCGCAGAATACCGGGAGGCGGGAATTCCCGAGTATTGGGTGGTGGATCGGGAGCGACAGGAGGTGGTGGCCCAGTGGGGGACGGAGGTGACACGGGTTCGAGAGGGCCGGCTGATCAGCCGGGCCGTCCCCGGCTTCTGGCTGGCGGTGGAGTGGCTCTTCCAGGACCCCCTGCCCCCCGTCAGCGCCTGCTTGCAGTCCATCCTGAGCGAAAAAGCGCCGTGAGAAGCTTATGAGCTTATGATTTCCTTCGCCTTTCACCACGGACTCGGGCAGAAACCGTTATGGTGCGGAAGCATATCCCTCAACGCACATGCGTGGGCTGCCGACAGGTGCAGGCGAAGCGAGAGATGATCCGCATCGTCCGCACGCTGGAGGGCCGGGTGGAGATCGATCCGACGGGGAAGAAATCGGGTCGAGGAGCTTACCTGCACCCCCGGCGCTCCTGTTGGGAGCGGGCACTGAAGGATGGGCGCCTGGAATACGCGCTGCGGATGGAAGCGTTGCGGGAGGAAGATCAGATGGCGCTGAGGGCCTATGCCTCGACCCTGCCGGAGGATGAGGCGTGATGCGACCCTGAAAGGGATCGCCGGAAAGCCATCCCGCCTGCTTGCGCAGGCGGTGGGAAAAGCCTCGACGGGATCTACCGGCACGGTCGGCCTGGGCCGCTGTGCCGGTTTTTGTTGTCCTAGCTTTCACGGGTGGGAAGGCGAATCGCCCCTTCTCCCTTCCTTCCCTTTCCTCATAGCCTGACCAGGCAGTGAGGAGAGGAAAATCCTTTTCGTGGATTTTGGAGATGGGCGGGCACCTTCAGCGCCCCGCTCATCCCGAAAACAAGCTTCTCTCAGGAGGTATGGGATGCGGCAAAATGGGCGAAAAGAGATTGAGATCCCGGCGAGCATCACGGTGCGCGAGCTGGCCACGCTGATGTCGGTGAGTCCCATCGATGTCATCAAAGTCCTTATGCACAACGGGATTATGGCCAGCATTAACCAGCGCATCGATTATGAAACGGCAGCCCTGGTGGCCCACGAGTTCGGATTTGAACCCCGAGAGCAACGGCCGCCGGAGGCCGTTGAAGCGGAAGGCCCTTCATTGCTCTGGGAGCGCCTCTACGCGGGAGAGGATCCCTCTAAACTGAAGCCGCGGCCGCCCGTGGTGGTGGTCCTCGGCCACGTGGATCACGGGAAGACCACGCTTTTGGACGCCATCCGCCGCACGAACGTGGCGGCCCAGGAGGTCGGTCAGATCACTCAGCGGATTGGCGCCTATCAGGTGGAATACAGCGGGCGCAAGATCACCTTCCTGGACACGCCTGGCCACGAGGCGTTCACCCAGATGCGGGCCCGCGGCGCCCAGGTCACCGACATCGCGGTCCTGGTGGTAGCGGCCGACGATGGCGTAATGCCTCAGACCCGCGAGGCGCTGGCCCACGCTCGGGCCGCCCGCCTGCCGGTGATCGTGGCTCTGAACAAGATCGACAAGCCCACGGCGAACGTCGAACGGGTGATGAGCCAGCTCTCGGACCTCGGTCTGGTTCCGGAGGAATACGGAGGGGATACCATCGTGATCAAGGTCTCCGCCAAGCAGCGCATCGGCATCGAGGACCTCCTGGAGGCGATCCTGCTGGTGGCCGAGACCCGGGAGATCAAAGCCAATCCCGATCGCCCGGCGGTGGGCACGGTGATTGACGCGCGGGTGGATAAGCGGGGCCCGGTGGCGACGTTGCTCGTGCAGAACGGCACGCTCAAACAAGGGGACATTATCGTGGCAGGCGCGACCTATGGCCGGGTGCGAGCTATGTTCGATGATCGGGGCCGTCCGTTGAAGAAGGCGCCTCCCTCCACGCCGGTGGAGGTCCTCGGGCTTTCGGATGTGCCGGAGGCGGGGGACTTTTTCGAGACGGCGGAAAACGAGCGCCAGGCCCGGGAACTAGCCGAACGGCGGGCCGCCGAGCGCCAGCGCCAGCGTCAGGCCCGGCGGATGAACCTAGAGGATCTCTACCGCCGCATGCAGGCGGGCAAGGTCCGCGAGTTCAACGTCATCGTCAAGACGGATGTCCAGGGATCCATCGAGCCGATCGTCAGCCTTCTGCAGCGGCTGGTGGAGAAGCACGCGAAGGATCAGCTCCAGCTCAACGTCCTTCATGTCGACGCGGGCGAGGTCAGCGTCTCGGATGTCACCCTAGCGGCCGCCTCGGACGCGATCATCATCGGGTTCAACGTCCCGGTGGATGCGGCGGCGAAGCGATTGGCGGAGAGCGAGGGGGTGGACATCCGGGTTTACAACGTGATCTATCATATCGAAGAGGATCTGGAGAAGGCCCTCAAAGGCATGCGGGCTCCCACCCTCCAGGAACGGGTTCTGGGCCACGCGGAGGTCCGCCAGGTCTTCAAGGTGCGGGGCGGGCAGGTGGCGGGCTGTTACGTCCGGGATGGCGAGATCCGACGGAACGCCATGGTGCGGGTTCTGCGGAGCGGCCAGAAGATCCATGAGGGCCGTATCGCCTCTCTCAAACGGTATAAGGACGATGTCGCAGAGGTCCGGGCCGGCTACGAGTGTGGGATCGGTCTGGAGGGATTCCACGATTTCGCCGCGGGGGATGTTCTGGAGTGCTATCTCTTGGAGGAAGTGGCCGTGGCCTGAGGGATCCAATTCGGATGAACGCGGCGGACAGATAGAGATATCCCCTTGTTAGAGGATTGGGGATATGCTATAATTCATGCCACTCACGAATTTGGAAAGAGTAGAATGTTCTGGTTGAAGCAGCTCGCCTTTTGAGGCATTGATCTTTCGGAGACAGGGCGCCAGGGGGCGCTCTTTCTGTTTTAATTTAATCCACTAAGGTTCGGATCTATGAGCGAGCACCCCATCTACCTCACCCGAGAAGGCTATCAGAAGCTCCTCGAAGAGTTGGAGTATCTTCGCACTGTCCGGCGCCAGGAGGTTGCGAAGCGATTGAACCTGGCGATGGATGAAGGCAATTATGACGAAAATGCGGAATACGAGGCCGCCAAGACGGAGCAAGCGTTCGTGGAAGGCCGCATCATGACGCTGGAGTCCATGCTCCGCCGGGCCGTGATCATCGAGGAAACGACCGGCCCCAAGGCGTTCGTCACCCTAGGGAGCTGGGTGACGATCCAGGAGGAGGGCAGTTCCACGGTGGAGCGCTATCAGGTGGTTGGCTCGGCGGAGGCGGACCCCGCTCGAGGACGGATCTCCAACGAGTCCCCGCTGGGGCAGGCCCTTCTGGGGCGTCAGGTGGGGGATGTGGTCACCGTGAATGCCCCGGATGGCACCCTGCGCTTCCGCATCCTCCGCATCGAATAGGTTCCAGCAATGGCCCTCTTTCGGGAGATCGTCCGCCGTCGTCTCGAGAAGGTTGCCCGACTTCGCGCCCAGGGCATCGATCCCTATCCGCCGTGCCCCCGGCGCACCCACACCAGCGCCCAGGCGATTCGGATGTTCCAGGCGGTCGAGGGCGCCGAGGACGCCGTGGAGGCGGTGGTCGCCGGGCGCTTGACGGCGATCCGCGTCATGGGAAAGGCAACCTTTGCAGACCTCTACGATGGCGATGGTCGTCTCCAGCTATTCCTCCGCTACGATGAGCTGGGCGAGGAGCGTTATCGCTTCTTCCAGGAATTCTTCGATCTGGGGGATTTCATCGAAGCGGAAGGCACAATGATGCGCACCCGGACGGGGGAGATCTCCCTTCGGGTCCGGGATTTCCGGATGCTGGCCAAGGCGATCTACCCCCCTCCCTCCCGCTGGCATGGCTTGAAGGATGTGGAGACCCGTTACCGTCGGCGCTACCTCGACCTGATGATGAACCCGGAGATCCGGGAGATCTTCCGCATCCGCGCGGCCCTCGTCCGAGCAATCCGCGCCTTCCTGGACGAGCGGGGGTTCATCGAAGTGGAGACGCCAATCCTGCAGCCGATCTACGGCGGGGCCTCCGCTCGCCCCTTCATCACCTATCACAATGAGCTGGGGCAACCACTCTACCTGCGGATCAGTTTTGAGCTCTACCTCAAGCGCCTGCTAGTGGGGATGTTTGAGCGGGTGTATGAGATCGGCCGCGATTTCCGCAACGAGGGGGTTTCCTTCAAGCACAACCCCGAGTTCACCCAGATGGAATGCTACGTGGCCTACGCGGATTACCATGAGATGATGCGGCTGACGGAGGAACTCATTGCCTTCGCGGCTGATCAGGTGCTGGGTCGGTGCACGTTGACCTACCAGGGCCATAAGATCGATCTCCATCCGCCCTGGCGCCGTATCCCTCTGCGGGAGGCCATCTTGGAGTTCGCCGGGATCGACGTTGCCCAACATCCCACGCGCGATGCCCTGGCGGCAGCCATAGCCGCCCGGGGCATAGAAGTGGATCCCCGTGCCAGTCGGGGCAAGCTCATCGATGACTTGATCTCCCGGTTCGTCGAACCCAACCTCATCCAGCCCACATTTGTCTACGACTACCCGCGGGAGATCTCGCCCCTGGCCAAAGCTCGCCCCGATGATCCAGAGACGGTCGAGCGGTTTGAGGGGTTCATCGGAGGGATGGAGATCTGCAACGCCTTCACCGAGCTCAATGATCCGATCGATCAGGAACAGCGCTTTCTGGAGCAGGGACGGGCCCGGGAGGCCGGCGACGAGGAGGCGCATCCAATGGATGAGGACTATCTGGACGCCATGCGCTACGGGATGCCGCCGAATGGGGGCCTGGGGCTGGGGATCGATCGCTTGACCATGCTCTTCACCGACCGCCGATCCATCCGGGAGGTGATCCTGTTTCCACACCTTCGGCCTCGGGAACGCCGCCAGGAAGAGGCCGAACTGGAGGAACTGACAGAGGGTTGATGAAGGAGAGGTAGGCGCATGGGCCTGCCCATATGGGCGAGGAATAGGGGGATAAAGGCCCGCCCTACGAAGAAATGCTTGATGAGCTACGATAAAGTGCCCACTGACTCATCAGGGGGCCGTGATGATGCTATCGGAGGATCATCGCTCCGCCCGCTTCGTGGTCGACACGATGCTCGGCCGTCTGGCGAAATGGTTGCGGATCCTGGGTTACGATACCCGCTACGACCCCACGCTTGATGACGACGCCCTGCTGCGCATCGCCCAAGCTGAGGATCGCATCCTGTTGACCCGGGATCATGCGCTGGCCCGCCGAGGAGGGCCCCACGCCTTCCTAGTGGACCGCGAAGATCTCATTCAGCAGTTGCGGGCGATCCGGAGTTGCTTTGGGGAGCCTAGAGATGCCCCATTCTCTCGGTGCCCCGTATGTAATGCCCGCCTGACGCCTGTCCCCCGTGAAGCGGTGGCTCTGCACGTTCCTGCTTTCGTCTGGCGACAGTATGAACACTTCCATCGCTGCCCAGAGTGCGGCCGTGTCTACTGGCCCGGCATGCATTTTGAGCGGATGCGGTCCGTTTTGCAGGCCCTGGAGATTCATGACCCTGGGATCGATGATGGCCAGGGCCTCAGAACCTGATTCGAGTCTTCCATCCGGCCGGGCAAACGTATGGGGTTCCCGCTCCTCGTCTTATTTGGGAAAGGGGAAGCCACCCTGATCCTAGCCGCAGCGTGGATGGCCAATGGTAGCCCTCCTCTCGGGCCTTGGTGGCTGGGAGTGTGGTTGCTCGCGGAAGTCGGATGGTCAGCACTGCACCAGCTATTCCGTGAGCATTCATGGGATAAGCGTCCTCCCCTTCCGGCGCCCTCCATTTCACCACGTTTGCCCTACCTTCAATCCGGTAGCTATGCGGATGTCTTCTTTCAACTCATCTCACTATGGATCCGGACGGCCATTGCGCACGGCCGGGAATTCCCGGGGCTTCGGGGTGCTTTGGCGACAGCCCTCGCGGCCCTAGGGATGGGGATCGGGCTGGTAGGGGACATCGGGGTATGGCTTACGCTGGGAATCGGGGTGGCCCTTCTCCTTGCACGGCGTCTGGCCCGTTCAGGGATAGGGGAAGGGATCCGGGAATGGGTATTCGTCGCCTTCCCCTGGTGGTTGGGGCTTGCGGGAGGAATTCCTTCCGGGCCCGCCGTCCTCGCAGGGATTCCCATGGGACTGGCCAGGGTGGGGCTTCTGTTCCCAGCGCTCCGGTGGATCGCCTGGCTGCTCTGGGTGACCTGGGCCGTCGCCCTGGGCCATGGGCCGGGTGCTTATGGCCTGGCGCTGATAGGCCTGTTGTCCGGCGAAAAGCATATCTCTTGCTCTCGCCGTGCTCGCTGGATTCTGTGGGCCCTCGCCTTGGCCCTCACGGTCTGGATTTTGCGCACATTCCGGTAGAGGCCGGCCTCCGCGGCCGCCCGATGGGGGCAGGCACAGGGGCCTGCCCCTCCAAAAATCCACACGGCGCAACCCATAGGGACACCCCCGTGGTTGCCCGAATCCCCTAGGGTCGCCCCGCCCTCGCGTCGTCCCCTTGTGCGGAGGGCTCGCCTTCGATCAGCGGGCCCTCGCAACGGCCTCGTCCCTCGGTTTTTACTGCCCAGATCCTGAGGCCGGGGCACCGGCCAGCTCCGGCACTTCCCGCTTGCTCTGCCAGACCACCCACAGCAGCACCGCCATGAGCACGGCCACCGCCGCACCGATGGCCAGCAAAGTTCCCGTCGTCAGCACCCCGCGGAACTGGACGATGATCGGCGCGGCCAGCACAGAGACTAGATTGACGGCCTTGATCATGGGGTTGATCGCCGGCCCCGCGGTGTCCTTCAGCGGATCGCCCACGGTGTCACCGACCACGCTGGCCTTGTGACGTTCGCTCCCCTTGCCCAGGTTGCGCGCCGGGTCCCGCGGCTCGTTTTCCACCCGCTTCTTGGCGTTGTCCCATGCCGCCCCGGCGTTGGCCATAAAGACCGCTAGCAGCTGCCCTACGAGGATCGACCCGGCTA
This sequence comes from Thermoflexus sp., assembly GCA_025057635.1. Taxonomy (GTDB): domain Bacteria; phylum Chloroflexota; class Anaerolineae; order Thermoflexales; family Thermoflexaceae; genus Thermoflexus. The sequence continues at coordinate 8,293 of JANXBD010000040.1, read as the reverse complement.
GGAAGGCTCCCAGGGCCTCCACCTGGAGCACCAGACCCACGACCAGCGGGGTGGCCACGGAAAGCAGCGCCAGGGAGAGCAGCTCCTTCTGGGCCGCCAGGGTGCAGATCGTAACCACCCGGGCGTAGTCGGGCTTGGTCGTGCCCTCCAGCACCCCCGGGATGCGGAATTGACGTCGCACTTCCTCTACGACCATCGCAGCAGCGCGGCTCACCGCCCGGATCGCAAAGGAAGAGAATAGCCATGGCAGCGCCCCGCCCAGCAGCAGACCCACAAACACCAGCGGCTGATCGATCCGGATCCCGATGTCCTGCAGGGTGGGGGCCTGGCCCAGCTGGGCCTGGACTTTGCTTACATCCGTGAGATAAGAGCCGAAGAGGGCCACCGCGGCGATCACGGCTGTGGCGATGGCCAAGCCCTTGGTGGTGGCCTTGGTCGTGTTGCCCACCGCATCCAGGTCCGCCAGCACTTCCTGGGCCGACTCTTCCAGCCCGGCCATCTCCGCGATCCCGCCGGCGTTATCGGTCACCGGCCCGTAGGAGTCCATTCCGACCACGTTGCCCGTGAGCATCAGCAGCCCGATGCCGGTGAGGGAGACGCCGTAGAGCACATAGACCGGCGGCAGGCCCCAGTAGATCACGACGGAGGTCGTAATGGTGAGGGCGATCACCACGATGGCCCATACGGTCGACTCATAGCCCACCGCCAGGCCGCTGAGGATGGTGGTGGCTGGACCCGCCCGCGTTGACTTCTCGATCTCGCCCACGGGGGCCCGCTCCGTGCTGGTGAAGTAGTCTGTCAATCGCTCGATGACGATCGAGAGGATCAATCCCACCATTGTCGAGGCCACCACCCGCCAGTCCTGCGCATAGAACAACCCGATGGCTCCGAAGCCCAGGAAAGACAGCACGGCACCCACGAGGAAGCCCCGGCTGATGGCCCGCAGCGCATCCCCCCGGTGGCCGGCGACGCCCCCTACGGTGTAGGTGCTGATGATCGAGGCGATCACCCCTACCGCCCGCGCCAGCAGCGGGAAGATGATCCATACCATCGAGTGGTTCGGATCCACCGCCCGCACCGCTAGGCCGAGGATCATCGCCGAGACCATCGTCACCTCGTAGGACTCGAAGATGTCCGCGGCCATCCCGGCGCAATCCCCCACGTTATCGCCCACCAGATCCGCCACCACCGCCGCGTTGCGGGGATCGTCCTCCGGGACGTCCATCTCCACCTTGCCGACCAGATCCGCCCCGACGTCAGCGGCCTTGGTGTAGATGCCGCCGCCCACGCGCATGAAGAGCGCCAGCAGGGTGCCGCCGAACCCGAAGCCCAGAAGGGCATCCGGCGCCGCGATGCCGAAGATCAGGAAGATGAGGGAGCCGCCCAGCAACCCCAGGCCGTTGGTCAGCATTCCGGTGATGGTGCCGGCCCGGTAGGCCAGGCGCAGGGCCGCGTCATAGCCCTGGGTGCGCGCGGCCTCCGCCACCCGGATGTTCCCCTGGACCGCCATCCGCATCCCCAGCTGGCCGACCGCCAAGGAGAATCCGGCACCTAGGATGAACGCAACGGCCCGGCCCAGCCCCATCACCAGCCGCAGCGTGTTCTCATCCAGGTGAGGGAAGACCTCCCGCGCCTCCGGCGAAGGGGGGACAATATAAACGCTGAGGAACAGCAACACGCTCAGGAGGCCCATGAACGGCAGGATGCTCATCAGCTGCCGGCGCAGGTAGGCCTCCGCCCCCTCCCGGATGGCCCCCCACACCTCCTGCATCTTCGGCGTGCCCTTTGGATAGCGCATCACCTCCGACCGGAGAATCCCGGCGAAGATCAGGCTCACCACGGCCACCCCAAGCACGGCCAGCACCGCATAGAACTCAAACGGCGTGAGCCCATGCCAGGTCATCCGCGCACCTCCCTAAGGGATTCATACCGGGGGGAATGTGAGGAAAGACGCAAACCCATTGAGACGCAAACCCATTCTACAGATTTCAAAAGTAGGGGTCAAGGAGAGAAGCTTCTTGCGCCTCTAGGTGCCCCGTAGCGTGGCCGGCGATTCCCAGGGGAAGCGTCCGAAAAGCTCGCCCCGGTGGGAGCTGTGCCCCCTAGGTGATTTTCATCGAGGCACCGGTTGCAGGATATGCCCAAGGGCCGAGCTCAGGCTTGCCTCCGCGGAATCCCGTAGATGGCATACCATGCTGTTCGTGGGAACACTCCAGGAGGCATCTCCGGCTGGCTGATCACCGGGAAAGGGGCATCATCCCGCCGTTCGACCCGATGATTTCGCACGCCGCCTGACGGCCTGCTTCCGTCAACCGGAGCAACTCGCCTTCTCGCACGACCCACCCCATCTGCTCCGCTTGCTCGATCACCCGCGCGGCGAACGCAGGATCCCAGCGCAGGTGCAGGGGCAGCGTCCTCAGGCAGTTTTCCTCATGTTCCGCTTCCGTTCCCTCGTGGCTGAGCAGGTGGATGACCAGCATCTGCTGGGCCAGATGCCGGCGTTGTCGCGCGGCTTGGCGAGCCTGGGCGATGAGCCCATGGCCGGGCGCCCCTAAGAAGGCGAGGGCGAACAGGATCCCGCCCACCGTGGCCATCGAGCCGGCGATCGAGAGATCCAGGGCGTAGGCCAGGCCATAACCGCCCAGGGCGCTGGCGAGGCCCAGAAGGACCGAAAGCCCCAACATGCGGGCCAGGTGATCGGTGAGAAGCGCCGCGGTGGCGGGGGGAACCACCAGCATCGCCACCACCAGCACCACACCGGCCACATCAAAGGCAGCGACCACGGTCAGGGCGGTCATCCCCATCAGCAGATCATGCAGCACCGCCGGCCGAAAGCCGAGGATCTCCGCCAAGTCGGGATCGAAGGTGGAGAGCGTCCACTCTTTGTAGAAAGCCAGGATCATGGTCAGATTCAGGAGCAGCAGCCCCCCCATCACCCAGACGCCTCGGGGCCCCAGATCCCATCCGCGCCACGTCAAACGGTCGAAGGGCACAAAGGCCAGTTCCCCCAGCAGCACCGCATCCAGATCCAAGTGGATGTTGCCCACTCCTCGCGCAATCCCCACCACGCCCAGGCTGAACAGAGCCGGGAACACCAGCCCCAGAGCGGCATCTTCCTTGACCCGGCCGGTCCGACGCAGGGCCTCCACCGCCACCGCGGTAAGCACCCCGGTCCCCGCGGCGCCGATCAGCAGCCAAGGCGAGCGGAGATCCCGGACAATCAGGAAGGTCACCACGATCCCGAACAGGATGGCGTGGCTAATGGCATCCCCCACCAGGGCCATCCGGCGCAGGAACAGAAAGACGCCCGGCAGCGCGCACGCTGCTCCCGCCAGGGCCGCGACCAGCATGATCTCAACCTGAGGGGCCAGCATCCCGTTTCCCCCGTGGCAATTGGACTGCCCACACTAAGCCCCGGCGTGGGGCAAACAGCAGGGAGAACAGGGCGATCCCAGAGGCGCACAGGGCGATCATCGGGCCGGTCGGAAGGCCGATCCAGCCGCTCAGGAGGGTTCCCAGGACCCCCGAGAGGGCCCCGAATCCTCCGGCCAGGATCACCATTCGCTCCAGCCGATGGGTCCATTGACGGGCAGCGGCGGCCGGGGCCACCAGCACCGCGCTCATCAGCACCACGCCCACTGCTTGAAGCCCCAGCGCGATCGCCAGAACGATCAGTGTCGTGAGCAGGACATCCAGGGCCATCACCGGGAGGCCGATGGCAGCGGCGAAGGCCGGATCGAAGGCCAGGGCCTTGAACTCCTTCCATAGCAAGAGGACGACGACGAGGATGAGCACGGTAGCCAGGGCGATTCCTTCCACATCTCGCTGCAGCATCATGGCCGCTTGCCCGAACAGGAAGCGCTCCAGACCGGCTTGAGCGGCCGTCGGTTGCCGCTGAGCCACTGTCAGCAACACGATCCCGAACCCAAAAAAGACGGAGAGGATCAAGCCCAGGGCCGCATCCGGTCGGATTCGGGAACGGTGGGTGATCAGGACCACGAGAAGCGCCCCCAGCCATGCGCTGAGGGAAGCCCCTGCGAGCAGGAGGGGAAGATCCCGGCTTCCCACCAACAGGAAGGCCAGAACGATCCCGGGCAGCGCCGCATGGCTCATCGCGTCCCCCAGCAAGCTCTGACGCCGAAGCAGCGCGAAGGTCCCCAGAACCCCGCCCACCGCCCCGATCAGAGCGGAGCCGACAGCAACCAGACGGAACGTTGGGTCCAGCCAGAAGGCAAACCCCATAGGATTCTATCCAATGATCGGGCCGGGCCCCCGGGCACCCTGTCCGGCCCTCGGATCTATGTCATAAGGCAACGATGGCTCGCTCCCCGTATGTCTGACGAAGGGAGTCTGCGGTGAATGTCGTCGCCACCGGCCCACAGGCCACACAGCGCACATTCAGAAGGGTTACCCACTCGAAGTAAAGGGGAACCGTCTGGAGATCATGATGCACCACGATCACCGTGCGGCCGGCGGCCTTCAGGCCCCGAAGCACTTCGACGATGGCCTGTTCGGTGATGGCATCGACGCCCGCAAAGGGCTCATCCATCAGATAAAGCCACGCATCCTGAGCCAGCGCCCGGGCGACGAAAACCCGTTGCTGCTGGCCCGCCGAAAGCTGACCGATCTGACGATGGGCCAGATCCGCCATCCCCACCTGGGCCAGGGCCTCCATCGCCCGCTCCCGATCCTGGGCCCCTGGACGACGCACCCAGCCCAGATGGCCGTAACGCCCCATCATCACCACATCCAGCACCGTGGCCGGGAAATCCCAATCCACGGCTGTCCGCTGGGGAACGTAAGCGATCCACCGCCGGGCCTCCGCCGGCGGGCGCCCGAAAACCGTGATCGAACCTGTGACCGGTCGGACCAGACCCAGGATCGACCGCAGCAGCGTGGTCTTTCCGGCGCCGTTCGGGCCCACCACCGCCATCCGCACTCCGGCGGGGACCTGCCAGTCCACATCCCAGAGGACCGGGCGCTCATCATACATCACCGTGAGATCCGCGACCTCGATGGCCAGGCCATCAACGGGGGTTGGAGGCTCGTGGAGCACGGATGGAAAGAACGGCATCCACTATTCTCCTTTCAGAGCCTGAAGGATCGTCTGGACATTGTGACGGATCATCCCGATATACGTGCCCTCCGGGGAGCCGGGATCCCCTAGGGCATCGGAGAAGAGCGGGCCGCTGACCTGCACAGACCATCCCCGGGCGCGCGCAGCCTCCTGCACCGCCTCCAGATATCGGAGGGGAACGCTGGTTTCGACGAAAATCGCCCGGATCCGCCGTCGGGCCAGGAAATCCGCCAAGGCCTGCACGTCCGCCAGGCCGGCCTCGGCCGCCGTGCTGATCCCCAGCAGCCCCCGGACCTCGAACCCGTAAGCTTGCCCGAAGTATCCAAAGGCATCATGGGACGTCACCAGCACCCGCTGCTCGGGGGGGATCCGCTGAACCTCCGTTCGGATCCAGGCGTCCAAGAGATCTAATTCCTGCTGATAAGCAAGGAGACGGGACTGATACTGAGGCGCATGGGTCGGATCCAGGCGGCTCAGCGCCTGGGCCACCGGCTCTGCTGCCCGTTTCCAGAGACGGACGTCGAACCAGATGTGAGGGTCTGGGATCCGCTCCCCCAAGGGATAGCGAAGTTGTTCGGGGGGAATCGCCTCGCCCACCGCCACCACTACCGCCCAGCGGTTCATCCCGGCTAGGACATCGGCCATTCGAGCCTCTAAGTGCAAACCGTGATAGACGATCAGGTCCGCTCGCACCAGTTTCCAGACATCGCTTTCCCGGGCCTTATACAGATGAGGGTCCACTCCCGGGCCCATCAGGGCGATCACCTCCACCCGATCGCCGCCGATCTGACGGACCAGGTCCGCGACGATGGTGGTGGTGGCCGTCACCCGGATGCGGCGGTTCGCCAGCTCGGCCGCCTGAACCCGGCGCTCCGCCGGAGCACAGGCGCTCAGTCCCCATGCGGCAACGACGATCAGCAGGATCCGCCAGCCCCATCCAACCCATCGGCTCCCACGACGCATGGGCGCTTCCTAAAAGGATGAGTTCTCATCAACATGCTCGGCCGCCTTTACGGCATACGCCCTGTGCAGCTTTTGAGCCCTTCGCGAGGTTTTCCTCCCCTCTCCCCGAGGAGAGGGGCTTGGGCTCGCTTCCCTCTGGAAGGCGCTTCCATCGGATCCGCCGCCTCCGATTGCATGTGACGGATCATAGTAAATTTAGCCAAACCTAAAAATGATGTCAAGCCGAATGGAAGCGGTTTAAATCCCTTGAGCTGGGGCGAAGGGATGCGGATTCCTTTTCACCGCGTCGCATGGGGAGGGCCCACCGATCGGAACACCGGGGGCCTGGACCCGCGGCGCCGAGGACGGATTCACGAAGGCGTCCTTTGGCGAGGCAAGCTCCCCTCCCTCCACGGCCTGACAGGTCTTGGAGCGAGGGGAGAAAAGACGTCCCGAGGAAGCGAATCGCGTAACCCGGATGAGGATTCCCCTTTTCCAGACGCCTCCTGGATCCCCTCCCACGGCTTTTCCAACCGCCTCAGCCCAATCATGCGGGTGGTCTCCGCGGATCGGCGCTTCCTGTAGATGATCGAACAAGAGGATGCGCCCTTTCTGCACGCTTCTGGGGAAGAGCTCTCCGGTTGCGCTAAAATGAGGCTGGTGCCCGATGGAGGCTTGATTTGAAATAGCAGCCCTGCTTGCCCCGGGAAGGCAACCTTCTGTAGATCCTGGAGAAGCGCCATCCCCCAACCTGGGGCCCTTGGGGAAGCTACGCCGGGTGCCTTCGTTGCCCGGCCCAACTCCGCGCGGTCCGATTTTCCAGATCCTGAGAGGAGGAACGAAGATGTCCAGCATGCACGGTGGGCGGCTGGTGGCGAAGACGCTGAAGGCCGCAGGGGTGGAGGTCATCTTCACCCTGTGTGGTGGCCATATCTTGCCGATCTATGACGGATGCCTCGATGAGGGGATCCGGATCATCGACGTCCGCCACGAGCAGGCCGCGGTCCACGCGGCGGATGCCTGGGCGCGTCTCACCGGCCGGCCCGGGGTGGCCGTGGTCACCGCTAGCCCAGAGGTCATTGACAGCGTCACCAGGGTGGCCAACGCTTTCCGGGCCAACGGCCCGGTGCTGGTCATCGGCGGCCAGGGCCCCTTCGCCCAGCTGGGCCGCGGCTCGCTGCAGGAGATGGATCACGTGGCGGTGATGCGGCCGATCACGAAATGGGCCGGGGCCGTCTACGAGACCGAACGGATCCCGGAGTTCCTTGAGGTGGCCCTTCGCCATGCGATGAGCGGCCGCCCCGGCCCGGTCTTCCTGGAGATCCCCCGGGACGTCCTCTTCCGGTTCGTGGACGAGCGCCATGTGGCCTTCCCCCGTCTGGATCGGAACATGCCGCGGCCCCGCCTGACGAAGTCCGCCCTGGAACAGGCGGCGGCGATGCTGGCCGAGGCGGAGCGGCTGGTGGTGATGGCCGAAAGCGCGGTCCGCTGGTGCAACGCTTATGAAGCCCTCGCCCGATTCGTGGAGGAGCTGGATCTTCCCCTGTTCACCAACGGGATGGCTCGCGGGACGCTACTGCCGGATTCCCCGCGGTTCTTCCAGCGCGCCCAGTGTAAGGCCTTCGCCGAGACCGACCTACTCATCCTCGTCGGCGGGGAGCGGATCATCCATGTAAACCTGGAGCCGGTCGTGATCGGTCACAACCGGCCGGTGGATCTGGGCCTGGTGGGGGACATCAGGCTTATCCCGGAGGAGTGGCGGCTGGCCATGAAGGCGTGGGCGCCGGAACAGCGGTGGACTCTCTAGCGAGAGGCGCTGCGGGCGATCGAAGCGGGCGAGGCCGCCTTCTGGCCGCCTTCTGGGCCCCGGGGAAGGACGCCGTCGACATTCCCAATCATTCCCTAAGGCTGTGCCACAGGCTGGCGCGATGAATCGATGAGCGGACCATCGTAACCGACGATGGGGGGACATCATGGCGGCGGCTTCCCGCATCCTTCCCGTCTACCGGCCGGAGAACGGGATGAATCCAGGGCCTTTCGGATGTGTGGGCATCGGGGTGCCCTTCGCCATCGCGGCCCCACTGGCCTATCCGGATCGGTGGGTGCTGGTGCCGTTCGGCGATGGGGCCTTCGGGTTCAACGGGTTCGAGTTCGACACGGCGGTGCGCTTTCAGCTGAACGTGTTCCCCGCAAAAAGCGGGCATGATGTGCCCTGCGATCCACGAAAAGGCTCCTGTTCGTAGAAGGGCACGTCAGCGCCCGTCCGGTGTCCCC
>JANXBD010000003.1 GCA_025057635.1 Thermoflexus sp. | reverse complement strand
AACAGTCCGTGCGGCAGATTCTGCAGCAGGTAGGGATTCGACGATTTCGCGAGGCCCCGATGGGTTTCGACTTCAAGATCGATGCAGATAGCCCGGAATTTGAGGCTTGGCTTCACGCGTTTCAGGGGAAACCAGATATCACGCCGCATATTGCGATAAGGCGACGGTATAGCGATGATGAGATTTCTTCCGCGAGTTTGCTTTTGTGGGGTCCCACCAACCAGGCGATTGAGGATGACTGGTATGATCTCAAGGAGGGTGGCTACAGGGGGAGCCCCAAGGCCTCCCACCGGCGATGCCCGGCCTGTCGGGCCAAGTTGGAGCAGGTGCGGGACCTGCTGGTGGAGGTGTGGAAGATGGGCAAGCGGGATCTCTCGATGACGTATAGCTACAAGGTGATCGTGTCGGCCCGTCTGGCGCAGCGGCTTGAGGCCTCGGGGCTGACGGGCTTCACCCTGCGGCCGGTGTGGGACTATCGGCGGCCTCATCAGGGGGAGCCGCGGCTGTTTCAGCTGGTGGTCACGAATGTGCTGCCGGCGATGGCGTCGCCGCCGACGGAGTTTGAGGAGGAGCGGCGGTGCGAGGTGTGTGGGACGGAGAGCCGGTTTCGCAAACACACGCACTGGTGGGGGCGGATTCGGTATTATGAGGAGACGAGCGTTTACTATGGGAGGGAGGTGTTGGGGGTGGCGGCGGACTTCAACCGGACGGTGGAGCTTTTTGGGGAGCTGGCGGTGGCGCATCCGTATGTGGTGATTTCGCAGCGGGCGTATGGGTGGTTGCGGGGGGAGGGGGTGAGGGGTTGGAAGGCGGAGCCGGTGTATCTGGTTGAGTAGGCTGTTGGTGGTGGGCGGTGTAGGGAGTGGCGCTGGCCATTGCATCGCTGTTGAGGGGACGAATCGGCGCGGGTTTTGGGATGGAGGATTCCACGCCAGATCGAGTCGAGGTTCGAATTCTTGGTATCGAGGGATTGAGGTGGGGGGTGGGGGATGGGTTGGCGGGCGAAGGTGATCGTGATTGAGCCGTTTGAGGCGTATGAGGAGATGGAGGGGGAGCTCACGATCCTCCCCCGGCGTTTTCGGGCAGATGATGGTCGGATCTTCACTATATTTCCGGATTTAGGCGATGTATTTACGTGGTTAACAAAAGGCTATATGGATGTCTCGATTGAAGATAGGCGAACTGGGATGTTATTGCACGCGTATATTGAGCGAGTGTATTGATCGATTGAAATTGTGACGTGGAATGGAGTTCGATCCCAAACTATTAGGTTAGGTGTGGTTGGACTTTTTGGTGCCGCAACCAGGCTATCCGCGCGCTCTCAGCCGGTGTGCGTATGCACATACCAACTCATCTCCTGAAGGCCTTTGCCGCTGCGGCCGCCTCCAAGCGGTATGCGTGTGTTCATAACAACCCCGCGCTGTGCGGATGAGAAGGGGTGCGTTCCGATGGCGCCGCCCCTGCTTGTGGGCGCAGTGATGGCCCTGAGGGACATCGATCGCGGATAGACGGCGCGGGATGCCCACCGCTACCGCTGCGTGATGCAGGGTTGGGTAGCCTTTGCAGGTGGTGCACCACAAGATAGACAAGATGGGGGAGGACTTTTGGCCCTGCTGGGCCCTAAACGTGGTGCGGGAGCTGGAAGCGTTGGACAGGGAGCGGATGTCGCGAGAGGAGCCGGCGGCCGAGGATCGGCGGCCGATCATTTTTCGAGAAGCGCTGCGATAGGAGGTGGTGCGGGGGGAAGGAACGCCGATGATTTTCATTTCGGGGCGGCTGAAGCGGGTGCTGGAGCGAGCAGGGGCAACGTGGGGAATCCACTTCATCCGGGTGCCGATGTTCTGAGGAGCAGCGGAGCGATTTGGATAGGGTGCCGGCCAGTCCTGCACTGTTTCAGCCCGCCAGGGAGCTTGGAATTCTGAGGTCAAGCGGTCGAACGCGCGCGATACCCCTTCGGCCCTCGCGATGAGCGGGTACCTGACGAGGCGATGGCGCAAGCAGCTGGCAGAAGCGGTGTCGATCGCTTGGTTTGGGGACTGGTGGATGATAGAGGGAGAGGGGCTTTTGATCCCAAGCACATGGCCGTTTCGGCGAGAGGGGTGGCCGGTGCCGAAGTTCAAGCGGATCGACGCGCTAAGTCCCGAAAAGGGCTAGCTATGTGGGACGCAGTCAAGAGTTGGCTGGACTGGCAGAAGGGCGAATTCAAATTCCTCCCTTTTCCTTAAAAAAGCCATCCCACATCATCCGCCTTGAATTGAGAAATGCATGCGGGCCGCCGAAGTTTACAACTCTTCAATCCCGAACATCTCCTGGATTAGCCCAGGGGTGTAGCGGGCGATGGTCTCAGAGGTCAAGGCGTTGGCCCGACATATCTCACTGTAGAGCCCAGCGCTGGGCCGAGGCCGCCGCGCCTGGCTCTCCGGATCCACCTCGATCAGGCCGAACCGCAGTGTCCACCCCTCAGTCCATTCAAAGTTATCCACGAGAGACCAATGGAAATATCCCCTCACCGGGACGTTGTCCTGGATCGCCCGCCACATTGCATGGAGATGGCGCACGATGAAGCGAGGCCGCTGATCATCATCCGCATCAGGGATCCCGTTCTCGGTGACGTAAATCGGCTTTCCGAAGCGGGCGAGCCGCTTCAGCAGCCGATAGAGGCCCTCGGGAAAGACTTCCCCGTATTCCCCATCGCTGATTTCTCCTTGGGGGTTCAGGAAAGTGCGTCCAAACAGAGTGGCTGGGGAGCGTCGATCGAAAGCGGAGAGGCGCCGTGTGTAGTAGTTTAATCCCATGAAGTCATACGTTCCGCGAAGCGCGGCCAGTCCCCGGAAGGAGAAAACCGCGGGCTCTCGTCCTGCAGTTATTGCATCCAGGACTATCCGATTGAACATGCGATCATGCAAGTAGGCGATCATTTGATCGAGCGGGGAGGCAGGGCGGGCTGGCTCGAAAACTATCATGTGGTGAGCGATTCCCACCTGGGCCTCTGGCTGGACTTCATGGATAGCGTAATAGGCCCGGGCATGGGCCCGCATCAGGTGACGCAATACCTGCATGGAGAGCCACGAATCTCGCTTCCCCGGCGGCCATTTCCCCTCGTTCCATCCTATATACGCCAGTACGTTCGGCTCGTTGATCGTGCACCACAGGCGACACAGATCCTTCAGGGCGCTCACCACCCGCCGCACGTAGCGCTCGAAGCGATCGACGACAGCTGGGTTCTCCCATCCTCCCTGTTCCGCTAACCAGATAGGGTTGGTGAAATGGTGCAGGGTGACCATCGGCTCGATCCCGCGATCTCGAAGAGCCCGCAGCATGGCCCGATATCGATCGAGGGCGGCGTCGTCGAAGCTCCCTTCGCGGGGCTCGATCCGGCTCCACTCGATGGAGAGCCGGTGGGCATTTTGACCCAGGGCGGTGGCGCGGTCGAAATCCGCCTCCGCATTCCGCCACCAGTCACAGGCCCGACCTGAGCGATGCCCCTCTCGGATCCGACCCGGCTCCTGCTCCCAGAGCCACCAATCATTGTTCGTGTTCTCCCCCTCGACCTGATGGCTGGCGGTTGCGGTTCCCCAAAGAAAGCCCGGGGGGAACTGGAAGGCGAATTCCACCATCGATGGCTCCCGGTTCATCATCAAGGTTGTGTGGTGGAGGAATAGAGGAAATGACACGTCGAGCGGCGCGGCCCATCCTAATTGTTTTCAGGCGCTCTATGGCTTCAGGGGCTGAGGGGGACGATGGTTATGATCTGCCCCAGTTGACCCAGGCCAGCCAGGCGGCTAGGAGGGCGGCGCTGATCGAGATGGTGGGGATCAGGATCTCATCCCCTGAGGGAGACAACCCTCCAGCAGCCCAAGCCAGCAACATCGCTGTGGCCACTGTCCATCCTACGACCGAGCCGATCAGCCCGGCAAGGAAAATACGAATCCATCGCAGTCGGGAAGGGGAAATCATGGATCCCTCGTGAGCCTCAATTTCTGCTCGGCAATTCGATTTCCGAGAAGAATGTTTCGGAAGCGAAGCTGAGGGCCGAAGTTGCCCAGCTCTTCTCTAAGAGAATTCCTTCCTCCTCCTGATAGGCCTCACAAGGAAGATTCGGGTTCAGATTCATTCATAAAAGAGTGAGGGGATAACGGGAAGTCCGCAAATGGCATGCTCAAGCGCTTGCAACCCGACGATCTCGGCCTTATTTCCTTGGATCGCCATCAGCTGCAAGGCTTGTGTGTTCCTCACCATCATTTGCCCGCCTCCCGTGAGGGACAATTGCAGACCTCAGCCACCGCCTCGATCTCCACCCGTGCGGCCATTGGAAGGGCAGCCACACCAACCGTGGAGCGAGCAGGAGGGGATTCAGGAAAGAACTCAGCGTAAATTTCGTTCACCCGAGGCCACTCAGAGAGATCGACTAGGAACACTGTCACCTTCACCACATGGCGCAGACAAGACCCTGCTGCTTCTAGGATTGCTCGCAGATTCTCTAGAGCCTGTCGGGTCTGGCTTTCAATGTCCGTCCCCGCCAGCTGGCGGGTTTCGGGAACCAACCCTAGCTGTCCCGCTGTGAAAATCAGATTCCCCACTCGGATCGCTTGGGAATAGGGCCCGATAGCCGCTGGAGCTTGGTCTGTGGAAATCACTTCCCGAGCCATGGTTTCTCCTCAACTAGACTACAGAGGATTTGGTAAAAGCCATGTGCGGCTCTCGATCCGATTCGCTCCTATGCCCTAGACTGCAGATTCGCTGCTCCGCTTTTAGATATTTGGAGAAGGCAATGGTCTATGAGGCGGAGCGAGCGCCATAGAGCACGTGCTGCCGAACCGCATGACAGAGCAGGCAGAGTGGATCCTCACAAAGCAGGGCCATCGGATCGCGGCGTAAGGTGTCCAGCAAGATCCGAACCATCTGTTCCAGTGGCAACCCTTGAAGGAACCAATCATCCAAATGAACTCGTCGAGTTACAGGCTCCAGCAATGAAGCTGCCGCCCCAAATCCCCGTCGACATCCTGGAAAACCCGGCAACTCCACCACATGTCGATCCATCAATGCCCAGCGCACGAAAGTTTTCCGCCCAGCCAGGGCTTCCACATAATGAATGGCGACGTTCATTGTATGGTCGGCTCCCATCAAGATCACATCCCCATTCTCTGCGTGTAACCAGCGAATAGGTCCCCACGGATCTAAGATCGATTGCGAGACAGTTGCTGCTTCCGCCCGAGAGCCGATGGCAAGAAACGAGAGAACCGGATGCTCGCTGCGCCGCGCTTCAGGAAGTCGCCGCGCTTTCTCGAAGAACGGCTCCCACTCTGGATCTGCTGGCAAATCGTTGTGGAAGAACACCGCCCTCGCATTCGCCGCCTGCATAGCCAGATAGACCACGCCATTATCCGGCGGCCCTACTCGTGGATAAACCATAGTCCGCGAGGTGAACGCAGGGGTGATCCAGGGGTTTTCCCGCATCACCGCCTGAACCGTGCCGAGAACGGTCGCGATGCCGCCTCGCACCCGATGTGCCATCTCCGGGGCCACCAGGATCAAAGCGGGGCCGCTCGAATTCCAGCGAACCGCTTCCAGCGCTAGGCGGAGGGTTCGGAAACCGATCAGCGCGCTCACCAGGTTCAGCGTCCCTTCCATTGTGGTTTTCGCTTCTCGATAAAGGCCCGCATCCCTTCCTTTTGATCCTCTGTAGCAAACAGAAAGTAGAACAGGTGCCGCTCGTATTCCAAGCCGTCGCGCAGACTGGTTTCAAAAGCTTTGTTGACGGCCTCTTTTGCCAGTCGGACGGCGATAGGCGGACGGGCAGCGATTTCTTTTGCCAGACGGATCGCTTCGTCCAGGTAGGATCCCACCGGGACTACGCGGGAGACCAGCCCAGCGGCCTCAGCCTCCTGGGCGCTCATGTAGCGCCCGGTCAGGATCATCTCCATCGCCTTCGACTTCCCGATCGCTCGAGTCAGACGCTGAGTTCCACCGGCGCCTGGTATCACCCCGATGTTGATTTCCGGCTGGCCGAAAACAGCCGTCTCCGAGGCGATGATGATATCGCAGGCCATCGCCAGCTCACAGCCTCCACCTAGGCACCATCCCGACACTGCAGCAATAATCGGCTTGCGGATCCGCTGGATCCGATCCCACCAGGCAATCGAGTCCCGAAGCAACATCTCCACAGCGCCGGCCTCCATCATCTCTTGAATATCGGCACCGGTTGAGAAAGCCCGTTCGTTGCCCGTGATCACGATGCACCGGATCGAATCCTCTTGGTCGAAGGCCTCTAAGGCAGCGGCCAGCTCTTCCATTAGGAGGCGATTCAGCGCATTGAGCCGCTCAGGCCGGTTCAGCCGAATCAGCCCCACATTCTCAAGGGTCTCCACCAGAATCGATGTGTGGCTTCCCACAGGGCCTCCTGACAGACATGCCTTGGTTCGGTTAGGAATGATCGCCTTCAGGAGATGTTCGGACGTGACACACAGGATTTAAGGGCTAGAAGAGCTGTCCTCCGTGCTCTTCCTCAAATCCTATCCCTCAAGTGCGGGTTTCAGTCACGCCCGGAAATTCAAGAGGAAGATCGCTTCCGCCATCGCATACAGGTTGAGGGTCATGTGCATCAAAATCGGAGGCCACAGCGAGCGAGTGCGGGCCCGTAGGCCGGTCAGCGTCAGGCCGATTACGAACGCTTGGGCGATCCAGAACCACTGGTCAGCCGTGCCACCGTAGGTCAGGAGATGAAAAAGTGCGAAGATCAGAGAGACTAGGTAGATAGAAAACATCGGGCCCACTCGAACCGCAAGCGCCGGATATAGTAGGCCTCGGAACAGCAACTCCTCAGTAGGGGGAGCAACGATCACTGCAAGGAATCCCATCGAGATCCATTCCAGTGGATCATATCCTCGCAACAGGGGAGCGATGTTCTCTGGGATCACTGGACGTCCCATGGTGATCGTCACAGCGTCTATAGCCACTCCAAGACCGAGGGCCAGCAAGGGGGTTGCCCACAGGGGGATCCGGACCGGAGGAACCAGACGGAGGGCTAGACCTAAAGGCTGGCGCACCCACAGGCGCAGAGCAGCTAACACAGTAAGTAAGATGAACAGGTAAATCAAACCATTCGCTATCCCTATGAAACGCCCACTGGTTGCTGCGCGCTCCAAAACGGCCTCGAGGGGCTGGGCAGGTTCCAGCAACACCCAGTAGATCAGAAAGAAAAGGACGCCTAGCATGAACTGGATCATCAGAAAATAGGCTAGGGCCATCAGAGCCAGTCCGATGCCCCAGGGAGGAGCCGGCTCCAGCTCCTCAGGTGAGGGATGGGAGGTCTGTGGTGCTGTCATTCCTCGAACGCTCCTGCGAAGAGATCCGAAAAACGGTTGTCTTCGGCGAACGCTATAGCTTTGGCTACCATCCAGTTTCTCCCTAACGCTCGAAAGGCGGCCGGAGGGAGAGGCATTTTTGTATGATACATATATCACAAACCCCGTTATTGAGGCGCGAAAACCGATTCTGAAGTTAGCCATCCGACGCGGGGTGGGTTCAAAGCCTGATCGTAGATCCGGGCGAACTCTGCTTCAAAGCGCAGAGCCATCTCCGGATCTGCTACGATCAGGAGGTTCTCATCGTTATCCTGGGCGGCATTCCGAGAGAAATTATAAGAACCAAAGAGCACGATCCGACGATCGATGACCAACACCTTATGGTGCATATTGTAAGGGTTGCCGTCTTTGAGGACATCGATCCCAGCCTGCCGAAGGCGACGGAACTGACTGGCAGGCGCTTCTGCTCCAGCTCTCTCTAAGACTCCGTGGATCTTCACACCGGCTCGAGCACGCTCTATCAGAACATCTGCGATCCGGGGATGTGTGAAGACGAAGGCCATCCACACGATACGCTCCCGAGCGCCTCGAATCACTTGCTGAATCGCCTCGATAGTAGGATCCTCTGGCGCGAAATAATTTTCCATCCGGATTCCTCGAACAGTCAATCGGGGAACCGTATCTCCGGAGGTGCGGGCGGGGCCGAAGGCCCGCCGTTCAAACATCGCGGAGAACTTGGTTGAGTAATTTCGAGCGAGATCCGAGGAATGGATCAGCACCGCGTTGTTGTCGTTCTGATAGACATCATGATACGTGAAATTCATCGATCCAGTCCACACGCGGTCGCCATCAATGACCATGAACTTATTGTGCATGTACCCTTCCCGTTCATCGGTTACCACTGGAATGCCGCCTGCTCGTAGACGGGCGATCGCTTTGGTATCGGCGTTGTCGGTCTCGGTGACTACGCGGACGCGGACACCGCGATCTCGAGCGCGCAGCAGGGCTTCCGTGACCGGCAGCAGATCCATGTCATAAACCGCCACATCTAAGGCCTGTTGGGCACTGTTGATGGCAGCGATCAGCGAATCCATGACGCTCCCTCGATGAAGATCGGGATCACCTGGAAAGCTTGGAGCGGTGAAGAAGACCTCATACCATTCCGTCTGTTCTTCAGAAGCAGGGGGCGACGAGGCCTCTGGAGAAGTCAGACAACGCGGATTGGCGAAAATCCCTAATGCGAACAGGAACAAGGTCACCATCCCCGCGAGGGAGAGAACCCTATCCCAAAATCGCTCCCTCCTCTTGCGGGCTGGCCGCGGGCGATGTAGGAACTTAGGGATCCTTAAGCGGAAATGGCCCCGAGTGAACTTCATGCGTTCCCCTCTAGCCCCTTGCTCGTGGCGTCTACAAGGTCAGCGCCTGAAGCACCCACGATAAGCGCTCGTCGACAGTCCAACGCATCCACCCTGGCGGTAGCGAGATTCCCCATTCCGCTAGGAGCGCTTCTGCCTCTTCCTCGGAGGCCTGCACCGCCCGTTGGATCCGACGCAGTGCCCGGCGTAGGCTCTCTCCGGTCTCTCTTTGGTGGGGGGCAGTCCGATCGAGGGCCCATCGAAGGAGGCGTTCGGCCTGCTCGTCCGTCAAGCCGCTTCGCCAGCTTTCGTCTTCCAGAATGCGCTCTACCCATTCGTCCGGATGGCGCTCCATGGCCCAGGCTCCTTATTCACCAAACTCACCGATTCACCAAACTCACCGACGCCTCGTTTCTATAGCCGGAGGTTGCTCAATTCGCAGGGTATACGGTGCTGGTTCGGTGGTAAACCGGGCGAGGGCTGAAAGGGCCAAGACCACGCGGCGATCCAAGCCACCCTCCAAGATCCATTCCCCCTTGGCTTCCTCCCCGATGGGCAGTTGCTCGATCCGGACAGTGCCATCCTGCCGAATCCGTATGACCTGAAGGGCGAAGCGAGCTGGAACCTGCGGGGTGACTCGAGCCCAACCTTCCGCTTGCCAACCCGCTTCTGTCTCCGCGCTATCCCAGAATCCGATCTCTGGGATTTCGAGGGCATCTAAAGCGACTCCTGGACGATTCACGGCGTCGTCCGTCACGACCTCGAAACGAAGAAGTAGCATTTGACCGGCATATGGCGTGAGATCCACGGTCTCCGTGATCCAGCGCGGCCCGCCCTCCCCACCGCTCACCCCCGTATATCCCCACCCCAGGTTGTTGTGATGGGGATTCGTATCAGTCCCTGAGGGAGTATGTAGAAGCATCCAGCGCTGACCGCCATCGGTGGAGACGCTGACATAAGCGTAGTCCCAACCCTCCTCCAGATCATACCAGATCCGATAGCGCAGGGTGGCCCGAGTTACCCCGCGCAAATCGATCATGCGGGTCAGCCGTGGGTTGCTCTCATCACCCCGCACAGCATACCAGAACCGATGTCCATCAAAGGGAGCAGTGGCGACGATGGGAAGCGTGGGCGCCCCATGGAAGACTAATCGTAGGGTTTCGTCTGGGGGAACCTCAATATAATCCGTCGCATATGGGAAGACCGTGTCCTGGATTTCCCAGGGTAGGCGACGGACTGTCACAGCTCGATCGGGTTCCGGAACCTGGATGGTCCGATATCGAGGGCCCTCAGGGAGATCGAGATGATCTAGGAAATTAGCTACTACCCATTCCAAAAATAAGGCATCTGCGTCAAGATCCGCGCCGATCTCCTTCAGCACCTGATCCACAGCGACTAGGCCGTTCTCCGGATGGGCGATCAGACGTCGGGTAGCTTCTTCTCCAAAGCGCTCCAGGAAATACTTCATGAACAAGAATGATGCCCCGTAATGCTCCGCATTTCCCTCCTCTTGGGGCGCCCATGTATTTAATTGGGTGTCTGGCTTGGCGAGGAAGGAGTGCTGAAATCTGCTCTCACTGTAGCCGATTAGGGAAGCGGCCAATTCCGAGGCTCCTTCATTCAGCCAGGATTCCTCGTTTCGATCGTTATGCCAATGAATCATGTGCTGGAGTTCATGGGCGAGAACTGCATTGTAGAACGATGAGTTCACTTGCAAAGCGTCCAGATTGATGTAAAATATCTCCGCCTCATTAGAATCTGGGCGCACCGCCTTGGGGAACTCATCCTTGCTAGAGAAATATCCTGCCACATTCCCCATCCTAGACGCGTGAAGAATCACCACACGTGGATCGCAATCCACCCCGGGCGTCCACTCGCTTCCAAAGAAGGAACGGACCGTCGGGTAGATCTGCTGCTCGAAGGTTGCCGCCGCGGCTTCTAAATCCTCTTGACTTACTAGGGAATTCTCTTCCACCCACATGGAAAGATGTGAGGTCTTCACCCTCAAAACTGCTGTCACAGTGAAGGTCTCATGAATATCATCATTCGAGACCAAAAAGGTTCGCTTCGTGCCCACGGGTGGATCCACTTCCCAACGACAGGCCGTCTCGGGGGTATCGGGCGGCAATCCGCGATATCGAATCGCCAGATCTCGGAGATCCCGAATGGGCAGATCCGTTTGAAGTAAGATCTGAAGGTTGTTGGAAGCTTCCTCCTGGATGCGAAGCGTGGAGGAGGGGGGCGCTGGATCCTGAGCCGCGGGAGAGGTCTTTGTAACGGAAGGAGGAAGAGACGGTGCCAGAAGGAGAGGCGCACAGATCCCGGATATAGCGATTAGAAGGCTGAGGATGAGGCCCATCAATATGTATTTCATGATCCCTCCCGGGCGATCGGTCGTGTTATCTAATAGGCCTCAATAATATTATGGCAAACGAATCCAAAGCTCTGCTTTAGTAGAGCCGGCACGAAGCCTTGATCCTCACCTGACCAAAGGCATCCTCTGATCCTGACAGTTGACATCTACTTTCAATTCTTTCCGGATATATACTCTGCAGCGAGGTAGGTTTATCGCACAACTGCATGGACCATCTGTTCATCCCCCGCTCTTTTCTTGCTCGCTCTTTGGGGGCCGAGGGAGATGCCCATCGATGGAGGTTGACGATGGCTCGGCGGATGGCAACCGTGGATGGGAACGAGGCTGCGGCAAACGTGGCCTATCACCTGAGCGAGGTGATCGCGATTTATCCCATCACCCCTTCTTCGCCGATGGGCGAACTGGCCGATGAATGGGCGGCCAAAGGACGTCCCAACATCTGGGGCACTGTGCCGAAAGTGATCGAAATGCAGAGCGAGGGCGGGGCCATCGGTGCCCTCCATGGCGCGATTCAGACAGGAGCGATTGCCACCACCTTCACGGCGTCCCAGGGGCTGCTTCTAATGATTCCCAACATGTATAAGATCGCCGGAGAGCTCACCCCCCTGGTGATCCACGTGGCGGCCCGCACCGTCGCCACCCATGCCCTCTCAATCTTCGGCGACCACAGCGACGTGATGGCCGCCCGGCAAACCGGGTTCGCGATTCTGGCCTCGGGCTCCGTTCAGGAGGCCCAGGACCTCGCTCTCATCGCCCATGCGGCTACCCTAGAGACGCGGATCCCTTTCCTACACTTCTTTGACGGCTTCCGCACCTCCCACGAGGTTAACAAGATCGAACTGCTCACCCCCGAGGATCTGCGGGCGATGATCGATGAGGAATGGATCTGTGCACACCGCGCCCGGGCCCTTTCCCCCGATCATCCCTTCATCCGGGGCACGGCCCACAACCCGGACACATATTTCCAGGCGCGGGAGGCCGTCAATCCGTATTATCTGGCCTGCCCGACCATCGTGCAGAACGCGATGGATCGCCTTGCCCGCCTGGCGGGCCGTCAGTACCACCTCTTCGATTACGTGGGGGACCCGGAGGCGGAGCGGGTGATCGTGATCATGGGCTCGGGGGCGGAGGTGGTCCACGAGACGGTGGAATACCTCAACGCCCGCGGCGAGCGGGTCGGCGTGGTGAAGGTCCGCCTCTACCGCCCGTTCTCGGTGGAGCACTTCATCCGGGCGCTCCCGCCCGCTGTCAAAGCCATTGCCGTCCTGGATCGCAACAAGGAGCCGGGGAGCGCGGGTGAGCCCCTCTATCTGGATGTGGTGACGGCGGTGGCGGAGGCGATGGCCTCGGGCGTTGCGCCCTTCCAGACAATGCCGCGGATCATCGGCGGGCGTTATGGGCTTTCCTCTAAGGAGTTCACTCCGGCCATGGTCAAGGCGGTCTTCGACGAGCTGGCGAAAGACCGGCCGAAGAACCATTTCACGGTGGGCATCTATGACGATGTGACCCACACCAGCCTGGCGTTCGACCCGGATTTCTTCATCGAGAGCCCGGACACGGTGCGCGCGGTGTTCTACGGCCTAGGGGCCGACGGCACCGTGAGCGCCAACAAGAACTCCATCAAGATCATCGGCGACACAACGGATTACTACGCGCAGGGTTACTTCGTGTATGACTCCAAGAAATCCGGGTCGGTGACGGTCTCGCACCTGCGCTTCGGGCCCCGCCCGATCCGCTCCTCGTATTTGGTCCGACGCGCCAACTTCGTGGCCTGCCACCAATTCCACTTCCTGGAGCGCATGGATGTGCTCCAGGCCGCCGAGCCTGGGGGCGTCTTCCTGCTGAACAGCCCCTATGGCCCGGACGAGGTATGGGACCATCTGCCCCGCTCCGTGCAGCAGGCCATTATCGAGAAGAACCTGCGCTTCTATGTGATCGACGCCTACCGGATCGCCCGGGAGCACGGGCTGGGGCCGCGCATCAACACCATCCTGCAAACCTGCTTCTTCGCCCTCACGAACATCCTGCCCACCGATCTGGCGATCGCCGAGATCAAGGATGCCATCGTCAAGACCTACGGGAAGCGGGGCGAGGCCATCGTGGAGAAGAACTTCGCCGCCGTGGACGCCGCGCTACAGCACCTCCATGAGGTGAAGGTCCCCGGCCGCGTCACCAGCACCTTTGACCGCCGCCCGCCGGTGCCACCGGAGGCCCCGGAGTTCGTGCAACGGGTGACCGCCCGCATGATCGCCGGGGAGGGGGATCTCCTGCCGGTGAGCGCCTTCCCGCCGGACGGCACATGGCCCAGCGGCACCACGAAGTGGGAGAAACGTAACATCGCCCAGGAGATCCCGGTCTGGGAGCCGGAGATCTGTATCCAGTGCGGCAAGTGCGTGATGGTCTGCCCCCACACGGTGATCCGGGCGAAGGTCTACGATCCGGCGCTTCTCGCCGACGCGCCGCCGACCTTCCAGCATGCCCCCGCCCGCTGGCGGGAGTTCAAGGATATGGTCTACACCCTCCAGGTGGCGCCGGAGGACTGCACCGGATGCGCCCTGTGTGTGGAGGTCTGCCCGGCCAAGGACAAGTCGGACGTGAGCCGCAAGGCCATCAATATGCGGCCGCAGGCGCCGCTTCGGGAGGCCGAGCGCCGGAACTGGGAGTTCTTCCTGCAGCTGCCGGACGTTGACCGGTCGCAGCTGAACTTCACCCAGGTCAAGGACGCGCAGCTATTGGAGCCGCTCTTTGAGTTCTCGGGTGCCTGCGCGGGCTGCGGGGAGACCCCTTACCTCTCGCTGCTCACCCGGCTGTTCGGCGACCGGCTGGTGATCGCCAACGCCACCGGCTGTTCCTCGATCTACGGCGGCAACCTCCCCACCACGCCGTGGACCTACAACCAGGATGGGCGCGGGCCGGCATGGTCTAACTCCCTCTTCGAGGACAACGCGGAGTTCGGCCTGGGGATGCGCCTGAGCCTGGACAAGCAGCGGGACTACGCCCAGGAGCTCCTGCGGCGGCTCAGCGCCCAGATCGGCGAGGCCCTGGCGGAGGAGATCCTGAACGCCGACCAGTCCACCGAGGAGGGGATCCGGGCCCAGCGGGAACGGGTGGGGCTGCTTAAGGCCCGCCTGCGGGAGCTGCCGGATTCGCCGGAGGTCCGGAGTCTTCTGGCTGTGGCGGACGCCCTGGTGCGCAAGAGCGTGTGGATTATCGGAGGCGATGGATGGGCCTATGATATCGGCTACGGCGGCCTCGACCACGTGCTGGCCTCCGGGTATGACGTGAATCTCCTCGTGCTGGACACCGAAGTGTATTCTAACACCGGTGGTCAGATGTCAAAGGCCACGCCGCGGGGCGCGGTGGCCAAGTTCGCCGCCGGCGGCAAGCGGGGCCCCAAGAAGGATCTCGCCCTGATGGCGATGACCTATGGCAACGTCTACGTGGCCCGGGTGGCCATGGGGGCCAATGACGCCCACACCCTCAAGGCCTTCCTGGAGGCCGACTCCTACGAGGGCCCGTCTCTGATCATCGCCTACAGTCATTGCATCGCTCACGGTTACGATATGCGCTATGGCATGGAGCAGCAGAAGCGGGCCGTGCTCACTGGCTATTGGCCACTGATCCGCTACGATCCGCGACGGCTGCGGGAGGGCCTCAACCCGCTTCAGATCGACTCCAAGCCGCCAAGCCTGCCGCTGTCCCAGTATATGTATAACGAGACTCGCTTCACGATGCTGCTTCACAGCCAGCCCAAGGTTGCAGAAGAGCTACTAGAGGAGGCCGAAGCCGACATTCGCTTGCGCTGGCAGATCTACAAGGCGCTGGCCGAGGTGCAACTCAACGAACGAGGCGGCAACGGGCGCGGTGCATAAGGCGACGATGGGGACAGGGCCAATCCGACCGGCTCCACGTAGGGGCAACCCCAAGGGGTTGCCCCTACAAAAATGATCCGGGGCGTCGCGCATTTCGGGGGGCAGGCACAGGGCCTGCTCCCAGATGCCATCACAGGGAGCCGATGGAGCAGCCACAAGGGCTGCTCCTACGCGAACCTGTCATCAGGCGCCATAATCCTGAGCCTGCGGATATCGCGATGACCCTATCCCGAGGATCTTGGTCATGATCGATCTCTCCACCACTTATATGGGCTTCCGCCTGAAAAACCCGCTGATCGCTTCCTCCTCCCCGATGACCGAGGATCTGGAGGTGCTCCGCCGTCTGGAGGAGGCGGGGATCGCCGCGGTGGTGCTGCCCTCGCTGTTTGAGGAGCAGATCACCCGGGAGAGCGAGATGCTCGACTACGGCCTCTCCTACGGCGAGGAGAGCTTCGCCGAGGCCCTGCGCTACTTCCCCGATCTCCAGGATTACAACATGGGACCTCAGGGCTACCTGGAGCACATCCGCCGGGCGAAGGCCGCCCTTTGCATCCCAGTCATCGCCAGCCTGAACGGAGTCACCACGGGGGGATGGATCCGATATGCCCGCCTGATGGAGGAAGCAGGAGCCGATGCCCTGGAACTGAATCTCTACTACCTGCCCACCTCATCGGAGGAGACCAGCCAGGCCGTTGAGGAGGGATACATCCGACTGGTGCGGGACGTGACTTCCTCCGTGCGCATCCCGGTGGCCCTGAAGCTCAGCCCGTATTTCAGCTCCCTGCCCTATATGGCCCGGCGGTTCGAGAAGGCGGGAGCGAAAGCGCTGGTGCTGTTCAACCGGTTTTATCAACCGGATATCGATCTCGAGACCCTGGAAGTCGTGCCCAACCTGGTGCTCAGCTCCTCCCATGAACTTCGGGAGCGCCTGCGCTGGGCCGCGATCCTCCACCCCCAGGTGCGGCTGGATCTGGCGATCACGGGTGGAGTGCACACGGCGGAGGATGTGCTGAAGGCGATGATGGTCGGCGCCAGGGTGGTTACGATGGCTTCCGCCCTGCTCCTCCACGGCCCAGAGTATGTGCAGCAGCTCCTGGAAGACATCCGGCGCTGGATGGAGGAGCACGAATACAGCTCGATTCAGCAGATGCAGGGGAGCATGTCCCGCCAGCGGGTCGCGAGCCCCGCCGCCTACGAACGAGCGAACTATATGCGGGTGCTCAGCTCCTTCGAGTGGAGGATAGCTAGCATGGGATAATAGCGAGGAAAGAAATCAAGAGACTATACATTCCCTTGTATTCCCTCCTGCTTCTTGTCTCTGCATGTGCGCTAGTATCCAGGGCGCATGCCTTCTTCATTAGGGAAAAATCGACCTTCTATCGGTCTTGGGAAATCGTCGAAGGCGACCTCTTAGATCCCAAAGAGCTCCTTCTTGTGAGTCCTCCAACAAGGCTGATCAGGCTTCTGGGAGCTCTTGCAAGCGCTCCGCTTCCGAAAGGGCGTGTAGGCCAGACCTAAGACCCAGGTGGGTGATCCAGTCGTCCCGCTGTGGGCCACATCGGTTTCTGGGTTCATTGCATTCCATACCATAACCCGCTCCGGAGCGAAGGTCGATGCTTGATCTGGTCAGCCATAAAACGAAGCTTATTCCAACTGTTCGGAATGCACCTCGATATCGAAAAGGGCGAGCTCTGGGAAAGCCGTCCATGCAGAATTCGCAGCGGACAAAACTGCTCTCTCCCGGGTGTGATCTCTGAGGCATGATAACTGTGGGCGTTCATCTCGCGATCCCGATGGTGTGGGTGACGATGAAAGCCTCTGGGATCATGAATGTTTCCAAATCTGAGGAGGCGGACAGGATGAAAGAAGCCTAGAACTTCGCCTGGGCCTCGTTCATATCTCCGTTCCCTTCGTGGATTTGTGCCCTCATTCGTGGACAGCCCGCCTCCAAAGATGTTCAGGTAACCGTGGTCGGTGGCCAACTCCTCCCTAGGAACACAGCGCAGGAGCATCCCTGCAGCGCAATCCGGTAGAGGCTCAGGATCACGTGCCAGCGGCCCAGGAGGATTGAATCGTTACGCAACCTGGCATCGCCATCCTAGGCGTAAGGGCAGCCTTCGCTCGGGCGCTTCCGCGCCATTCCCAGAGACCCTTTGCCTGAAGGAAATCCGTCCTCTACGAGATGGGCGAAGCCTACTAAGAACCTCAAAGGGAAGAAGGACATCGTCCGAGGCGGATTTGCCCACCGGCGTGAACCAACTCTCCTAAGGAAGCAAGAGATGCGTAGAATTCCCGCTCACAGCGCTGTTTCGTTGCCTTCCCGAAGAAGCATCGCTCTTTCGAGTGGAATCGATACCCACACCTGTTCCCGTGGGGCTGGAGGTTTGTTGACCGGCAAGCGCGAAGATCCGGTTCAGCTGCCGAGGCGCCCGATTGATCGCTGAGCCCGTCTATTCTCGTGAGGTTTGGGAAATTTCAGTGGAGACTATAGCTGTGGGATCTGCCCCATTCGGATAATCCATAGAAGAGAGCCATCGCGTCAACTGGGTGGAGTTAGAGAGACAAGTGGAGCAAAACGGATGTAACTCGGACGATCGTTTAGAAATTCAGCGATCCCCTAGATCTGGCTTCGACCTCGAAGATCCGTTCATACTGCCATGCGGGTTTCTGGCTATCAGGTGCGGGCCGCTTGATGGCGGCCCGCACTCGATAATGCACCTCATTCACTCATCGTTTTCGAACCCATTCGATGGCCCAGATGGCGCCGGGGCGCAGATACATGCTGGCCCGGAAGTCGCCGCGCTCATCCCACGCCTCGGGGGTGCGGAACCAGTAGCCTTTCTCCTCATAGGTCACATGATACGCGCCCCAAGCCGTTCGCCACGCTTCCTCCTCCATCCCCCGCGCCAGCATCGCTGAGGCCAGCGCGTAGGTCACCCCCACCCATACCTCTTCCGATTGATTGCTAGAGTTGTCTACTGTCCCGTCAGGGCGCATTCCATTCACTGCTCCCCTCTGGCCCTCCGCGAAGCGACACACATTGTATTCATAGATCGTTCGGAACACCTGCAGAATATGCGACTCCGGAACAATCGCGGGAAGCCCGATGAGATCCGCATACCATTGGCCCGCAAGCTGATCCGCCATAATGCTGTCGCTGTGCGGGCTTTGGGTATCGTAGCGATAATACTGACCATTCCAGAGCAACGCCTCAAAGGATTCGCGAGCCCGTCGAAGCCAATCCTCATATTGCGATCGGGCCTCAGCATCTCCAACCAGATCCGCCATCCGGATGGCGGCCTCCAGCGCTGCCAGCCAGAGCCCGCCGCAATAAGCGCTTGGCCCCCGCATCGACCATGTGTCATACGTCTGATCTGGAAGCCCTTCATTCTCCGGCAATCCATCCCCATCCCGATCAAAGCGCTTTAGGGATTCCAGCGCCATTCGAACAGCTGACCAACTGGATTCGATCAGCCTTCGATCATTCGTGAACACATAATCCCGATAGATCAACAAAACAAATTTGCTATTCAAGTCCTTCCAAACGTTCGGATCTTGGAACCGGTAGGCATTCGATAGACGCCAGGGAGCCTCAAGGGGAGATCCCAAATCGTGGGGCACCATGCCGGGAAGCTTGCGAGGCGCTTGGTGGTTGCTCCCCTCAATAGTCCGCAGTTCCAGATCCGCCTGGGGAACGGTGACGATGAAATCGCGCATCACTGCCTTTTCCAGCTCCGGCCATAGCATCAGCAGCGGGAACGAGCCATAAAAACGGACATCTAAAGTCTCATAGAATGGATAATCATAGCATTCGATCTGGGCGAAATGGCCAATCCCTTCAGGATCCTCCGGATCCACCACCCACACTGTGGCTCCATCGGCGACAAAATACAGCTCGTTGAACAGCGCCGTAAAATACCAGTCCGGAGCGGTGGAATCGGAGAGGATGGATTGTTGCCAGGTCTGGATCCCCTCCCGCCAAGCCGGGTATCGCTCTAAAGCCTCCCGGGCGATCTCCCAAGCATTTCGGCCTGACCGCCCGAAGAAAACCGTGTGGCGACGATACCAGCGGTCGCCCGATCCGAACTCCACGATCGGTAAATCCCAGGCTAGGGCCATCGGCACCACTCGTTTCTTGCCCGGCTCCAGTCGGAAGGTGACGGCCAGCCCTGCCCCGGCCCGCTTGCCTTCGGGAGGGGAGATCGCTTCGGCATCGCTCTCGAGACGGCCGTCCGTGGCGAAATCCTCCCAGATCTC
The DNA here is from genome assembly GCA_025057635.1 of Thermoflexus sp. Taxonomy (GTDB): domain Bacteria; phylum Chloroflexota; class Anaerolineae; order Thermoflexales; family Thermoflexaceae; genus Thermoflexus. Next base: position 49,228 of record JANXBD010000003.1, on the reverse strand, counting down.
CGCTCCATTCCCCTCTACGGAGAACCAGGTTCGATAGGTGACCTCCACGCCGGGCACCTCCAGCGCGGCCAGGGTCCAAGATCCATCCCAGGGCTCCTGCGCCGGCCCTTCCCCGCCCATCATCTCCACCCCGATCATCCGGCCGCTGGCGAGCGCTTCCGCCCGGGAACGATGGATCCCTCCGCCTGGAACCCGGTGATCCCATCCGAATCCGAGGAGATTCTGCCAGGTGAACAGAATCCCTACTTTGAGAGGTTCAGAGGTGGGGTTCTCGATGAACCATAAAAACACCGCCACCGGGTAGCTGCTCTCCTGATAGTTGTGGGGGATCACTGGGGAGAACTGCTCCACTGCTAGGCGCACCGGGAGACGTTCCCACTCATAAACAAACCAGGAACGAGGATAGAGGGCGGCGTAGAAGCCGGCGCCGACTGGATACCGCCATTGCCATGCAGCCAGCTCCCGGGACGGTGCCTCCGTCCATAGGGCCTGAGATAGGCGCCCGTTCTGATCTTCCACGAAGATCGAAAACATGCACGCCGGCAGCGGCTCGTAGTGGTGACGACCAGGGTCCAGATGCCAGCGGGCGAAATCCCCTCGATACGTCCGGCCGATGGTCCCGGCCCCGATTCCCCCTAGCGGAACACCCTGCCAGTAACCATCATCGATGCTGATGTGAGGCAGCAAGAGAGAGCGGCCGGGGTTCTCCAGCGGCAGACCGATAGGGCGGCGCCACGCACTTCGTGGGATCTCTAAGGCCATCGAAGTCATCGGTGCCTCCTTAGGGATATGGATGGTATGCGGTCTTTGCTTGAGTATCGGTTCAGGCCTTGATGAACTTCTATTTCACTTCCGCGATCAAGCTCATAGAATGGACTGTCGTACTTTGGTTAATAGCGGGTCAGTGAACCAGTCCACTTCTACGTCATCAAACCCCACGATAGCAACATCTTCCAGGAGGAATTAGTGCCACCTCCGCGTTATCTGAATCCACATAACTGACCTCAGGTTCTCTCAGAATGGCGACTGATGCTCACCATACTAAGGCTCTCTCGATATGCCCATCCAATGGTAATGGTATGGGTAATCGTTTTTCTCCATCGGCGCATCCAAGATCCCATGGAGCACAGCGGGTGAAGTATGGATTGCCGAAGACCTTCGGGGGGTTCCAGGGATGATCATCCCCATGATCTGGCTGCGCCGCGGGGCTAAATTCCGGACCGCGCGTGAGGTTGATATCCGACCTCTTGAATGATCCGCCACACACATTCCCTCACCTCCGGCCGCATGCTGGGATGATGGTTAATTATCCGTAAGACCGTCGGTTGGGAGACCCATGCCATCTGGGGAATCCGCTCGAGGATATAACCTCCATTTTTCGCCTCCTATGACCCCACAGGGGAGCGCTTCCAGCTACCGGCTCTCTCCCGCTCTTGAGCCAAAACCTTGACCTTCCGAACCATCGCAGCGAAAGAGCCTTCAAGCACCGGCTGGGTTTGTATACTGAATAGTCTCTGGAGTTCGATGTCTCAGTGACTTTAATGCTAGCTAAGTCCATGCCAATTTGTCAAGCAAAGAGGATGCCTGGGAATTCACGCTAGCCATGCTCCTCCCGATCGATCGCCACGTCTCATTGGAAATAGATGGTGTCTCTGACTCGGTTTCGCAAGCCGTGCGTGCCTTCTCGCGACGATCCCGATCCCTTGTTTGGGATCTTATGAGTGAAGGCCTCCTCTTGACAAAAGCGCAAGTCTATGCTATGATTCCGGCGGGTTCTTCTTAAAACACGCTTCAACATAACTTTAAGGAGGAACAGCCATGAAGACCCGTAGCCTGCTGCTCATTCACCTGTTGATCATTTTGGTTATGCTGCTAAGTGCGTGCCAGGTTACGCCAACACCCTCTCCGACGGCTACCCCTGCTCCCCAGCCAGCGGCTGCAACACCGACAACTGCTCCTGCTCCTACTCCGACCCCCGGTGTGGTGGTCTATCCGCGTGAGAAGACTCTTTACACGAGCGGTACCCAGTGGGGTCCTCCATCCAACTGGAATCCGCTCCAGACAGGCACGAATGCGATGGGCACCATCGGGTTGTGCTATGAGACTCTCTTCCTGTATGACCCTCTGAAGGATGAGTACATCCCATGGCTGGCCGAAAGCGGTCAGTTTGTTAAGGCCAATCGCTATCTTGCGAGTGCCAGCCACTCTGTGAGCGAGAACGGCCAAGCAGCCGACGTGAGCGAGCAGCAACAGCAAGCTACTTCGAATGTGTATGAGTTGAAATTGCGCCAGGGGATCACTTGGCATGATGGCCGCCCGCTGACCAGCGCCGATGTCGTGTACACATTCGAGCTGGGTAAGCTGCCGGGCGTCTATTACGGTGGTCTGTGGAACTGGTTGGAAAAGATCGAGGCAGTCGATGAGCGCACTGTGCGCTTTACCTTCAAGGAAGTCCGCCATCAGGAGTGGGGGAACCTCCTTTATTCCGTTGCTATCGTCCCGAAGCACGCATGGGAGGGACGCTCTGAGAAGGAGATCGTGGAAGGCCAGAACCTGCCGCCGCTATGCTCCGGTGCCTATATGTATGAGTCCCACTCCCCGGACCGAGTGGTCTGGAAGCGCTACGACAACTGGTGGGCCACCAAGTTGCTGGGCAAGTCTGTGGCTCCCGAATACATTGTGGATATTGTCAACCCCAGCAACAATGTGGCCTTAGGTCTGGTGCTGAAGGGTGAGGTGGATCTGAGCAATAACTTCCTGCCCGGTATCGCCACGCTGGTGCATGGGGGATATGGCATCAAGACCTGGTACGACCAGGCCCCCTACATGCTGTCCGCCAACACGGCCTTCCTGTTTATGAACCTCAAGAAGAAGCCTTTGGACGATCCGAACTTCCGCCGCGCCCTCGCCTTTGCGATCAATGTGGATGAGATTGTGACGCGCGTCTATGGGAACATCGTGCGGAAGGCGGATCCGACAGGTCTTCTGCCTGTCTGGGAGCGGTTCGTGGACCAGGATGTCGTTCGGCAGCTCGGGTTCACGTATGACCCGAACCGGGCGAAGCAGATCCTGGCTCAGGCGGGCTATCGTGACCGCAACGGCGATGGATTCGTCGAGGCTCCTGACGGCTCCGCCATTCAACTGAAGATCATCGTTCCCTTCGGCTGGACGGACTGGATGGAGGCCGCTAAGGCCATCGCCAGCAGCGCCCAGGCCGCAGGGATCAATCTGCAGACCGACTTCCCGGACTTCCCGGCCTACTGGGATCAGCTCACGGGTGGAACCTTCGATACGGCGATCAACAACTTTGGTTCCCAGATGAGCAACACACCGTGGACCTTCTACTCGTGGCTCTTCAACAATCCCATCGTGGAGAAGATGACCAGTGGTAACTTCGGCCGGTATGAAAACCAGCAGGTCTTTGACTTGCTGGTGCAGCTGAATAAGGTGCCGGTGGGCGACACGGAGGGCATGCGGCGGGTGATTTCGCAGATCCAGCGGATCCAGTTGAACGACATGCCTGCCATCCCGCTGTGGTATAACGGTCTGTGGGCGCAATGGAATACGATCAACTGGACCGGTTGGCCTTCGGCTGCAGCGGATGCCCCCAAGTATCTGCCGTGCACCTGGCGTGGGTATTGGAACATGACCGCTCTCCTGATGCTGACGGAGCTGAAGCCAGCTCCCAAGCAGGGTCAGTAGTGCGGAAAGGCGGAGCTCTTCCCCTACTCCCACCTGCCAACTGGCGGGTGGGAGTAGGGGAAAGGGGTGAGAATTCGATGGAATTTTATTGATCCTTGGTAGCATTTTTCCAAGAAAGAGAGGGATTTGGGGGCAGGCAAGGCCGCCTCGGGGCTCTTCCTGCCCCCAAATTTCAATTTTCCTCCTTGCTGCCTTCCCAGGCCGCCGGGAGTGGGAGTGGAGGTGAGGATGAGCTTCGTCGTTTTCAATAATGTCCATGCAGGAGATGAATCGTGGGACGCTATCTGGGTCAAAAGCTTCTCATTTATTCGCTGACCTTTTTTTTCGCCGTCACTATTGACTGGCTAATACCTCGTCTGATGCCTGGAAACCCAGTAGATACACTAGTCTCTCGAATGGCCCTGCGAGCGGACGTTGCGGCGATTCTGCGGAGTTATTACCTCCAGGCTTTCCAGTTGGATCTTCCTCTTTGGCAGCAATACTTGAATTTCTGGGGCGCGCTGCTTCGAGGCGACTTGGGTGTAAGCATCTGGCTGTTTCCTCAACCAGTGCTCAAACTCATCCTCGATGCTGTGCCGTATGACCTCTTTCTGTTGTTACCAGCAGTGATCTTGAGCTGGATCGCCGGAAATCAAGTAGGCGCAATGGCCGCTCGAGTCCGCTGGCTGGACAACAGTATTCTTCCCCTAGGATATATCCTAACCGCCACTCCGTATATGTGGCTAGCTCTCATCTTGGCTTGGTCCCTCGGGCAAGTGGCTGGTTTGTTTCCTATCGCAGGTGCCTATAGCTTTGGCATTCGGCCTCATCTTTCGTGGATGTTCATCAAAGATCTGCTCTGGCATTGGTTCCTTCCCTTTGCTTCCCTGTTCTTGGTGATGTTTGGGGGATGGGCGATTGGCATGCGAAATATGATCATTTATGAGCTGGAAGCTGATTATTCCCGGTATCTGGAAAGCTTAGGGGCTCCCCCCCGTTTAATCCGAAAATATGCATTTCGGAACGCCATGCTCCCTCAGATTACAGGGTTAGCCTTACAGCTGGGTACTATCGTCGCCGGAGCTGTAGCGACTGAGATTGTCTTCGCTTACCCAGGCACCGGCTACTTGATCCTGCAGGCTGTATTAAACCAGGATTACTTCTTGCTCCAGGGATGTTTTCTATTCATCATTACCGGTGTGCTCATCGCGAACTTCATCATTGACATCATTTACGCCTTGGTGGATCCGCGTATCCGAACTGGGATGACGGGAGCATAAGCGATGGGAGCGTGGTATGAACTAATTTATTTCGCCTTCCGGAATGTAAAGTTGCGAATTGGGTTGACTATCTTGTTGTTTTTCGTCCTGGCTGCTATTTTCGCCCCTCTCTTCGCTCGCTATGATCCGAACGCATACGTGGGGCCAGCTGCTCATCCTCCTAGCCCCGAGCACTGGTTCGGCACGACCACATTCGGACAGGATGTGTACTCCCAGTTTGCTCACGGTCTGCGCTTGACCCTCATAGTCGGCCTGTTGGGTGGAAGTATCGGCACTTTAATCGGTATTCTAATCGGCCTGATATCTGGCTATCGGGGGGGGCTTTTGGATGAGATTCTAAATATGATCACAAATATCGTCCTCATCTTGCCTACTCTGGCTATTTTGATCATTATCGCTGCTTATCTAACCGTGCGGGGCTTTTTAGTGCAGAGTGTTTTCATCGGGCTCACCGCTTGGCCCTGGGCGGCGCGAGCCATTCGGGCTCAGACCTTATCCCTTCGCGCTCGAGAGTTTGTGGATCTGGCTCGAATGAGCGGACGAAGCTCAATGAAAATTGTGCTTACAGAGATTGCTCCCAGTATGATGTCGTATTTATTCATGGTGTTTATCCTACAGTTTGGGGGAGCGATCTTGAACGCAGCCACACTGGATTTTATTGGGCTTGGCCCCACCCAGGCATTCTCCCTGGGCCTGATGATGAATAATGCTGTGCTTTGGGCCGCTCTTGAGTTAGGGATGTGGTGGTGGCTGATCCCTCCCGGTGCCGCGATTACGGCCATCGTCGGTGCCCTGTATGTAATGAATGTGGGACTGGATGAGGTGTTTAACCCGAAACTCCGGGAGCTGTGAGGCGATATATGGGTCTGCGGGTAGAGAACCTGCGCGTTTACTACCGCACCCTACGGGGGTATGTCCGCGCCCTGGAAGGGGTTACTTTCTCCGTCGCGGACGGTGAAATCATGGGGCTAGCTGGGGAATCCGGCTGTGGGAAAACCACTCTCGGCCATAGCCTGATCTATCTAAAGCCACCGATGAACTACATCGAAGGGCAGGTGTTCTTGGATGGCCAGGAGGTTCCTATTTGGGACATGAAACGCATGAACGAATTCCGTTTCCGGCGGATTTCGGTCATTCCCCAGTACGCCATGAATGCCTTGAATCCCACTCGTAAGATCGGCCAACTGATCGCTGATCTGCTTGCAGCACACGGCGTGGATTTTAAGGAGATTCTCCCTGAGCTCAAGCGAAGGCTTGATCTGGTTCAGCTTTCCCACGAAGTGCTCAATATGTATCCGATTGAACTATCAGGCGGGATGCGCCAACGGGCTGTTATGGTGATCTCCACCCTGCTCAACCCGTCTCTTCTCATTGCGGATGAAATTACCTCCGCCTTAGATGTTTCGACCCAGAAGGCGGTTTGCGAGATGATCGTGGAGTTCCGAAATCGGGGGTTCGTCCGCAGCACGATTTTCATCACTCACGATATATCTATTCTCTATCAGATTGCTGACACCATCGCAGTGATGTACGCGGGGCAGATGGCAGAAAAGGCTCCTACAGAGGCGATCCTTCGCTCTCCCCGTCATCCTTACACCCGTATGCTGATCGCGTCTCTCCCCCAGGTCGGCGTGCGCTATCGTGAGGAACGTCTTCGAGGAATTCCTGGTGCTCCACCTCGGCTCCTGGATCCACCACCCGGATGCCGCTTCCAGGGTCGCTGTCCGGTGGCCTTTGAACGTTGTGTCGAGACCCCTCCCTTTGTTGAAGTTGAGCCGGGTCACTTTGTAGCTTGCTGGCGGGAGATCTAAGATGCTAGCCCTAGAGAGTGTTTCAAAAATTTATCGGGTTGGCGTCCTAGGCCTGGGGAAGCTCACCGCGGTGTCCGAGGTCAGTTTCGAGATCGGCGAGAAAGAGATCGTCGCTCTGATCGGAGAGAGCGGAAGCGGAAAGAGCACCATCGGAAAGATGATCCTCCGATTGATTCCTCCCACTTCAGGGACAATCCGCTTTGAAGGAAAAGATATCTTCTCCCTGAAAGGCAAGGCCGTTAAAGAATATTATCGGAAGGTTCAGGGAGTCTTCCAGGATCCCTTCGCCTCGTATAACCCTATTTTTAAAGCTGATCGGATCTTCACCATGATCCGAGAGGAGTTCTTTCCGGAAATCAGTCGCCCCCAGTGGGAGAGGAAACTGGAAGAAGCCCTTAGGGCGGTCGGGCTGAATCCCCCCGATGTCTTAGGGAAATATCCTCATCAACTCAGCGGTGGGCAGCTACAGCGTTTTCTGATCGCCCGCGCCCTGTTGCTGGATATCCGGCTGCTGGTAGCTGATGAAATCATTAGCATGCTGGATGCTTCTACCCGAGTCGATGTGCTTAACCTATTGGCAGAGCTGCGAGATCGAGGCCTTTCGATCCTTTTCATCACCCATGATCTCTCCTTGGGGCACTATATCAGCGATCGATCTGTGGTGCTCTATAAAGGACGCATCGTGGAGATGGGCTCTACCGAGAGAATATATAGCCGGCCTCTTCATCCCTATACCGAAATGCTGATGGCCTCGGTACCTCGCATCGATCAGAAGTGGACACACGGGGAGATCCGTGTCGAAAGAAATGCGGTTGGCCCATCCCTGGGATGTGTTTACTACGGCCGATGCCCCATCGCCCAGGAGATCTGTGCCCGGCGCGTCCCTCCGCTTATCGAGGTGGAGTCCGGTCATCAGGTAGCCTGTCATATGCGTACGTAGCTTGCCTTCCGTTCCTCGAGTTTCGCCATCTACCGGTTTTTTTGAGTCAGATCGGGCTCATTGACCCGATTAGCCACAGGCGGATGAAAACGGTTGTAGTATGCAGCAGCCATGAGGATCAGCGCTAGCCATCCTAGGCTACAGGTCAGGCCTTCCCAGCTTCCCTCACGGGCAATCGCAACCCCTGAGAGAATGATCGATCCATCCTCAACTTTCAACCGAACCGTGTGCCAGCCCACCCAGCATCGCAGAATCACTTCCCAGGCTCCGGGACGAAGGGTGAACCAACGGGGAATCTTTCCGTCCAGTTCCACTCGAATCCGTCCGCCTGTTGGGCTTTCCCCCCACAAGCGGAATATCCCTCCGTAGAAAGTCCAGCTTACTGATGTCCCCGCGGATCCGCGGCGTCTTCCCTCTCCTATCTGTTCCCATTCTCCTTTCCATTCGAATCCCCAATGGTCTGCTGTATGAGTTCCTGGATACATTCGAGGAGGCCGGTTGAAATACGCCTTCAGCGCCTCATAAGCGGGAAGTGGGGTGAAATCCGGCTCCACGATGCGGAAGTAATAAAACGATTGATCCCGCTCCCGGTCGGAGGCGCGCTTGAAGAACCATACGCTGGCCACCGCCACCCACGGCCACTCCCGCTGGATCCGCTCAAAGGCCTCGACCAGATACCGGGCCTTCTGTTCCTCCGTCACCTGGCCGAACCGCTTGTCTCCGACCCAATCGGGGACCGAGTTCCAACCCATCTCCGCAATGTAGATCGGCTTGTGGGCGTCGCCGTGGCGGACCATCACGTCGCGCACGTAGAGGGGGCGGTTGATGTTGATGACGTAGGGGCGAAGGCGGCGGTCGGTGGGGCCAGACCACAGGCCATAGCCCTGGACGGAGAGAGCGTCAAAGCAGGCTCCTGCCCCCGCGCGATACATTCGCTCTAAGAATACGATGTCATTAATCCCGTTCGGCGGATATGGGTTCAGAGAGAGGGTCGGAGCTAGCGCCCCGGCGATCACCACGATCCGGGGATCCACCGCCTTCAACCGCCGGTAGGCGCGGCAAAGCAGATCCGTGTAGGCCTCCGGATCCACCGCACACGTGGGGCAAGCGCCCCATTCCGGAGCGATGTTAGGCTCGTTCCAGATCTGATAATGGAAAATCCGACCGCGGTAGCGGCGGGCCACTGCCTCCGCGAAATCTGCGAAATCCTCTGGGTTGTCTGGCGGGGCGAAGGCCCCTCGTGCCTCCCCGTCATGGCGCGACCAAGCGGGGGGGCTGGTCAGGCGCACGATCAGGCGCAGGCCATAGCGCTCCGCTAAATCCACGATGTGATCGTATTTCTCCCAGGCAGAGCGATAAGGAGTGTGCCGACGGTCTTCGAAGTCCCCTTTTCCGTGAATCTCGATATCGGCCCAGGGGAACTCCTGGCGGATCCAGCGGAAGCCCGCCTCGGCGATCATATGCACTGTTCGCTCTCGCTTCTCCGGTTCCACCTCCTGCTCTAAGAAAGTGTTCACGCCGAAAGGAGGAATGCTCGGATGAGTCATTTCCACCTCGGGAGCGAGTTGGAGAGCCGAACGCATCGGGTTCGTGAGGTAATGCAAGACACCACGAAGGCGTGCAAGAGGGTTTTCCTCTCCGGTCACCGTGTAGGCCCAGGACATCCCAGCCTGGGAAAGTGCCAGAGCTCCTAGGAGGCCTATCAATCCGATAATCCAGACCATCATCCCGGCACACCGATGCATTGATCCGCCACTCTCACAGGGTTGGCTGCATCCTTGGCTTCTCGCTGGAGCGCTCGATATTCCTACGGCCCTCCTGACGACGCGGTTCCAACTTGTCCTTGGAGCTTGGATTCCTTTCTCGAGCTGGGGCGGGAAGACAACAGAGCGTTACTTTACTTTACTTTCTCACAAGGGGTCTATCCGGATTTATCCTAAATATTCAACCGGATCGCCTCTTAGAGGATTTAGAGGCCTTGGAAGTTGCCGCGATCCTAGAAGTCCGAGCGCGGGACGAGTTGGCCCTCTGCTTCGCGGAGAGCGGGGTTCCCTTTCGCAAATAAGCTTCGATCTCCTTCCGGGCTTCCCTAAGGCGCTGGATTAATTCCTCATCGGTTCCCTTGAAACCGGCCACGGCGCGTTGCGAGCAGGTAGCACAACCCAGAGAAGCTCGATAGCTGTCCATATCACAAGTCAGGCAGCCCGCAATTCGGATTACAGTCAACGATAGGGCCAGCGTGTCCGGATGATCCTCTGGCAGGCGGGCTACTCGGCGCACCATTGCCTTCCATACTTTCCCTCGAGTCTCTGCCAGCAAAGGGATGCACCGCGGGGGGAAGAGGATCTCGCTTTCTGGATACATCCGGGCCTCCTGCAACCAGTTCTATGGCGCTCGGGTATATTCTGAGCGTTATACTCAGTTAGAGTTATTCTACTTCAGCTGCCTTCGCTGACAACTCGCATTTTTTGGTTTTTTGTAAAATAAAAGTATGCATTTAGGTCTATTTTAATGATTTTATTAAAATATTCTTTGTAATTATGGCGATTAATTCGAGTTTTCAAAGTGGATAAAATTAAATTCCTTCGCGAAACAGCATCAAGGGACAACGCTTGACAGGGTTACCGAACCTCGATTAAACTTCCCCCATAAGGGGATAGAAATCCAGAGCCCGGTGCGCAAAATCTGGATCATGCACAATCTAGAGAGCTCCAAGCGGATCTCTATATGGCGGGCTTACCGCTGGATTCTGCTAGGCCTCGTGGGGGCTCTAGCGCTGGTTATCCTGTCATTTCTCGTCTTTCTTCTAACCTCTTCTCGTAAAGCCCAGACACCTTCTGGGGTTTCTGGGTTTCGCGTCAGCGGTCGATACATCTTGGACGCGAACGGTAACCTCTTCGTGATACGGGGCATCAACCACCCCCATGTCTGGTATCGCCAGCATACCCGTGCCTTCGCTGACATCAAGAACGCCGGCGCCAACACCATCCGCGTCGTCCTCAGCGGTGGCCAACGTTGGTGGCCCAGTTCAGCCGCTAACGTGGCTGAAGTGATCCAGCTCTGTAAAACCAACCGCCTGATCTGTATCCTCGAAGTGCACGATACCACCGGCTACGGCGAACAGCCAGGTGCTGCCTCCCTGGCCCAGGCTGTCGAATACTGGAAGTCTATCTATAATGTTCTCGCCGGCGAAGAAGCCTACGTCATCATCAACATCGGCAACGAGCCCTACGGCAACCAGAACACCCAAAACTGGATCCAAGACACCATCAGCGCCATCCAGGCCCTGCGCCAGCACGGCTTCCGCCACGCCCTGATGGTGGACGCCCCCAACTGGGGCCAGGACTGGCAGTTCATTATGCGCGACAACGCCCCCCAGATCCTCAACGCTGACCCCGACCGCAACACCATCTTCAGCGTCCATATGTATGGTGTCTACGACACGGCCGCCGAGGTGCAAAGCTACATCCAGTCCTTCGTCAACCGAAATCTGCCCCTGGTCATCGGAGAATTCGGATGGATGCACACGGACGGGGATCCCAACGAGGATGCCATTATGAGCTACGCCGATCAGTATGGCATCGGCTACCTGGGCTGGTCGTGGAGCGGAAACAGCGGAGGCGTTGAGTATCTGGATATGGTCATCGGATTCAACCCGAACCAACTCACCTCCTGGGGCCAGCGGCTGATCCATGGGCCTAATGGATTGCGTCAATCCCCGTATTCGACGGAAGCTTCTGTGTATCGATCTAGTCCGTGATTTCTGCGCCAGCTGTCAAACCGTTCCCTTTGTGCCTTGGGAAATCTATGATTGATCGCATCCTTTTTGATCCCCAGCCACCTCCAGCTCTGCTAGGCTACTTATCCTCATCTAAGGAAAGGGCCTGTGATGGTTGCGCCCGAGTGCCGAGAGATGCTCGTCCCACTCTTTGAGAGGCAAGGGGCATGCTAGCGCACGTTCGGATTGATATCAACAACCGTGTGGTGATTATTGAGTGGCCGGATGGCCTCTGCCGAGCCCTCTCCTGGTCTCGTCTACGAGCTGCCTGTCCCTGCGCGTTATGCCGTGCGGAAGCCCAACAGGCTCGGGAGAACCCGTTGTTTCTGCGCCCCCAGCCGGATGATACGCTGTTAGATTTCGCCTATGTGGGAAATTATGCCGTGCGGTTCTTCTGGGGAGATGGCCATTCCTCGGGCCTTTACACCTGGCGCTATCTTCGGGATCTGGAGGAGGAAATCGGTCGCTGAGTATGTGATGGATTCTTCCCCTTCTCTTTCTCACGACCATGTGGTCATGGTTGTAAAAGACTTTGGGAGTCGGGAATCTTCCTCCTTCACATTCTGATCTTGTCCACCCGAACCGGATAAGGAGGGGAGCGGTGTGGTCTTTGCGAGGAGGGAGAAGATATTGTCAATTCTCCTTCTGCGCGTAGGCGTTGCGAGTCAAGCGAAGGAGAGGTTGGGGATGGCTCGTCTGGTCCTAATGGGATCCCCTGCTTTTGCGCTGCCGACCTTCGAGGCTGTAGCGGAGGAACATGAGATTGTTGCCGTTTTCACGCAACCGGACAAACCGGCTGGCCGGGGGCTGCGACCGACCCCGCCCCCGGTGAAGCGCTGGGCGGAAGCACGAGGGTTTCCGGTTTTCCAGCCCCGCTCCCTGCGTCGAGATCCTGCCGCCGTGGCCCAGCTCCGAGAAATCCAGACGGACGCCATCGTCGTTGTGGCCTACGGATTGATTCTGCCTTCGGAGGTTCTACAATTGCCCCCTTATGGGTGCCTGAACCTCCATGCCTCCTTGCTCCCTCGCTATCGAGGACCGGCGCCGATCCAGGCGGCGATCCTGAACGGCGATCCCGAGACAGGGGTGACGGTGATGCTCATGACCGAGGAGGTCGATGCCGGGCCGATCCTGGCGATGGAGCGGGAGCCGATCGATCCGGAAGACACAGCGGAGACCTTAGGGGAACGTCTGGCTCAGCGCGGAGCCCGATTGATGCGCGATACCCTCCGCCGCTGGCTGGCCGGGGAGATCACCCCCCAGCCCCAGGATCCATCCCAGGCCACGTATTGCCCTCCGATCACTAAAGCGGACGGGGAGATCGATTGGCGGCGGTCGGCCATCGAGATCGAACGACGGATCCGGGCCTTCACCCCCTGGCCCGGCGGCTACACGTTCTGGAAAGGGCGGCTGCTGAAGATCGGCCGCGCCCGAGTTCGCCTAGATCTTTCCGCCCCTCCAGGCCGGGTTATCCCGATCGACCGAGGAGCGGCGGTCGGCACAGGGGAAGGCGCCCTGGTGCTCATGGAAATCCAGCCGGAGGGCAAGCGCATGATGCCGATCGAAGCCTTCCTGAACGGCCACCGGGATTTCCTAGAGGCTACGCTGGGCCGGGAGGGATAATTGATGGATTCGGCGGTAGCCCTAGAAACTGGCTTGGTCTTCCTGACGATCAGCCTTCTGCTGTATGTGGTTCAGCGGGCGCTCCATCGCAACCTCCAGATCGCGCTGAACCGGCTCACGGGCCATCCGGATACTGCGGTGATGCTTTACTGGGCCCTGCTGTTCCCCGGGGTTTTCCTCCACGAGCTCAGTCACTGGCTGGCTGCTTTGCTCCTGAGGGTGCGTCGCTATCGCTTTGCGATATGGCCCCAGCGGGCTGGAAGACAGATCCGCTTAGGAGCGGTTCAGCTAGCAGAGGTCGATCCCTTCCGAATGAGCGTGATCGGCGCAGCCCCACTGGTAGTAGGGCTGATCGTGATTGCGATCGTTGGCGGTCACCGGTTCTCTACTCCCACTTCCGGTATGGAAATGTGGGAATCTGCGTGGCGGATGCTGGAAACACTTCCGCAAGAGGAATGGGGATGGGCAAGGTTCTATTGCATCTTCGCTGTAGGCAACGCTATGTGGCCCAGTCCCTCGGATCGGGCAGCCTGGCCTGCGATGGGGATCGCTGGCAGTCTCCTCGCCTTTTTCCTCTTGTTGGCCGGCCCAATCTCGCTGCATCAAGCCATCCTATCCATCACAATCGAAAGCCTCATGCGGCTCACCCCCTTGCTAGCCGCGGTGCTTCTCGTAGACCTACCGATCCTAATGGGGCTGGTCGGGTTGAATCTCGTGTTGAGCTCTATCCGGCCAGAGGCACGGGACTTCTGAAGCCCGTCCGGCGTCACTTTAAAAGCAAGAAAGTCAGGATCTGAGGGAAGAGATCATACCAGGCTGGGCAGGTTGCTGGAAAGCTCGCGAAAGCAGAAATTCGGAATAAGCGTTATGGCCTCTCCCACAAAAGGCCAGATTGATTTGATCGTCCTATTTTCATATTTTTGTGATATACTGAAAAGCGCCACCGACCCCAAGGGAGCGGTGAGCTGATATAAGGAGAAGCGTTTTTCTGTATGATCCTGGTGCGACCGCCTGGATTGCCACGGGGCAACCGGGATGGCGAGGTCCGGGACAGTTCCACCCGAGGGGCCTCTTCCGTCTCTCATCGTCTCCTCGCAGCGGTGCTCTCCTCTAGGAGTCGGATCTTTACTGAATCATTTTTGTTCCTAATTTTCTTTGCCTTGGCAGCAACACTAGACCGGGATGAGGATCGAAGGATCGCCGCCGCCTTCGGCGAATCCATCCGGCCCGCCTGGGAATCCTATCCCTCGTTGTCATCCGTCCGGTTTCGGACGCATTTTCGAGGACTTCGCGAACTCCCCAGAGGGAACCATGGCCCGTAAAAAAGTCACCATCTACACACTTCAGGCGCGGAAGGCCGCCCGCGAGCCGATCACTATGATCACCGCCTACGATTATCCGACTGCCCTCGCTGTGGATGAGGTGGACGTCGACGTGATCTTAGTGGGAGATTCCCTCGGCATGGTCGTCCTTGGTTATCCCAACACGCTACCAGTGACGATGGAGGAAATGCTCCACCACGCGAAGGCAGTCGCTCGGGCGAACCCTTCCGCACTGCTAGTGGGCGATCTGCCCTTCATGGCCTATCAGGCGGATATTCCGGAGGCCGTTCGAAATGCGGGGCGGTTCTTAAAGGAGGCCGGCATGGATGCCGTTAAGCTAGAGGGAGGCCGCGAGATGGTTCCCACCATCGAAGCGATTGTGCGCGCCGGGATCCCCGTGATGGGCCACCTCGGCCTCACCCCTCAATCTGTTCACAAGCTGGGCGGCTACCGCCTGCAGGGTCGCACGGCCATCGAGGCTCGGCGCCTGCTAGAGGACGCCTTGGCCCTGGAAGATGCCGGTTGCTTCGCCATCGTTCTGGAGATGGTCCCAGAGGAAGTGGCCACAGCGATTACCCAGCGCCTGCGGATCCCCACCATCGGCATTGGGGCAGGGAGCGGCTGCGATGGTCAGGTGCTGGTCCTCCACGATCTCCTCGGTCTTTTCGACCGCTTCACGCCGCGCTTCGCGAAGAAGTATGCGGACCTCCGCAGGGAGATCGTGCGAGCGGTTCGGGCCTACTGCGAGGATGTGCGAAGCCGTCGCTTCCCCGGCCCGGAGCACGCCTTCTCGATGGATTCGGAAGAGCTGGCCGCCTTCCGGGCGATGCTGGAGGCCTTTCCCGCTCCCACGCCGGTGGAGGAATCCCGATGATGCGAATCGCCCTGCTAGGCACCGGCGCCATGGGGACTCTGTTTGGGGTCCGCCTGGCTCGTGTCGCTGAGGTCTGGATGCTCGGCACGTGGACAGAGGCTCTGGAGGCCGCGCGCCAGGATGGCTTGCGCCTGATGACGGCCGAGGGAGAGGAAACCGCCCGCGTGGCGACGGCTGCGGATCCAACCGAAGTCCCGCCGTGTGACCTTGCCCTGATCCTAGTGAAGACCTATCAGACCGAGCGGGCGGCGCAGTGGGCCCGGCAGGTGTTGCAGCCGGATGGGATCGCCTTGACCTTCCAGAACGGGCTGGGGCCGCTGGAGACGCTTCAGGAGATCCTGGGCCCTTCTCGTGCGCTTCAGGGTGTCACCACGATGGGCACCACCCTCCTGGCGCCCGGGCACGCTCGACTGAGTGGGACGGGCTCCATCTGGCTGGGCGCCACATCCTTAAATTCAGAGCTATTGGAAAGGATCGCAGATCTCCTGGAACGAGCAGGGTTCCAGGTGGAACTCCACAGGGATCTGCAGGGCGTGATCTGGGGGAAGCTGGTGGCCAACACCGCCATCAACCCCATTACAGCCCTCTTCGATGTGCCGAATGGGGCCCTGCTGGAGCGTTCGGATCTCTGGCGACTGGCCCGTGGGGTCGCGCGGGAAACGGCGGCGGTGGCCAGGGCTCAAGACATTTCCCTGCCTTTCCGGGATCCGGAGGGCTTCGTGGCAGAGGTCTGCCGGCAAACGGCGGAGAACTCCTCTTCTATGCGCCAGGATCTGCGCCGGGGGCGACCGACCGAGATTGATGCACTGAACGGCGCAGTGGTAGGCATCGGCCGGCGGATTGGAATTCCGACCCCGCTGAATGAGATGCTCTGGCGATGGATCAAGACTTTGGAGGAGCAACGAACGCGGGTTCTGTGTCCCAATCTGCCAAGGATGCCACCGCCGTGGGTGATCGCTCCGCGCTTAGAGCGGGCGCGCTCTTAGCGTCGATCCGGGGAACTTCCCCCGTTACTAGCGTTCTTGCGATTCCAGGTGCCCTCAGTGTCCGACACCGGAATGCAAACGACAACCCCATGTTCGCACTTGGGGTGCGAGCGGAAACATCATCCTCTGCGTTCTCTAACCTCTTGGGAAGGAAGCGCGTCTGACGGTCAACGGGAACATGTTCGCGGCTAGGGAATGGAGTGAAGTTTCTTTTCTCACTGGGTGCTCAAGGAGAAGAGCACGTCCGACTTCGGTCGAAATGTTTCAGCCCTTAGAGTGCGCGAACTCACTTAACCGATCGCAAGGAGGCAGAACATGCGGGTGGTTCACACGATTGCTGAAGCTCGCACGATCCGACGAGCTCTTGCAGGCCCGTGGGGATTCGTGCCGACGATGGGGTATCTCCACGAGGGACATCTCTCCCTCATCCGTCGGGCCCGCGCGGAGAACGATCACGTGGCCGTCAGCATCTTCGTCAATCCCACCCAGTTCGGGCCCCGCGAGGACTATGACCGCTATCCGCGGGATCTAAACCGGGATCTTCGGCTGTTAGAGCCCCTGGAGGTGGATCTCGTTTTTGCGCCTTCTGTTGAAGAGATGTATCCGCCGGGCTTTCAAACGTGGGTGATTGTCGAGGAGGTCAGCCGGCCGCTGGAGGGCGCGGCGCGGCCCGGCCACTTCCGGGGCGTGGCGACCGTGGTAACGAAGCTTCTGAACATCGTCCAGCCAGACCGAGCATATTTTGGTCAGAAGGACGCCCAGCAGGTTGTTGTGATCCGGCGAATGGTTCAGGATCTAAATATCCCGGTGGAGATTGTAGTCTGCCCAACCGTTCGAGAGCCAGACGGTCTGGCCATGAGCAGCCGGAATACTTATCTGAATCCGGCGGAGCGGCGAGCGGCCACAGTGCTGTTCCGGGCTCTTCAGGCTGCGAAAACGCGTTATGAACATGGAGAACGAGATGCAGAGCGCCTGCGGGAGGCGATGCGGGAAGTCATCCGGGCCGAGCCACTGGCCCGCTTGGATTATGTGAGTGTGGCAGATCCGGAAACCCTGCAGGAGTTAGCTCAGGTGGAGGATCGAGCGCTCCTTTCGCTGGCTGTTTATATCGGAGAGGCCCGGCTGATCGATAACCTCCTCCTTCCGGGATAAGCGCGATGGATGATTCGGTTTGGTGGAAGGGAGAGCAAGAGGAGGAGAAGCTGATGTTGCTTTGCATAGACATCGGGAACACCAACGTTAAAGCAGGGGTTTTTCGTGGGGAATCCCTGATTGCCCACTGGCGGTTCTCCACCCAGCGCCATCGCCTAGCCGATGAATATGCCGCCCTTTTCATGAACCTTTTTGCCCTTCATCAGATTTGTCCCCAGGAGATCCGAGGTTGCGCTATTGCCTGTGTGGTGCCTCCCCTTCGGGCTGTGTTCGAGGAGATGATCCAGCATTACCTGGGGATTGAGCCGCTAATTGTCGGACCTGGAATCAAGACAGGGATCCGGCTGGCAGTGGAAAATCCTCGGGAGGTGGGGGCAGACCGGGTAGCGAACGTGGTGGCCACTTTTCGATTGTATGGGGGACCGGCCATCGCGATCGCCTTTGGGACGGCCACGGTGTTCGATGTGATTTCAAGGGAAGGAGAATATCTAGGTGGGGCGATCGCGCCGGGAATCATAGTGGCCGCGGAAGCCTTGGTTACCGCGGCCGCCCAGCTATATCAGGTGGAGCTCGTCCGGCCTCCCCGGGCCATTGGCCGTAATACAATCCAGGCGATGCAATCCGGCCTCATATTCGGGTTTGCGAGCATGGTGGAGGGAATGATTAGCCGACTACAGGCGGAACTGGAGGAGTCTGCTCGAGTGATCGCCACCGGTGGCTTGGCCGATGTCATTGCCCACGAGGTTCAAGCGATTCAAGTGGTTGATCCTCATCTAACGTTACAAGGGCTCCGATTTCTCTTCGAGATGAATCGGAGGGGGAAGAAGGAGCAGTGAGAAAGCAGTGGGAAGGAAACAGGGAGTCCATCCGAAGAGCGAGGGGCGCTTGGGAGCTGAGCAGTCCTCTTGGAGGGGCCTACTCAGCTCCGGACGTTCGGGAAGGGATCAAGAGGCTTGAGAACGCAAGCGAAGTCGTCGGGCCAGGAATGCAAGCAGCAGCACACCTATCACGCCCAGCCCCCAGCCCAGGTGGTCTGCTCCGGTTTGGGGAAGCCCACTGCGCCGCGGGGGCCGTGGGGTAGGGGTGGGACGGGCTGGAGAAGGAGTGATGGCTAAGGTTGGCGTGGCGGTGGACTGGGCTGCGGCGACAACGGGCGAGGTGGGTGTAGCGGTTGGAATGAATGTCGGACTTGGGGTGGGCGTATATGTGGGAGGCAGGGGGCTTGGCGAGGGGATAGGAGTTCGAGTTGGCGTGTTAGCGGTTGCCGCAGGCCGACCTCGAGCTGGTCCGACCACGGCCAGATACAGGCCAATCGAACAAAGAAGCACTACGAAGAGTCCTCCCAGAACCAGCGCGCCCAGTAGAAATGCTCGGTTTTGACCTTCCTCTGGGGGCATCTCTTCCAGATTGACGTCGGCCATGGAAGTTGCCTCCTCCGTTAGAATCTTTGGCCCGCTGTTTCCTGAGGGGTCGCAGGAACGGAATAAAGGTGATTAGGTGGATCCCTAAGACCGGAGAATTTCCATATTATAGATCGGCACCCAGATCTTGCTCTCCTCACTGTCTAGATGGATTTCCGCGCACCAGCTCCGCAAGCCGCTGTCCAGCGTCCACGGGTGAGGGGAGATTCTAGACACCACCCCTGTTCGTCCTCGATAAGGCTCGCGCAGCAGACGCACTCGAATCCCAGGTTGCAAGGGAATTTCGCTAGAAGGCTCAGGGGGAGGAGGATTCTCGGTGGGAGCAGGGATTAAGATCTCTGGGCGACCAGATGGGCTGCTCGGGTCTGTTGGGGAACTCAGCACAAAAGCCTCTCGTCCTTGATAGAGGGAAAAAATCCGGAAGATCCCAGGATGCATGGCAAGATGGCCGAACCCTTCGATCAGGACAACAGGAAAGGATAATTCGCGCAGCATCGGCAAGAGGGAGGCCTCCATGCTTCCGGCGATGATCCCCCGAACCTGGAACCGTTCTGCCTGCTCCAGCGCGCTGGGTTCGATCCATGCGCCTCCTACCACTATGGTGCCCTGAGCCATAGGGTCGATCGCTCGGGCTCGTAGTGGCTCTGCCGCACCGGTGACGATGCGGATCATCCCGCTAAAATCTGTTCCGGTAGACCAGAAACCCTGGATCAGAGCGCCTGTCGTTTGAATAACCGCCCCGCGGCTGGGAAGAATATCCACCACTGTCCCGGGGAACCCTGCTCGAAGTTCGAAGGGGCGCATTCCTGCTCGAATGAGGGCTTTTCCGCCGCCGGCCATCACGATCTCTCCATCGACCGGTGAACGGGCCACCAAGGTGCGCAGTCCGAGCCAGACCCGCCGC
Source organism: Thermoflexus sp. (assembly GCA_025057635.1). GTDB lineage: Bacteria > Chloroflexota > Anaerolineae > Thermoflexales > Thermoflexaceae > Thermoflexus. The sequence goes on along the minus strand of JANXBD010000003.1, from coordinate 29,456 downwards.
CGTGCGATAGGCTCTCCCGTTCGGACCGAAGTGCCGAGCTTGCGTTGTAAATAGGCCGTGGCTCGGTCTGGCGAGATCTTCAACATTCGAGCAACGTCCACGATCGCTACGCTGGCGGGTTGCTCTGCCACGGCGATCACAGTAGTGGATTCCACCCCATCCCCTCGCTGAACCAGCACCTTCCCTGGGATAGGTAGTCGACGCTCCCGGCGGATCGTCACCAGGGGCATAAACTTGACCACTTCTGGGTAGAAACGCAATAGCTCCATATATTTAACCTGACCTTGAGGATTACAAGCCCAGTTATGAGTTGGCGGACTGGAATAACGCTTGACTTGCGATGCCCTGGGACAAATTACAAGCCACCCCCCAGGGCGCCAATGTCCCATAACCAGCGATGGATTTGCTCTCGTCGTGCTTTAAGATCTTCCGCAAGAGGCAGCGGACGGCCCCGACCGTCCACGATAAGCCCTAACCATCCGCCGGGGATGCGAATCCGTCGAGGGGTCCGTCGAGGTCCCCATCCCAGGTCCACTGGGCGCCGCATTCGGAATCGACGCAATTCGGTTTCTCCAACCCCCGGGATTGGGATTACTTCCAGCCGGCCTCCCCGCACCTCGACTTCGTATACGAATTCCGAGCCATCCGGCCCACGATAGTGCACCTCTACAGTGAACAACAACTCATCCAGAGCCATCGGTCCATCCAGAACGGGAGCCAATACGGTGGCCAATGGGATCCATGGTCGGCTATTCACCACTTCGATTGCCAGCGCTGCATCCATAGTTGCCAAAGCTCCCAGCCCGGAGGTAACTCCTATTGGATCCCAGAGCAGGGTTGTGAGGCCCACCGGCTGGAGTGTGTCCAAAACAACCATGGCCAGGGCGCCCGGGCGGGCATGGTAAGCAAAAGCTCCGCCAGTCAAAAGAATCGGCTCGAAAGCCCGAAGGGATCGCAGGAATTCTGGCCAGAGCGATTGCAACTGTTCCCACGCCTCCACGATGGCCTCCCGGACGAAAGCTAGCTCTACCCACATTTCCTCGATCGTCTGAGGAATGGATAGGGGATGTAAAGCCTTCGTCCAGACAAAGGCTTCTAGCGCTTCGGGGCGGATCTCGTGGGGCAGCCATCGCGCGATGCGCTCATATCCCCGGCGCTGATACAAGCTTACAATCCCCTGCCCGATCCCGCTTTCCGATCGCACGACCTGGGCCAGCAACCCCCCGTGAGCAGCGGTGATAACCGTATGGTTTCCTCCCACATCCACCACCAGTGTCCCCCGATCGACGGTCTCTAAGCTCAGGTAACGGGCCACGTGGCTGAGCGCCCGAGAGGTTGGCAGGATATCCCCTCGGGCCCAGCTTTGCAAGAGCGGGAGGCCAGGCAGACTTTTCATCGCATGTTCCACATATCGCTGGTCCATCGCCTCTACTACTGGGCCGATATATTCTACATCCCATCGTGGTCGCACGTTCTGTAACACCCGAAGAGGAAGCTCTCGACCGGCTAAGGCGACGGCCTCCTCTCGCACGACCGAGTTCCCAGCGAAGAGCAGCCATGGGCGCTCTCCCTCCGGGCGCAATCGGGTTGCCAGAACTATCGTTTCCAGAAGCGCCTGAACTGGCCGGGTTGCACCTCCGTCCATTCCTCCAGCGATCGCCACCAGATGAGGTTCCGCAGCGATCATAGCCTGTAGCCATTCTTCCTCCGTTTGAGGCTGCCCATCCAGTGGGACGACTGAAAGGGCCTCCACGACTTGGGCATAAGCGCTGGCTGCTGCCCGTCGAAGGCTGGCAAGGCTCCACTCCGGAGAGACACCACCTAGCACCACCCGGATTGGTGGAGCTGCACTTATAGTTATCAAGCACGCGTCCACGCCTACTCCGTTGGATAGCTCGGGGGAGATCAAGATCCCATGGTGATCCAGAAGGGGACGTCCGGTGATCGCACTTAGATGCTCCAGCGCTCGAATTCCTCCTAGAGCCATATCGGGATCAGGATGGGCTGCACGTAGGCAAGTGGGCGCACTGGCGGCAGCGACGAATCGGAAGCGATCCTCGACTCGGGCGAACAGGAGTGCTCGGGTCTGCGTGCTTCCCACGTCTATAGTCACCAAGCTTTTCAAGCCGGTCGCCATTATGCTTCCCTCTCCCCTCGGATCACTGGCTATTAATGCTTAGGCGGTTTGATCGAACATGCCCCAATCGCTAGCGCCACCACTGGCTGAATGTTTGAATCAAAAACTCCGCCTGACCGATAAGGAGAGAAATCCCAGTAATCAACACACCTCCGAACAGTGTGCCTAAGGCGAACGCCCACACAGCGCGTCCTAGCGCCTGAAGGCCGGCCCAGATCGAATCCATCCAAAGGCCTCGAACGGGCGGACGATAGAACTGAACTCCCAGCAGCGCTAGCAGGGTCGCCAGTAATCCCACGCCGATCCCCTGGCCCATCCCAGCCGTCAGTTGAGGCACCAGGGTTCCGAACACAGCTCCCGCTCCTGCGGTTCCCACACCGATCCCCATGGCGATCGCCAGACCGAGATCTCCCATCAGCCCCAGTCGAGGTATTCCCTTCGCCATGATCGAAATCCCCAGCCCGACTTGCACGAACAGCAAACCCCGCCGTAGGGAATCGGTTACGGTCATCAGCTCTCGCCATTGAGGGATCAGGACGTTCCAGATCATAGCTGCCATGAAATATCCGACGCTGAGCCCAACAAGCAGACTGGCAGCTAGGCGATATACTGCTGTGTCATCGATTAAATAGCTTAAGATCATCATAGTGAGCAGCAGACCCACAACCGTTTCGATGGATTCCATCGAGCTCCTCCGATACCGCCCTCCCAAAATTCAGGCCATTTGTGATTTGGGGGCCGTCTTCTTAATGATTGCTAACGGATCACGGATATAGCGCTTGAGGCCTTAGTTTTTGGCCTCCCTTCCTTCCTTGGGATAAGGCTTTGAAGGAGACGAATCACCAACCCCAGGCCCATAAGTGCAACGACCAACATCTGAAGCATCGCCTGGGCCTGGAGATCAAAAAAGGCCGGACTTCCTTCAGGGACTGTTCCATCCAACAGCAGCGCGTCTCGAAGACCCACAGCGACCGCGCGAAGTTGTCCGCTCTCTCGATAAGGGGTCACGAGGGGAGCGAGGTTCGCACCGATCGCCGCAACCACAGGCACTTCCGGCCGAAGAATGCCCCTCGCTTGCTGAATCCACCCCCGCAGGGTATCGGGGGATCCAGTGATCAAGACCAACAAACCCAAGTGAGCGGCCAGGGGATCCTCTCCCAAGCCCTGACCAACCGGAAGTTCTCGTAAGGATTGCCCTCGATAATCCGCGCTCAATTGGCTGAGGGGGCGAGCCAGTAACCGCGCTGCGCCCACTTCATGACCTGGATAGTATCCCAGGTGGACTACTCGCTCCCCGTAGTCTGGACGTCCCTGAACCACCTGAGCCGCTTGAGCGGCTCCCCATGGGGAAAGGCTCACGGTCAACACTCGAACCTGCCGGGCCGTGAGTCGATCGAGGATTCGTTGGAGGTAGATCTCCAACTCCGCCGCGCGATCCGGCCCATAATCCACCGCAATCAAGGCAAGTCCTCCGGCAGGGGCCTGATCCAACTGAGAGAGAAATGCCTCGGGGGGGAGCAGGAGGGTAGGCCGGAAAAACGGAAGTGGCCAGTAGAGCCCCAAGATCAGCATGCCGATGAGAAGGGCGAACACTAGCCAGCGCTCTAGGGTGGCCCCTATGCCAGCCAAGGGCGGCTCTGCGGCTCGTTCCCCGATCCAGAAATTTAAGCCTTTATCCAGCAGACTTCGCCATGATTGAGCCCGAGCAAGAAGTTCCTGGGATGGTTCGGCTCGAAGCCGGGCTGCTGGCCCTTGGATGGCTGCTAACTGCGGGTTCAGCGGCAGCACATCCATCAGGCCTGCCAGGGGCCCTTTGGTTTCCACCACTGCCATCTCAATCACGGGAACCGCTTCGGAGGGAGCTCGCTCCTCTTCTTCGGGAACTGGCCGAAGGGTCTGAAGCCATTCCGGCATCTCAGCAAGCACCGCTTCTAAATCCGTAAAGGGAAAGGCCTGAGCGGAAGCTGAAGGAGCTTCGGAAGGACGCATCTCCTCAATAAGGAAGGGGCCTGGCTGTATCAGTGGCTCCTCTGTGGGGATCTCTGGGGCTACTAGCGGACTCTCCTCAGAGCCCCGTGTCTGAAAGGGCTCATATAGAGACTCGGAGATGGTTTCTTCTGAAAGCTTCACAGCTTCCTCGAGATCCCACTTCCAACCCGAGTACTCTACTTCTTGTATTTGAAACAGGGGCGTTGTCTCAGGCTCCCCAGCGAATAAAGAGGCTTCAGGGGTTTGCTGTGGTTCCTCGCCTAGCCCTTTTAAGGGTGGGAAAAGCGGACTCTCCTCACCCTCAGAAAATAAAGGCGCCTCTTCGCCTTGTCCAGGGAACAGGGGCTCGTAGGCAGAAAGTGGGAAGGTTCCTAATTCTTCCTGATTTTCTTTCTCCTCGATGGATTCCATTCCGAGCCATGATTCGGCGATCTCGGGCAGAACGCCCTCCAGCGGTGTAGCGGGAGCTTCTTGCATGGAGGGCCATAGCTCGAAAGGCAGAGGAGATTGTTCTTCCATAGGTGTCTGATCTTCCATAGGTGTCTGAGGAGCAGGCTCTGGCATTGATAGAACGGGTTTCTCCTCCTCTGCCCATTCCCAATATAAAGGAGCCTCCGAAACCGGAGGTTTGACCTCCCCAACGCTTGCTGGAGGGGTAACTCTTGCTTCTGTTCCTGGGGGAATCGTCTCTAAGGGAGAAGGCTGCTCCTCCGAGGGGATTTCTGGGAAAAACCCCTCGAGCATCGCGACCCAATCCTGCTCGGCGGTGGGAGTTTGGTGAGGTTCTTCTCTCGAAGATCCTATCTCTTCTTGGGTAGCTTCAAAAGGCAGGCGGGCCCCGCATTCCTGACAGAAGATCATCGCCGGTGGATTGCGATACCCGCAGACTGAGCACAGCATGCCTCCTTGGATTTCGAGCACAGGAGCGAGGCTGGCTCCACACTGGACACAGACTACCCCGTCATCGAGATTTGAAGCTCCGCAGATTCTGCAGAGTTTCATCCTCACCCTCCCTTCATTGCTCCATTGGCCGGTCTGCCCACAACAGAGCCCTCACCATCAATATCACTACACCGATTGCTACCCCCATCAGGATCCCACGAACCCCACCCGTGATCAGAGGGGACAGGAAGGTCTCGTAAAGAGAGCCAAGCAAGGATGGGAGGGGAAGTCCGCTGGAATATGCGACCAGCATGGTCAAGACCCCGGCGACGAAAAACAGAACATATGTGGAGTGGCGGGTGCGGACTAAACGCCACAGAGCCAGAATCATAAAGAAAGGCAACAAGGCACCAATCGAGGCCTCTAATGACAACAGTACATGTCGATAAACCCAGTTTGTCCATGGACTAGCGATCCCACTCCCTCTGAGCCCGCCTTCGACGAGGGAAAGCGACAGGAAAGCCAAAGCGGCAAGCGCGGTCACTAGGCTGTATGGCCAGCCCTCCGCACGCGCTCCGACTCGACGGAAATGAGCTTCTAAGAAAGAGAGAAAGCCAACGATGGCTGCATAAGCAAGCAGCGTCGAGCCTAACTCGGTCAGGCTTTGACGGAGAATCATCTGGGGCCATACATAGGAGAGGAGAGCCGAAAGAATTCCTAAGCTCAAAAATCCCGCCAGCATCACACGTCGAAGCATTTAGATTCCTCCTCAATTCCCCACAGGAACTCCCAAAGCGGCCATCGCCAGTAGAGCGATCAATAACCATCGGATTAAATCATGGGTTAGGAGCAGTGCGGATGGGCGCCCCTGAGGTTCGCCCAGAGAGGAGGCGGCGAAGGCTTCCTCGCCGACCGCTGTAGCAGGATCAAAGGACCATAACACGGCGGCTCCAGTTGGATCGGGCATTGTGAAGATCGAACGGATTCCATAACGCTGACCGCTTTCTCCGGCCAGCACGGCCTCTTCTCGAAGCGATCCGCTGATGATATTGGTTGCCACGAGTTGTGTTCCTAGCAGCAGCGTGAGGCCCGCCCCATAGGCCATAGGGCTGGCGCCAGCCCACCAAGCACGATCCAAGGAAGGAGAGAAAGGGAGGCCCTGGCGCTGGCAGGCATCCTGGAGCACGTGTCGGGCATACAGCAACGCTACTGGATCTGCTGTTGTCACAAAAGGAAGGATCTCTCCGGCCGCGCCATCATGCGCCAAGCGCTTTAGGATCCACCACCCACTCAGCGTTAACGCAGCCTCGCTGCCGATCAAACTACCGGAGCCTAGTGCGAAGTGAAGGGGTTGCCCTGTCTCTAAGGCCCACCCGACCTGCCGAGGGATCATGCGAAAGGGCTCTAGCTCTCGCGGAGGCCTTCGGATCGATTGGGCGATCCGCCCCGCGAGGAGAGTGAATAAACCAGCCAGAAGGAGAATCAGCACTCCGCTCATCAAGTCTGGCTCTCCCCAAGTGATCTCGAGTTATCTCGGAGCTGAGAGGAGCCCTCCAGACCCATTACCCAATCAGCGATCCGTTCGAACCCCAACCAAGGGCGAAGGAACCACAAGCCCTGGGCCAAGGGGAACCGAAGGGGCGCGATGGCCTCCAGAATCCAATCCCAATCATCCAGCGGGGAGAACGGATTTTTGCATCCGAGGCTTTCTGGGTCTTTTACCTGCTGTTCCATGCGCCTAAACCCTCGTGCGACAGTTCGATTTGAGTATAAAGGATTTCCCAATCTCTTACAACCGGCCCGCTTACTATCTTCAGGATCTGCGCATACGCTTGCGGATTTTTATTTTTCTCTCAGAGCAGTGCAGCCCCTGGCACTGGGATCCGGTTGATAAGTTCAATCAGGATCTGATCCGAGGTGGCACCTTGCATCCGAGCCTCTGGAGTTAAGATAAGCCGATGAGCCAGACATGGCTGAACCAGCGCCTTCACATCATCCGGGAGCACGTATGCCCGTCCTCGAAGCACTGCACGAGCTTGGGCGGCTCGGAACAGCGCTAGAGCTCCTCGCGGGCTGGCTCCCAAGTAGATATGAGGGTGTTCCCGAGTGCGCTGCACGATCTCTAAGAGATACGTTTTGACCTCGGTGGACACATGAACGCCTCGGGTCTCCTCTTGGGCTCGGCGCAGCTCGTCGAGTTGCACCACTTGCTCTAACGTCTCGATGGGATGACGGAATTGCTGGGCTTCTAGGATCGCCAGCTCATCCTTCCGCGAAGGATACCCCAGGCGGATTCGCAACATAAAGCGATCCAACTCAGCCTCCGGCAGGGGAAAGGTTCCCTCGTATTCAATAGGATTCTGAGTGGCCAGCACCAGGAACGGTTGAGGGAGCGGGTATGTTACACCATCTACGCTGATCTGGCGCTCTTCCATCGCCTCCAGTAGCGCGGCTTGGGTCTTGGGAGTGGCGCGATTGATCTCATCCGCGAGCACGATGTTCGCTACAATCGGTCCAGGGCGGAATTCGAAAGCTCGAGTTCCAGGATTGTAAATGGAGACGCCAGTGATGTCGCTGGGAAGCATATCGGGGGTGAATTGAATTCGACGGAAAGTTCCTCCGATCGAGCGCGCGATGGCCTTGGCCAGCATTGTCTTCCCCACTCCGGGCACATCCTCGATCAAAAGATGGCCCTGAGCCAGCAAGCCGATGACTGCTAGCTCGACTGCATCTTGCTTGCCGAAGATCACCCTCTGAATGTTTCTAGCCAGGCGATGGGCCACCTCCCGGGCAAAACCGGTCATTCTAGAGCCTCCTGCGAGGATCGTCCCCTTCTTAAGGTCTGGATGATGGCCTGCTTCCCTATCCTGGTCTCTTGAGAAATCTCCTCATCGAGTATAGGCAAAGCACAACTCGAGCGGTTGATGCCGACATGAATCCGATTATGGATTTAATGGTGAGGGCGGCGCCGTTGGTGAGGGCGAAGCAGGATCCAACGGAGGCGTTGTTGCCGTCGGCGTGGGGGTAGGCGTTGGGGACTTGGTCTCCCTAATTGGGGAGGGCACCCGTGTAAGCGCTGGAAGCTCCAGCCCTGCTTCTGATGGAGTGGCAGTGGCAAGCTTTTGGGGGCTGAAGCCATCATGCGAATTGGCCCTTTCAGAGGAGAGGGGAGGAGTTGGGGTGAGAGTGCTCCGTGAAGGCTTTTCCGTAGGGGAATGAACCTGAATGATGATCCACGGTGTTCCCATCGGAGGGGCGGCTGTGCTCCCCATGGCCGCTGCCGCCTCTTTTTGCATAGAAAGCCAGGCAGATATCCCCAGAACAATCGCCAGCATCAACCCGAACCCCCCGCCAGCGGCTAGAGCTCGATGCCAGCTCTTGAGCGGACCGGGGAGAGTTGCCCACGTCAGAACGGCTCCAGCGAGGGTGAAAAGAGGCCCTTTCCCGATTCGAGTAACTGGGTTGAGGACATCAACCGGAATCGCCTGCCAAGCTGCTATCCATCCCCCAAGAGCAGCAGTGGCTGTGATCAGCGCTAGCGCCGCCAAGATGCGATGGGCTACAATGGTCTCACGGGCTGCCCATGGCATGAATAGGGCAGGAATCCCAGCGAGGAGGGCGATTAAACCCCAGTGATCCAGACCCTGTGCTTCCGGGGACGCACCCCATGGCAGCATTACGCCCAATACCATCAGCGCAGGGCCCAGCATCTGCAGCTCATACGGCAACATCGTTTCATCTTTCGGATTCACAGCACCCCCTAGAGGCTGGCCCCCGTTCGCACTCTTCTCCATGATAATGGACTTGTCTTAAAAAACCAACAATAATTCCTCAAATCCAATCCCCGGAGGTGATGTAATCTTCATGCAATCTATTTCCGCCGCTCGAGCACGCTGTGCGGTTGGACTTGCTTTACAATCGGACAGGATGTCCGCCTTTCTCCACGACTCTCAGGGACTTGAGAGAGGGATAGAGCGATCAGCGCTTGGAGTCGGAGGGCCCGATGTTCTTGGCTATTCCAGTCCCATTAATGGACAGGTGATTGCTTGACCACGATCAGGGTTTTGAGATAAAGGGTTTCCGGGATCTGAAGGACCCATGGATGATCGGGAGGCTGATACGTTACATCGCGCACCACCAACCGGCAGCCGACATCCGATGCCGCTATGCGGACGGCCTCGATAAGATCCTCTAGACGGATGGGATAAGCGCATGATGAGAAAAAGAGTCCACCGCCATCCCTCAACAGACCCAAGGCCAGACGGGCCATTTCGGTGAACCGACGTCGCACCCCACGCTCCCATTCAATCCGGCGCTTCGCCATTGCCGGAGGATCCAATACCACCCAGTCGAAGCGCTGGTCTTCGGCGAGCAGCGCCTCCATCATCTCCAAGGCATCCCCTAAACGAACCGAGATGCGGTCTGCCAGGCCGTTCCGGATGGCGTTCCGTTCTACTTGTCCTAACGCCCAGGGATCCTTGTCAATCACTATAGCGGTGGCTCCAGCTGCGGCGGCATGAAGTGCAAAGGGCCCGATATATCCGTAAACATCTAACACCCGATCCCCTGGTCGAACCCATCCTCGTAATCGCCGTCGATTGTCCCGCTGATCCAGGTAAAATCCGGTCTTCTGGCCATGCACCACGCTGGTCTCGAAAACCAGTCCATCCTCTACGACCTCGACGGGATCTGGCACCTCTCCCCATAGGAGGCCTGTGCAGGGTTTCAATCCCTCATCTTCCCGAGCCTCAACATCGCTGCGCTCGTAAATCCCACGGGGAGCAAACAACGTCCGTAGGGCTTCTAAAATCCTTTCTCGCCAGCGCTCCATCCCTAGGTTGCGGATTTGGATTACCAGTGCCTCTCCGTAACGATCCACAATGAGGCCAGGAAGACCATCCGCTTCCCCATGGACGAGGCGCACCGCATTTGTCCCCTGAATCTCACGTCGACGAGCCGCTGCCTCCCCTATGCGCTGGCGCAGCCAGGTGGCGTCGATGCGCTTCTCACCCCGGGTAAGCATCCGTAGAGGAATAGAAGCGCTGGGATTGTAAAATCCATGCCCGATCAGGGTGCCGGAGGAATCCCGGACTGCAACAATGGCTCCTGGCTCGGGATCACCCTGGACGTCTGCGATCTCATCGCGGAAAGCCCACGGGTAGAAATTCCGAAGCTTACGTTCGGCATGAGGCTTGAGGATCACAGTTGGTCTCATTCCGATTCCCCTGAAAGGCCTTTTGGAAAGCAACTCCGGTTGATTCGTTCCCTTGAATCAATGAAACTGACTGCCGGGGGCTTCGTTGGAGGGGATGGAAGTGGTGCTCAGGAATTACTGGTCGTCTGAGAAGGCAGAGTCGCCTTGCTGATGTCAGGCTGTTCTCGCTAAGCGATCCCTCGTCGGCCCACTGAAACAATGAAAGTCTCTAGCGCTACCACATCGGGGATCTGACCGGTTTTGATCGCCACATCTAGCTCCGTCAAGTTCCTGTAAAAGGCCTCCAGCTGGGACATAGAGAAGCCTGCGGTGGCCTCGGTGATTTTGCGAGCCGCGTAGGGATGCAGCCCCAGTCGGCTTCCTGCCTCGGCGACTGAGAGGCCCTTCTCCAGCTGTTCCTTCATCAGAAGCATGAGGCGAGTTTGGCGGACGATCATGCCAAACAGGCCTAAGGGGTGTTCTCCTTCCATCAGCAGCCGGTGCAGTGCTGCCAGAGCCCGACGCACATCCCGACGACCCAGTGCCTCCGTCAGCTCGAACAAGCTGATGGGCGCCGCGTAAGGCACTAGCCGTTCAACATCCTGCGGGGTTACCGGCCGACCGGCTGCCCAGGTGATCAGCTTGCGAATCTCCTGATCTAGGAGACGTAAATCAGTAAGCAAAGCTGCCAAGGCAGACGCAGCCTGTGGGGTGAAGGTTCCGCCATGCCGTCGGGCCCGGGCCATCACCCACTCGGGCAGCACCTGGGGAGAGGGAAGCGGGAAATGCCGCGCCTCCCCCTGATCTGGATGATCAACGATCCATCGTAACACAGGGTGGCCTTCCGGAAGCGTTCTGGGCTCTATCAGGACAAGCGTGGTAGAGGCGGGGATCGCAAGCAGCACTTCCAAGAAAGCGCTTTCTTCCCGAACCCGACGACGTTCTCGTGTGAACAGGCCTTCTACAATGATCAGACGACGGGACGCCAGGAACGGCATCGCCGCGCATGCGGCATGCAATTCAGCCGGGGTCACTCGCCGTCCATCTAGAGTCACCACGTTCATCGACCGTGCTGCAGCATCTCCGATGGATTCTTGAAGCTCCACTAGCGCTTCTTTCATTTCTAAGTCATTTTCCCCATGCATAACAATGACCATAGAAAACGCCTCGCGAACTCGCGATGGGGGTAAGCAGTTTAATAGAGTTATATGTCCGCCTGGGGGGACGGGATAGACATTCCCGAAGTCCCAAGAGATGAGGAACTGCTTGCGAGGGGCTTCCCTTGCGGGTTGGAGGGACGAACCCCAAGCCACATACCGCATTCGTCAGGTCTACCCTCCACGAGTCTCCACGAAATAGCGGTGCACCCATCCGCCAGGAAGCGATCGCACACCTACGATCTCCAGATCTCCAGGATCGGCACGGGTGGTGAAATAGGTCTGCAGCCACGGTCCTAGAGGCTGGGCAGCGATGAGGGCCAGCACTGTTGCTAGGATTATTAGCGGCAACACATCCCAGCGCCGGCGGTGGGGAACCAACCCCATGGTCACGAAGGCGGCTAGGCCTGCGGTAGTGCCGGAGGCTACGTAATTCGTGCCGCACCCTGGATGGATCGCCCATTGATGTTCCCCGCGTCGCAATCGCTCAAGGGCCTCCTGTGAGGCTGCTACCACCGCCTCCAGCGGCACGCTTCCGTAGATATAGAAACCGAAGGGCGTGGAACGACCCGCCATCGGGCGCCCAGGGAACTGCCGGCTTAGCAAATGAATGGTCGCATGTTCTAGCGCATGGTTACGCCGGATCCGTCGCACGGGCGTCCAATCCAGGAAGGACATCGAGTTCCTCCTTGTTCGCTTCAAATCTTACTGGCGGCTTCATGTTCCTTTTGCTTATAAAGCAAAAAGATGATAATCAGGCCGATGCCTGGAGATGGTATCCACGTCAGCATGTCCTCCTCAAGGTGGAAGCTGGAGTCAAAGATAGATCTTGCTATGGCTTCAGGGGGCGTGCGACTATGATCAGGCGATGGGTGTTTGTAAAAGCAGGCCAGCACGTGACTAGAGTCAGCCGCTCGTCAGGTGTGGGTAAGATCCATTTCAAATTCCGTTGCCGGACTTCCATCGGCTGGCCCTTCTCTAACATGATATGGCTCTCCTCCACCCAATAGGTATAGACCTGTCTTCGGGTTTCCAGATAGATCAAATCTCCCCTCTGCAGACGATGAAGGTTCGCGAAGACCTTTCCATAGATGTTGTGATGGCCGATTAGGACGACGTTTCCCGGCTGACCAGGATAGGCGGAGGTGACCACCCACCCGGCAGCAAACTCGCGGGGTGGTTCCCAAGTGATCCATTCCTGTTCCCCGTCCCGCACCGTCGTCAATTCCGCGCGAACTACGGGAGCCTCGAGCTGGATGGCGGGGATTGATAGATGGAGAGGAGGCTCCCCATTGGAGGCTGCCTTCGGCCAGGGCGTAAGTGGGATGGTGGATGCTGAGGATCTTTGGACAGGCATGAGCGGCGATGGAGATGCTTTCCATGCATGGGAAGGCCTGGGCTCGGGTAACCCATCCTTGGGAATGCCATAAGTATCTCGGGCGTGCCATGCCAGCGCTGCGCTCCCGATGCATGTCGCCAGACCCACTATCAGTAGGATTCCGCCTAATCTGTCGAGAAGCCTGCGGTGCCCTTCATCCATGGCATATGTTCCATGTAGCGCTCGACCATAGCCAGCAATGCTTCATTATAAAAGGCTGTGATCGCTCGATAGATCGGATGCCAGCGTTCTAGGGAGCTGCATGCTTCAATCATCTGGAACACGCTTTCCAGCAGATAACCTCCAAAGTGTAGGAAGGCCCGCAGCAAATCTGCTAATCCCACACCTACGGCAATCGCCTGATCCGTATAGCGCACCCCAATGCGTCGAGGACGCTGGGGATCCTGATCGCGGACGTACGCTTGAAGCTCTTCGAGCAGCTGATAGCAGGTGGCTTGAAAGGCCTGGGCAATCTCTCCCTGCATGCGCTCCAACCATGGGGCTTGACGTCCGGCCCCTCGAGTGAGCTCGAGGCGGAGTTGGCCCAGCGTGTAGGCGATTAGCTTTTGCACCTCCGGCTCCGCTCCGTGAGCCTGTAACCACATCTCCAGATCCCGACGGGCGAACCTTCGATGTCCTCCTGCCGTCCGACGGGAGGGGATCCGCCCTGCATCCGCCCAGGTCCGAAGGGTAGCCGGATGCACGCCCAGCATCGCCGCGGCTGCTTTAAGGGAAAGCCACTCTCCGGCGCTCTCTTTTCTAGGTCGCCGTTTTACCATTTAGATCCTCTCTCAAGAGCGAGGGAGCGCTGCCATTTGCTGGAGATAGGCTTGGATGAACTCATCCAGCTCTCCGTCCAGCACCCGCTCCACCTGGCTGGTCTCATAGTCGGTGCGATGATCCTTCGCTAGCTGGTAGGGATGAAGGACGTAGGAACGAATCTGATTGCCCCATTCCGCACTTACGTGCTCTCCCTTCAGGGTCGCAAGCTCCGTTCGTCGTTTCTGCTCCTCCAGCTCCGCTAGGCGGGCTTTCAAAATCTTCAGTGCGGTTTCTTTGTTCTGCGCCTGGCTACGCTCGTTCTGGCAAGAGACCACGATCCCTGTCGGGATGTGCCGGATACGGACGGCGGTCTCGTTCTTCTGCATATGCTGACCGCCTGCGGTGGAAGCCCGGAAGGTCTCAATGATGAGGTCTTCCGGGCGAATCACAATCTCTGGGCTCTCCCCAATGTCCGGCCATACCTCAACCAGGGCGAAGGAGGTATGGCGACGACGAGCCGCGTCGAAGGGGGAAATGCGCACCAGCCGATGGACTCCTTTTTCGGCTTTCAGATAGCCATAAGCGTAAGGGCCCTTTACCAGAACCGCAGCGCTCTTGATGCCTGCCTCCTCACCGTCTACTTTATCTAGCAATTCCGCCTCCCATCCACGGCGTTCAGTCCATCGCAGATACATGCGCAACAGCATCTCCGCCCAATCCTGAGCGTCAGTCCCTCCTGCCCCGGCATGGATGGCCAGGATTGCGTCGTTGCGATCGTAAGGGCCAGACATCCAGACTTCAAATTGATGGCGTCGGATCTGCTCCTCCATCGCGCTGATCTCTTGCTCCAGATCCGAGGTCAGGGCTTCATCTTCTTCTGTTTCTATCAGATCCAGCAGCTCACGGGCCTCCTGGATCCCATGGCGCAGGCGAAGCCAGTTTTCCACCTCCTCCTTTAGTCGGCCTAGCCGCTTCATGATCTCCTGAGCCCGTGCAGGCTGGTCCCAGAGATCTGGCCGCGCAGCCTCTTCCTCCAACTTCTGGATCTCCGTCTGTTTATTCGGGATGTCAAAGACGGTCTAGGAGATCCTCCAAGGTCAGCGCCAGCGCTTCCAATCGTTCCCGCAGCGCGCTCATGGACTCCTCCTTCGGTCTGTGGGTAGCTTTCCTATAGGCTGATCATTTGACGGATGTAGCCCAGATCGCAGTGCAGAGAGGAAGAGGAAAAACGCAAGAGGGACGGATGGGCCGAATTCGACAGCCATTCGCCTAACGGACTTAATCGCTTGAGTAGTTTCCGCCTTCAAAGTTTCCCCTCACCTCAGCGACTGGAAGATTGCCGCATCACTCCGCAGGCGCCCAAGACTTAAGCAGGCCACGGTCTAATGATGGAATGTCCTCCCCCTCCTTATAGCCCTTGGGGCCGTAGGGAAGGAGAAAAAAGATTCCAGGATGCAAGCAGGAGGCCATGCTGTCCATCAGGCTAAAATCCAAGCCAACAGAACGATACCTCATCGCTCTGCTTCAACCCTAGAGCTCGGAACTCTCCTTATCCGTACGGCAAGGCGGCATGGCATAACAAATGCTAAGGTAGAGCATAGGGTAAAGCATAAAGGGGAGAGGAGCTCCGACTTTTCAACCGGGATCGACCGGACGCCAGCGGAGCTGGGCTCAATCGAATAAGCCCTCTGTGAAGGCATCGGCATCAAATGGCAACAGATCATCTATCCCTTCTCCCACCCCGATAAATCGCACCGGCATGCCCAATTCCCGAGCGATGGCGAAAATCGCTCCACCTTTGGCGGTGCCATCGAGTTTGGTCAGGATCAGGCCTGTAAGACCTACCGCCTGGTGGAACTCCCGGGCCTGCGGAAGAGCGTTCTGGCCGGTGGTCGCGTCCAGCACCAGCCAGACCTCATGGGGAGCATCCGGGATCACCCTGGCAGCGACATTTCGGACTTTTTTCAGCTCCTGCATCAGATTGTATTTCGTGTGAAGCCGACCGGCTGTGTCTGCTAGGACGAGGTCGTAGCCCCGAGCGCGGGCGGCCTGCAATGTGTCGAAGAGCACCGCCCCTGGATCCGCGCCCGGCTGGCCGCTGATGCAGGGCACCCCGGCCCGTTCCGCCCAGATCTCCAACTGCTCCCCGGCCGCTGCTCGAAAAGTGTCCGCCGCTGCCAGCAACACCCGTCGGCCCTGCTGTCGGAATTGATACGCCAGCTTGGCGACCGTGGTAGTCTTCCCAGAGCCGTTGACGCCCACGATGAGGATCACCTCTAACGGCCTTCGGCCCAGATTTGGCGGTGGAGGATCTCCCAGGATGGCCCGCAGTTCTTGCTTCAACAGCGCTCGCAAGGCATCCGCTCGAGTGATCCCTTCCCGGCGCACTCGCTCCCGCAGGCGATCCATCAGTTCCATCGTTACCCGGACGCCAACGTCCGCCTGGATCAGCGCCGCCTCCAGCTCCTCCCATAACGCCTCGGTGATCTCTGTTGCTCCCAGCAACTGAGCGACCCGACCGAAGGCGGCCTGGCGCGTCCGGGCCAAGCCATCCCATAACGATTGCAGCACCTTACGCATAAAAGTTTCCACTTCCGCGAAGAAGAGTTTGGACTCCGGATAAACGGCAGTGCGATGTGTTGTTCAGAACCTCTACAGCTATCTCAGGCTGAGCAGGCTCTTGCTCATGATCCCTGGGCTGGGGAGGGGAGGCGTATGAGTTCGCCCACGCTTCATTTCCAGGGTTCACTGCATGAAGAATTATAAACCGGGCCATGCCGAAAGGAGCCTAAGGGCTGAGTCATTGACGGCTCCGAATATCTTTTAAGAGTAAGAGATAGAATAGGGGATGTGGGGGCGAGAGATCCCTCGCCTCTACATTGCATGGCACCGTCTAAGCCGTGGTAAAGGAATAGGGTGTCGCATTCATACCGAGCGATTGCTGGAATGAAATATCCGGAATCAGATCGAGCTGCCCGAGCAGGCATAGAATCGAAAAACCGAGAATGGCGTCTAGCGGTAGCGGGATCTTACACGGGAGGCTTGCTGGCTTATCGACTGACCTGCGTCCCAGACAGCTCCGTCTACTTCCTCGGCGGCATGATCGTCTATGCGGAATGAGATCAAAGCCCGCATCCGGGATATCTAGGAGGAGACACTGCCTCAGTTCGGGGCCATCGGCCCAGAGGCGGCACAGGAGATGGGCCGGAGGGTGCTATCTGTTCTAAGCGGATCTCGCCTAAGCGATTCCCAGCGTCGCCAGCCCGGATTCTGAGGAGGGCAAACTGATAGAGGAGAATCTACATCGCCCTAGCGAGCTCGGATGGAACGTGGATTTGCCGGATCATCGGCGGATCAGAGCAACACAACAACCAACCGCTCGCTGCCAAGGCCGCGCTGGAGCCTATAGAGTGGATGCCTATGTGAATCGGCCTTCCGTAGGATTCGTGGGGTGTGTGCCTCTCCAGGGGATTATGAGAAGCGATAATATCTGCGGGAAGGATGGGAATCTGACTCTTCGGAGTGGCTTCTTAAGAGCTATATCGTCTGGCAAGCTTGTTCAAAGTCTGGGAGGGATTAATGTTGCCCTTTTGCTCTGCGGAACAGATTCGCTGGGCCCTGCCCATGCGCCGGGCGGTGGAAGCCATGCGTGAGGCGTTCATCGCCTTCAGCGAGGGGCGCGCCCATATCCCTCAGCGGATTCAGATCCCGATCCCCCAGCGCGAGGGGATCACGCTGATTATGCCTGGATACCTCCCGCCCCGAGACCTAGGCCTGAAGGTGGTTTCGGTCTTCCCCCATAACGCCGAGCGGGGCCTTCCCACCATTTCCGCTTTGGTGTTGATGCTGGATCCAGAGACAGGCGCGCCCAAGGCGCTGCTCGATGGGGCTTTCCTCACCGCGTGGCGCACTGGAGCCGCCTCCGGGCTGGCCACCGACCTGCTGGCCCGTCCCGATGCCGAAACTCTCGCGCTGATCGGGGCGGGGGCTCAGGCCCGCACGCAACTGCTGGCCGTCTGCGCCGTCCGTGCGATCCGCCGGGTGCGGATTTACAGTCGAACCCCCGAGCGGGCTCGAGTGCTGATCGAAGAGATGCGGGGCCAGGAAGGTGTTCCCGAAGACATCGCCCTAGTGCCTGCTCCGGAGGCTGCGGTCGCTGAAGCGGATGTGGTCTGCACGGCTACGAATTCCCCTACCCCTGTCTTCGACGGCCGATCGCTGCGGCCGGGAACCCACATCAACGCCATCGGATCCTTCACCCTGCAGATGCGAGAGCTGGACGAGGAAACGTTCCGCCGGGCTTCGCGCGTGGTGGTGGATTCCCGCAGGGCGGCCCTGGCGGAAGCTGGCGAGGTCGTATGGGCGATCCAGCAGGGGATCCTCCAGGAACAGGATTTAATGGAGCTGGGGGAAATCGCAGCGGGGCGCCGACCCGGCCGTCAGCAACCGGAGGAGATCACTCTATTTAAATCCGTGGGCCTGGCGGTGCAGGATCTAGTCGCTGCCCGCTGGGTGTTAGAGGCCAGCCGATGACGAGAGGTTTCGGAGTGAGCGGGGCCGCCTTCAATGGCTCCGCCCACCCTGAGAACACCCTCCCAACGGCCCTTCGGGCCGCGGGGAGAGGGAGAAGGAGCTCATCCTCCACCTGATAGAAAACTGGGGTCACTCATTCGCCCCGAGTCCGATTCGCAAACTTGAGGCGGTTGGAAGCAAATCAGGAGGCCGCTCGAACGTGGAGCTTCGAGAGCGGGTTGTGCTGGTGACGGGCGCGGGGCACCGCCTAGGCCGGGCGATCGCTATCGGCCTGGCCCAGGCCGGCGCTCGCGTGGCCGTCCATTTCCACACGGCCATCGAGGAAGCCGCCGAGACGGCGCGCCGGATCCAGGAAATGGGAGTGGACGCGGAGGCTTTCCAAGCGGATCTGCGGGATCCCTCGCAGATCCCCACGCTGATCGAGAGCGCGGCACGCCGGTTTGGACGGCTGGACGCGCTGGTGAATGCGGCAGCGGTGATGCGGGTCACGCGATGGCATGAGCTGACGCCGGAGCTTTGGGATGAGATCCTGGCGCTCAACCTGCGGGCGCCCATGTTCTGCGCCCAGGCGGCAGCGCGCTACATGGAAGAAGGCGTGATCATCAACATCGCCGACGGCTCGGCTCTGAAGCCGTGGCCGGATTACCTGGCCCACACCGTCGCCAAATCTGGTCTGGTCGCCCTGACTCAGGCCCTGGCCCTCGCCCTGGCCCCCCGGATCCGGGTGAATGCGGTGATCCCCGGCCCGATCCTTCGGCCGGTTCACTGGGAGGAAGAGCGCTGGGCCCACTTGCTCCATCGTGTTCCATTGGGTCGTGCTGGAATGGCCGAGGAAGTCGCCCATGCGGTGCGTTATCTGATCGAGGCAGATTACGTTACAGGGGCTGTTCTGGTCGTGGACGGCGGGCACCATCTGAAGTAGCCGCATCGAAGGGCATAAAGAGCAGGACGACCCTCCTTGCTTTTCCCCCTTGGGGGGTGGAAAGAGGAGCCGAGGAGATTTTAGGGCGATGGTCACCGCCTCAATTTTCTCTTCCCTCCTCACTCGGCTTAGAAAAGGGAGGGGCCGGGGAGAGGGTGAGGAAATCTTCAAAAAAAGCGGGCGCTTGTGTGCCCTACCTTGGGCAAAAAACCATACGGATACGCCGATAGATCAACGAGACATCTGGGAAACGTCTGCGAAAGAAAATGGTGGATCCGCGTCGAGCCTTGCCCAGCGTGGATCGCTTGTTGAGGGCCGAGGGCGCAGCGCCACTCCTAACGGCCTTCGGCCACGAGGCCCTCGTCGAAGCCCTCCGGGAGGTCCTGGCGGAGACTCGGGCAAGGGTGCAACAGGGAGAGCCCGTGCCCTCCGAGGCGGCCGTGCTGGAGCAGGCCGCCGCCCGGCTGGCCCGCTGGCACACCCCCCGCCCCCGGCCGGTCGTCAACGCCACCGGCGTGATCCTGCACACGAACCTGGGCCGCGCGCCCCTTTCCTCCGCCGCCCTGGAGGCCATCCGCGCCGCCTCCGCTTACAGCGACCTGGAATTCGACCTAGAGACCGGAGCGCGAGGGGAACGTCAGGCGGCCGTGGAGGAGCTCCTGCGCCGGCTGACGGGGGCCGAAGCCGCCCTGGTGGTGAACAACAACGCTGCCGCGGTGCTCCTGGCCCTCACCGCCCTGGCCTGGGGGCGCGGCGTCCTGATCTCCCGGGGGCAACTCATCGAGATCGGGGGCGGATTCCGCATCCCCGAGGTGATGGCCCAGAGCGGCGCGCGGCTCATCGAGGTCGGCACGACCAACCGGACCCACCTGCGGGATTATGAGGAGCCGCTCGCCCGGGGCGAGGACATCGCGCTGATCCTCCGCGCCCACCATAGCAATTTCCGCATGATCGGATTCGTATCGGAGGTTCCTCTGACGGACCTGGTGGCCCTGGGGGAGCGTTACGGGATTCCGGTGATGGATGATCTGGGAAGCGGCGCGCTCCTGGACACGGCGGCCTTCGGCTTGACCCACGAGCCGATGGTGCAGGAGAGCGTGGCGGCGGGGGCGGCCGTGGTTGGCTTCAGCGGTGACAAGCTCCTGGGCGGCCCCCAGGCGGGGATCATGGTGGGGAAGCGGGAATTCCTCGCCCGGATGCGACGACATCCCCTTATGCGGGCGCTGCGGCCGGACAAACTCACGCTGGCCGGATTGAGCGCCACGCTGATCCATTACCTCAAAGGGGAGGCCGTCCGGGAGATCCCGGTCTGGCGGATGATCGCCACATCCCCTCTCGAGCTGGAGGCCAGGGCCCGGAAGTGGTCGGCTCGCTTGCAGGCCGCTGGGATCCCGGTGGAGGTGCGCCCCACTCTCTCCACCGTGGGCGGCGGGAGCCTTCCCGGGGAGACCCTCCCCAGCGTGGCCCTGGTTTTGCGATCCCCCGATCCGGAAGCGCTGACGGCAACCCTGCGCCGGGCCCATCCCCCGATCATCGCCCGGGTCCAGGACGACGCGGTCTGGTTCGACGTCCGCACGGTGCTCCCGGATCAGGAGGCCGATTTCCTTCGGGGGATTCAACAGGCATGGAGGTCGACCACGATCCGTTAACGGCGGGCGATCGGCTGAGGCCGGCCTTCCAGTTCACCACGTCCGCAACCCGTCTAACGGGTTCATACGCGGATTGGGGAACCGCCTTTACAGCCCACCCGAGATGGCTTCTACAAGGTCCTCACCCGGCTCGCATGGGCTATTCTGATTGTGATGACGACGTTTGAAGCCTTCTTCTTACCGGTGTTGCGAGAGGGCCTGGCTTGGCTGGGATGGTCGCTACCGGAATCGGCCCTGGAGGCCATGGCCCGCTATGCCCAGATGGTCCGGGAGTGGAACGAGCGCCTGAATCTCACGGCCATTGTGGAACCCGAGGCGATGGCTGCTCGGCACTTCGTGGATTCCCTCACGGCCCTCCAGGCCTTCCGGAAGCCCGAGTGGCCTCCTGCTCCCGCGGAGTGGCCGCCATGCCGCCTGGCCGACGTGGGAACCGGCGCTGGGTTCCCGGGGCTGGTCCTGAAGCTGGCCTGGCCCGCATTGGAACTCACCCTGATCGAGGCCACGGCGAAAAAAGCCCGCTTCCTGGAAGCAGCGGTCTACAGCCTGGGGCTGGAGGGCATCGCCATCCTGGCCCGTCGCGCCGAGGAGGTCGGGCAGGATCCGGCGCATCGCGAGTGCTACGATGGGACGATCGCCCGCGCAGTGGCGGAGCTTCCGGTTCTCTTAGAGTATCTTCTCCCGCTAGCCCGGATCGGTGGGATCGCCGTGGCGATGAAGGGCGCGGAGCTGGAAGAAGAAATCGCTGCCGCCCACAGGGCGATGGGCCTCTTGGGGGGACGCCTGCGGAACCGCTGCGATCTGGCGTGGCCCCCTCATCTTTCCCCGCGCACCCTGCTGGTTTTCGAAAAGATCGCACCCACGCCCCCCCGATATCCCCGGCGGCCGGGGATCCCGGAGAAGCGACCGTTGCGATAGGCGAGGAGACCATGCGCGCCATCGGATGGATCGGGGGCCTGACGCTTCGAGAGGCGTTCCGACGCCGTCTGGTGCCGGCGGCCTTCGGGTTGGGGGCCGCCTTCCTGGCCCTATTTGGCCTGGCGCTGTTTCGGATCCACCGCGAACTCGCCCGCCTCGGCCCTTCAGATCCCCCGATGCGGGAGGAGATCGTGGGATTCTTTCTGCGGGCGGGCCCGTTTGTGGCGAACTTCCTAATCGTGATGGCTGCGGTGGTGGGGACGGCCGATACGATCGCGGGGGAGATGCGGTCGCGGCGGGGCCGATCGCCCGCTGGCAGATCCCGCTCGGGAAAGGGCTGGGGCACAAGCTTTGGCTGCTGATGTATGGCCTCTCCCGATCTGCTTGCCCCCGCCCGTCCTCCCCAACTTCGAATCTGGCGAGGACCCTCCGTTCTCCGCCGCCAGCGTTTCCTCTCCTCCAGAACCTCTTCGGGATGCTTCATTCGCCCCCTCAATCGGCCCCCCTTTTTCCACAACCTCCCGGACTATCTCTCGGGGATTCCGTCTCGCCTCCGGGGACCTCCCTGGCCACAGCCGTAGGGCGGCCGGGAGGCTTCCCCCTCCTCCACCCCTTCCCGGCTCTAGGCCAGCCTGACCCCCTGGGCGGCCGCCATCGCCACCTGGAGAGCGCCTCGACCCGCCTCCAATCGGCTCCCCCGAACTCATTATGCTCCCTCCCTCCTTCTCCGCTGCCCACTGCCGAGGAGGTATGATGGCGAAGAGATGGGCGGCCTTGCTGGCGATTGGAGGAGTGTTGGGGGTTGGGTGGCTGGGGGCAGGACGGGCGTCTCGGGCATTGGCTCAGAATTGGCATATTGTGACGGTGGACAGTGTGGGGACTGTGGGGTGGCATACGTCGCTGGCGCTGGACAGGGCGGGGAATCCACACATTAGTTACTACGATGCAAGCAACGGGGATTTGAAGTATGCGCGGTGGACAGGGAGCCAGTGGGTGATCCAGACGGTGGACAGCGAGGGGAATGTGGGGAAGTATACGTCGCTGGAGCTGGACAGTTATGGGAATCCCCATATTAGCTACTATGACACGGGTAATGACGATCTGAAATACGCGAGGGTTGGGGCGCCCACGCCCACGCCGACGCCCACGCGGACGCCAACCGCCACGCCGACCCGGACGCCCACGCCCACTCTGACGCCGACGCCGACCCCCACGCCCCATGTTCTCTATCTACCGCTGGTGCTCAGGAACCACCCGTGAGGGGGTTCGGTCGGGCCTGCCGGGCGGATGAAGGGGGCCGAGGGCAGGCGTGAGAAAAAGAGCCATCGGCGCGCAGGCAGGGGACTGGCAGGCGGCCTCGAGCCGCCTGCCAGTTGCTTTTTATGGCCGGGACGGCGGCGGATCGGACCCTTCGACGCCAGGGGCCGGGAGGTTGCCTCCGGGTCGCCCGGGCGGCGCGGAGGGGTCGGGGGGCTCGACGCGCGATCGGATCCAGGCCGGGAGATCGCCGGCTGGGCCTAGGGCGATGACGCGTTACGCCCTCGCTGCGCGGAGGAGGATGACGCACTCCCAAGATGTTTGGCGCTGCGGGGCGGGCGAGGGGGGCAACAGGCGGGGGGATCATCTTCGCGCCTGCCGTAAGCGGTGATGGGGGGAAGGTCAGGGGGCGATTCGGGCGACCAGGTGTCGGATGTCAATGGGCGCGCGGGGGAGTGGGACCACAACCCTGGTGGGTGTTCGGATATGGGAGGGGCGAAACGTTCTGGGGGCCCACGCGGGCGGCGCGGCCCTCATCCGTGGCGATGCCGCTGTCGCGGGTGAGAACGCCCATTCGGGGCCTGCCGGCGATGGGGGCGGACAGGCGCAAGGCGCCGATTACAGGCCCCGGCGCGGCGCGGACGGGCGGCCGGACGCCGGAACGCGATCTGCGGGAGGCGCCGGACGATCGGATCCGGGGGCCCGCGCGCGGAGAGCGCGTCCTCCCCTCCCCTGCTGCCGCCGAACACCCGAGCGCCCTCGTTTTCCTGGCGCGGCCTTCAGGCGCCTGTTGCGAGGCAAGAGGCCGGGGGATGGCGGGCGGGGTCGCCTCAGGGCGGGTCGATGCCGGGCTGGGCAGGATCAAGTTTTTGGGGAACGTCAGCAAGGACAGCACTCCTTTGGATTTGACCGATTGTTCGAATGAGGTCGGGGGGTTGAGGATTGGGAGGAAGGACGAGGAGGATTGGACATCGGGGTAAGGAATTGGCATACGAAAAGGGGACAAGAGGCTTAAGGAGAGGGGGGAGGTATGATGGCGAAGAGATGGGCGGCCTTGCCGGCGATAGGAGGGGTGCTGGGGGTTAGGTGGCTGAGGGTAGGACAGGCGCCTCGCCATTCTTAGCGATCATATGGTGGTTTACGCCCTGGCGTATGTCCTTGCTTCACTTCGCTTCATGATTGCCATCCGAATAATTTGAGCGGCGGGATCTATAGCCGGCTCCAGGAACTGGAGATTTAGGGAGCGGAAGCCGACTGGAGGGAGCATGGCCTCTCCATCTTATCCCCTCCCTGTGTCCTGAAGGACCGTGGAGAGGGGAGAAAAATCCTTCGAGAGTAGGACGGGGGGCCAAAGGCCCCCTCGAAAATCGATGCCTGGCGCATTCCCGCCTGCCCGTGAGGCGGCCCCGCGCATCACGACCAGCAGGGCCCGACATGGGTTTCCACCTCCAGCGGCACGGCGAGCGGATGGGCGTTCCGCATCTGCTCCTCCACCAGAGCCCGGACCTCCTCCACTTCCTCTTCGGGGACCTCGAATACCAGCTCATCGTGGACCTGCATGATCATCCGGGCGCGCAGGCCGCGCTCCCGAAGGGCCTGATCGATTCGGATCATCGCTCGCTTGATGAGGTCGGCCGCGCTGCCCTGGATCGGCGCGTTGATGGCCTCGCGCTCCGCCTTCCGACGGACCGCCTCGGGGAGCCGACGCGGGGTCTGATCAGGACCGGCGGGCATCAGCTCCGGGAAGTAGCGGCGGCGCCCCAACAGCGTCTCCACATACCCCTGCCGGGCCGCCTGTTCCTTGATAGCCTCGATATATGCCCTCACCTGCGGGAAGGCCGCGAAATATTGCTGGATGAAACGATCCGCCTCCCGTCGGGAGATCCCCAGCTGCTGCGCCAGGCCATGGGCGCTCATCCCGTAGATGAGGCCGTAGTTGATCCGCTTGGCGAAGTTCCGCTGCTCATCGGTGACCCGGTCCAGCGGGATTCCGAAAGCCTTCGCCGCCGTGGCCCGATGGATGTCCTCCCCCGCCTGGAAGGCGGCGATCAGCCCGGGGTCCTTGGTGATGTGGGCCAGGATGCGCAGCTCGATCTGAGAGTAGTCCGCTGAGAGGAGGACGAAGCCCGGCGGGGCAATGAAGGCCCGGCGGATCTGCTTGCCGAGCTCCGTGCGAATGGGGATGTTCTGGATGTTGGGGTCGCTCGCCGAGATCCGCCCCGTCACCGTCCCGGTCTGATGATAGATGGGATGGATCCGCCCGGTGGCCGGATGGATCAGCCGGGGCAACGCGTCCACGTAAGTGCCCTTCAGCTTGGCCAGCTGCCGGTATTCCAGGATGAGGTCGATCACCGGATGGGCGCCCCGCAGGCCCTCCAGCACCTCGCTGGAGGTGGAATACATCCCCGTCTCAGTCCGTGGGACATCCACCGTCGGCAGCTGCAACTTCCCAAACAGTGCATCGGATAACTGGCGGGGCGAATCCAGATTGAAAGCATAGCCCACCCACCGATAGATCTCCTGAGCTAGGATCTGGATCCGCCGCTCGAACTCTTTCGACATCTGCTGCAGGAGCGGGACATCGATGAGGATCCCTGCCAGCTCCATGCGGACCAGCACCGGGATCAGCGGGATCTCGATCTCCCTAAACAAATCCCATAATCCCTGCCGGCGGAGCTCCTCCTCCTGGACGCGGGCGATGCGCAACGTGAGATCCGCATCGGCGGCGGCATAGGGGGCGGCTGCGGAGACGGGGACATCCGCAAAGGAGCGCTGGCCCTTCCCCTTCCCGATCAGCTGCTCGATGGTGGTCATCTCCACGCCCAGCCGGAGCCACGCCAGGTGCTTGAGGCTGAGCCCATAAGCGGCGGGGTTGAGCACCCATTCGGCAACCATCGTGTCGAAGGCCAGGCCCTTCACCTCCACCCCGTGGCGGGCCAGGACCAGGAGATCGAACTTGGCGTGGTGGCCAACCTTCAGACGAGAGGGATCGCTCAGGATCGGCCGCAACGCCTCCAGGACGCGGGGAAGCGACAACTGCGGCGAGCCGTCCCGATGGCCCACTGGAACATAGTATCCACGGCCCTCCTCCACCGCGAAGGAAAGGCCGACCAGACTGGCGGACATCGGGGCCAGCGCGTCCGTCTCCACATCCAGGGCGAACCGGGGCACCTGTCCCAGAGTTTCCCGCAGCGCGGCCAATCCGGCTTCGTCGGAAACCACGATCGCCTCTGTCGGGCGGGGGAGATGCTCCGCCTGCAGCGGAGGCACGGTGAGGGGCTGGATCACCGCCGGCCCCACCGGCTCCGGGAAGAGGGCGGGCTGGCTGGCCAGCCGCGGGGCCTCCTCCTCGACGGCCTGCGCGGATTCCAGAGGCGTTAGGCTATCCGGGAGCCGGTTCATCAGGCTTCGGAACTCCAGCTCCTGGAAAAGGGCCCGCACGGCCTCCCAGTGATAGCGCCCAACCCGGCAAGCCTCCCAGTCCACGGTCATGGGAACATCGGTGCGGATCTGGACCAACTGCTTGCTCAGGAACGCGGACTCCCGCCCGGCCTCCAGCAGACGGCGGATTCGCTCCGGCTGGATCTCGGGCAGGTGTTCGTAAATGTTCTCCAGAGATCCGTAACGCTTCAGGAGCTCCGTGGCGGTTCGTTCCCCGATCCCCCGGACTCCCGGGATGTTGTCGCTGGGGTCGCCGGCGAGCGCCTTGAGGTCCACCAGCTGATGGGGCTTCAGGCCATAACGCTCGCGGATCGCTTCCACATCGTAAATCACGATGTCGTCGAAATGGCGGCGCGAGGTGAGAACCCGGACACCTGGCCGGATCAGCTGGAAGGCGTCCGTGTCGCCGGTGACGATGAGGACCTCCATGCCGCGCTGGAGGGCCTGGTGGGCGGCCGTGCCGATCACATCATCGGCCTCGTAGCCCTCGGCGGTCAGCTTCGGGATGGCGAAGGCATCGATGATCTGGTGGATGCGGGCCAGTTGCAGATCGAAATCCGACGGGCGCTCCGCCCGCGTCGCCTTGTATTCCGTGAAGGCTTCGTGGCGGAACGTCCGCCCCACATCGAACGCTACCGCCATATAATCCGGGCGGTGCTCCCGCCAGACCTTCAGGAGCATCGAGGTGAAGCCGTAGACCGCGTGGGTCGGCTCTCCCTTGCGGGTTTGAAGGCCCTGGCGGAGCAGCGCGTAATACGCCCTATAGGCCAGGGAATGCCCATCCACCAACACCACCAGTGGAGCCATTATCCCCTCATCCAAAGATGATCTTCACCCGTTTATCTTAACGCAATTTGCGATTCAAGCACCCGCTCCAGGTGGAAGAACCCCTCTCGCAGCCCTTCAAGCCGCAGGGGGGTTACCATCCCGCGTTCCCCAGATCCAGAATGCACTCCAGCAGCCGGCGGGTTTCCCCTTTCAAGTCTGGCATCTCGCCGGGCGGCCCCACGCAAGCCGGGCATCCGTTTTCGCACGGGCAGCGCTCCACCACCTCCCGAGCCGCCTCGAGCAGCGCTTCCTGGACCGTCCAGAGGTAGGCCGCGAATCCCACGCCCTCGGGGACGCCCTCGTAAAGCAGGATCGTAGGACCTCCGGTCTCCCGGCTCTCCGGATCCACCAGGAGGCCCAGATCCGCCGGATCGCTCATCAGGAAGATCGGCGCGAGGCCATGGAGCAGATGGGCCAGGCCGGAGAGGGCGCTGCGCGTCCCCAGCATCTGTTCTAGGCGCCGATGACAGCGCCGGCACACGGTGATCAGGTTCCCAAGGGCGTGGGCTTCCCGGAGATCCCGGAAGGTGCGCAACGGGCGGAGGTGATGGACATCGTGCGCATGCCCCGGGGGTTCCGGAACCCCACACACCCGGCAGCGGTAGCCATCCCGAGCGCGGACCCGCTGACGGATCGCTTCCCATTCCGGGCCGTAATCGAGAGCGCCGATATAAACCCCCTCTTCCTTCAGGCGCTCCAGAAGCGCCGGGCGCATGGTCAGCCACCAGGCGGTGGTCGAAAGGGCGACCTGAGGGGTTTCGACTTCCTCCCATCCTAAAAGCTCTCCCCCGGGCCACCGCAGGCGCCGGTAGCCCACGACCTGGCCGATGATGGTGACCTCTCCCCACGCGCCGATCCACCATGGCTTCTCTTGGCGCGCCCGCTCCCGATCCAGGCGACACTGCTCCTCAACGATCGGCTCGGTGACCTCATCCCCCTCGAAGGGTTCGGCGATGGCTTCCCCCTGTTCCCAATCCACCGAGACGATCCGATAGGCGATGCCCTCATGCAGATACACTGCGCCGGGATGAACCAGTCGGGGGGCGGAGGGGCGATCCACCTCGCCGATGATCCGGGCCCCCGTCTCCCGGCTTCGCCGGATCCTCACCCGATCCCCGGTGCCGGTCCGCAGGCTGACCTCCTGCGCCGGATAGCGATCGGCTGCGAAATACACCCGTCCGTCGGTCGGATTGCGGTAGAGCGGCTCCCCCTCGGCGATCCGCTGCTCCACGATCCAGTCCGTATCCAGGGTCCGGGCGAACGGCTCGCTCGGGCTCAAGGGCTGTTCGAACGCCGCACAGCGCAGATGATCGGCCAGGATCGCCAGATTGTCCGGATCGAAACGAACGGCCTCGGGGGGATTTCGGAGGAGAAATTCTGGATGCCCCGCCAGATACTCGTCGAGAGGCGTGGCCGTGAGCACGAGCATGGCGACGCTCAGCGGCGTGCGGCGGCCCGCCCGGCCCGCCTGTTGACGGACCGAAGCGATCGTCCCCGGATACCCCACCATCACGCAGGCTTCTAAGTTGCCGATGTCCACCCCCAGCTCCAGGGCATTGGTGGCGATGACCGCACGGATCCGCCCCTCCCGCAACCCCTTTTCGATCGCCCGGCGCTCCTCCGGGAGGTATCCTCCCCAATACCCGCGGACCTCCTCCGGATCCTCGCCCCGCTCCGTCCAGGCCGACCGCACCATGCGCAGCAGGCGCTCGACGCCCATGCGGGAACGGGCGAAGGCGATGGTGGGGATGCCGTGCTCGAGGAACGTCTGGATCAGGCCAGCCGCAGCGGTCATGGCGCTCTGGCGCAACCCGATGGCGGCATCCAGCAACGGCGGGCGATACAGGATGAAGTGGCGCTCCCCGTAAGGAGCGCCGTCGTCCTCCACGACGTGGACCGGCCCTTCAACCAGGGCTTCCGCCAGCTCGCGGCCGTTGGCGACGGTGGCTGAGGCCAGGAGAAACTGGGGAGATGCGCCGTAAGCGGCGGCCAGGCGCCGCAGCCGCCGCAGCACGTTCACCATGTGGCTGCCGAACACTCCCCGATAGACGTGAGCTTCATCGATCACCACGAAGCGCAAACGGCTCAGGAACGCCGCCCAGCGGGGATGCTGAGGGAGGATCCCCATATGGAGCATATCCGGATTGGTCAGGAGCAAACGCCCTCGCTCCCGAACGAACCGGCGGGCCTCGCCCGGCGTGTCGCCGTCGTAAGGTAACGCGGCGACCGGAAGCCGCAGGGCGGAAAGCCAGGCGCGCAGGACGGCGAGCTGATCGTGGGCCAGGGCTTTGGTCGGATACACGAAAAGCGCAGTGGTCTGGGGGTCCTCGCAGAGGGCCTGCAGGATCGGCAGGAGGAACGCCAGGGTCTTCCCCGAGGCGGCGCCGGTGAACAGGGCCACGTGGGCGCCCG
>JANXBD010000039.1 GCA_025057635.1 Thermoflexus sp. | reverse complement strand
TCGCCTCTTCCGGCTGGGGGGCCGTCACCGCGGGAACCCCTGGCTTCAGGATGCCCGCCTTCTCGAAGGCAATGTGGGCCAACGTCGGGCCCAGGATCTCCGTGTGATCCCGGCTGAGGGCGGTGATCAGACAGACGGCCGGCGAGACCACATTCGTGGAATCCAGCCGTCCTCCCAGGCCCACCTCCACCACCGTGATCTCCACTCCGGATTCCGCGAAGGCGAGAAACCCCATCGCCGTCAGGACGTCGAAAACCGTGAGCTCAGGATCCGCCTCGATCAGCGGGCGAAGCCGCTCGAAGAGATCCGCCACCGCCGAACGGGAGAGCATCTCTCCCGCGATGCGGATCCGCTCCCGCATAGTATGCAGATGAGGAGAGGTGTAAAGGCCGGTTCGGAACCCAGCCGCCCGGAGGATCGCTTCGGCCATGGCGGCCGTGGAACCCTTCCCCTTTGTGCCTGCAATGTGGATCACAGTATAGCGGCGATGGGGGTTCCCGAGCCGATCCAAGAGACGCTGGACAGGATCCAGGCGGAACGCTTCCGGCATCGGGGGCCGACGGGTTTCAAAATTCGCCCGTCCGAACAGACCGAACAGTGCGGATGCATAAGCGTTTTCCGTTCTTTCCATAAATCCTCCGGCAGGCAAACTCCGAAGAGGGAACCAGCTTCTGGCCTCTCAAATGCAGGATCGCGGTTTATTTTTGGCTTTGTCCAAAGTCTCCCTTTTAGCGCCTATGGCTTCAAGGTTCTCGTCGGCATGGCTATTCGTCACGGTCTTTGCCACCGGAGACTCGAGGGCTACGCATGCCATCGAAGGCTCTCATCCTTGAAGCGCTCAGTTGAGTTAGAATCATGATAGTCATGGCAGCACGTTCTAAGAGCAACAAGAAAATCTGTTTCGGAAGAGAAAGCGATATCAGTGCTACTTGGCTCTATCTCTCTGTTTGGATGGTGAAGGATGATCTCTCGAAACGGTGGAATGGAATGGTTGCTGGAGCGGCGGCAGATACGGCGCGCTTATCGTCGCAACGGAACTCGCGCGTGGATCCGGCTATTCCTGATGGCCGTCATTTTTCTTACGACATCCTTCGGTGTGCTTACTGCGGCTGGGGTAGCGGGCGCGGCTGCGGTATATGCGAACGTGGTGCGGGATCTTGATCCTTCGCAGATTGAGGCCAGCGCCAGAGCCTTTGAAACCACAAAAATCTACGACCGCACGGGCCGCCTCTTGCTCTACGAGGTGATCGACCCCACCTGGGGCGATCGAACGTGGGTTCCTCTAGAACGGATCCCGCTCTCTCTACGTCAGGCCACCATCGCTATTGAGGATCGCTCGTTCTATGAGAACCCGGGGATCAACCCACGGGGTTTGCTGCGGGCCCTCTGGATCAACCTGCGCACGGGCGGTGAGGTTGTCCAGGGCGGCTCCTCCATTACCCAGCAATTGGTGAAAAACACGCTCATCGATCCCCAGGAACGTTATCAGCGATCCTATGTGCGTAAGATCAAGGAGATCCTCCTCGCTCTTGAAATCTCCAGGCGCTATCAAAAGGATCAGATTTTAGAAATGTATCTCAATACAAACTTCTACGGCAACCTGGCCTATGGCGTGGAGGCGGCGGCTCAGATCTATTTCGGAAAGCATGTCTGGGAGCTCGATCTCGCAGAGTCGGCGATGCTGGCCGCCATCCCTCAATTCCCCAGCTTGAATCCTATCGATGCTCCTCAGGAAGCCAAGCGACGCCAGGAACTGGTGCTGGATGCGATGATGAGAGAAGGGTATATCACCCCGGAGGAAGCGGCGGCCGCTAAAGCCCAGCCCATTCGGATCCGGCATAAACCGACGGAGCGCTTCGATATCAAAGCTCCCCACTTCTCGATCTACGTTCGCCGTTGGCTGGAGGAGCGCTTCGGGCCAGACCTAGTGAACCGAGGTGGGCTGCGGGTTTATACCACCTTGGATTGGGACCTCCAGCAATACGCTGAGGAAACAGTTCGCCGGTATGTGGGGAAGCTGAAGTCTGAAAACCGCAACGTGACCAACGGGGCCTTGGTGGCGATCCGGCCGAAGACCGGTGAGATTCTGGCGATGGTGGGGAGTGTAGATTACTGGGATGAATCCATCGATGGTCGTTTCAACGTAGCGGTCGACGGCCTGCGACAGCCAGGCTCCTCCTTCAAGCCCTTCACCTACGCCACGCTGCTCAGCCAGGGAATCCCGGCCTCCCACCTATTTTGGGATGTCCCCAAGACCTTCGACCAGGGCCCAGGGATGCCGCCCTACGCGCCGGAGAACTATGATCGCAAATTCCACGGCCCCCAGCGTATGCGGTTAGCCCTGGCCCGCAGCTATAACATCCCGGCGGTGGAGGCCCTGCAGATGGCCGGGATTGCCAACGTGATCCGCCTGGCCCATCGCACGGGAATCACCACGCTGGATAAGGGGCTGGATTACTATGGCTTAGCCCTTACCCTAGGTGGCGGC
Source organism: Thermoflexus sp. (assembly GCA_025057635.1). GTDB lineage: Bacteria > Chloroflexota > Anaerolineae > Thermoflexales > Thermoflexaceae > Thermoflexus. The sequence goes on along the minus strand of JANXBD010000039.1, from coordinate 13,575 downwards.
GAAGTCCGCCTGATCGACATGGTCTACGCGTATGGGGTTTTTGCTAATCAGGGCTTCATGGTCGGGGTGCCGGTCCCGGAGGGACGACGTCGCCCTGGTCATCGAGAGCTGGATCCTGTCCCGGTGCTCCGGGTGGAGACCCCCGATGGGAAGATCCTTTGGGAATACCGCCAGCCCGAGATGCGGGCGATTTTGGACCCGCGAGTCGCTTATCTGATCACCAACATCCTCTCGGACAACGCAGCCCGCTGGGAGGCGTTCGGACGGCGGAACGTGCTGGAGCTGTCCCGGCCTGCCGCGGTGAAGACGGGAACCACAAACGATTTTCGAGACAACTGGACTATTGGCTATACGCCGCAACTCGTCGTTGGGGTATGGGTGGGAAACACGGATAACAGCCCGATGCGGAACGTGTCTGGGATCGCTGGGGCGGCTCCCATCTGGCACGATGTGATGGAATATGCCCATCGGGATCTCCCAGTGGAACCCTTCCGGCGACCGCCAGGCCTCATTGAGAAGCGAATCTGCGCGGTCTCAGGGGACCTTCCAGGCCCTCACTGTCCAACCGTGCAGGAATTATTTATTCCAGGCACCGAGCCCCAGCAGGTCTGTGATCTCCATCAGGCGTTTCTGATTAATCGAGAGACCGGTAAGCTGGCTACCGCTAGCACGCCGCCCGAGCAAATTGAGGAAAAAGTCTTCCTAATAGTTCCGCCCGAAGCCCTGGGCTGGGCCCGGGAGGCTGGTATCCCTCAGCCTCCCGCGGAATATGACACCCAATTTGCTCAGCCGGTCGGCGACGTGGCTATTCTAAATCCCTCGCCTTATGCTTACGTGCGGGGGATCGTTCCGATCATTGGCAACGCCCGGGGGAATGTAGCCTTCTATCGGGTGGCGGTGGGTGCTGGTCTGAATCCCACCGCTTGGATTCCCATCGGGCCGGATCACGGGAATTCGGTGGATAACGGCCTGCTGGAGACCTGGAATACGACAGGCTTCGCGGATGGCCTTTATACTCTACAGCTCACCGTGGTCCGTCAAGACGGAAGCGTGCACACTGCCGTGACTCCCGTGACGGTGGATCATACCCCACCTTCCGTGCGGGTGGTCTATCCGCGGGAGGAGGAGCGCTACAGCCCAGCAGACGAGTGGATCAGTGTGAACACCGAGGTCTCGGATAACTATGCGATGGATCGGGTGGAGTTCTATGTGGATGGGCAGCCGTTCGCCGTGCGGGATGTGCCGCCATTCAACGCGAAATGGTATTTCCGGCAAGTGGAGCGGGATCGCCTGCTGGGCTGCCATGAGTTCTGGACGAAGGCTTATGATAAGGCTGGTAATGAGACGGAGAGCAACCACGTTCGGGCTTGTGTGGAGAATTAGAACTCGGAGCGTGAAAAGGGAAGAGGTCTTTTGTGGTGCCGTCATCTTGAACTCCTCGGCCAATTAGGAATTTGAGGTGCGCATGAAGGAGGCCGGTAGCGGTGCGGGGGGATTAGGGTGCATCGGCCTCAATCAGGGCTCAGACTAAAGAAAGTGGGGGGATTGGGTGGCAAGGCGGCTTACCTGGAATTTCTCATTCCTCATCAAGCGGGAGACGCACGGTTGTAGGTTGAGTTGATCGAGAATTCTTACTCGGCCTGGAGGCTCAGAGAGGAAGGTAACATCATCCTAAGAGTCGTCTGAAGGGCCTCCGGCCTGGTCCTAAGAGGCAACGAGGCGTTCCCGGAGGTCTGCGATGCGCATTCTTTATGTGGTGGCTGAGGCAGTACCCTTCATCAAGGTGGGTGGGCTAGCGGATGTGGCCTATGGGCTTCCTCGCGCGCTGCGAGCCATGGGCCACGATGTGCGGGTGATCCTTCCCCGGTATCGGGCGATCAACGGCTCTGCTTACGGTCTGCGTTCTCTTTGTCCGCCCTTTCCAGTCCCGGTGGGCCTGACCGGTGAGACTCGTGTGGTGGAGGCCCAGATCAGCGAAGCCCACGGTGTTCCAACCTACTTTATCTGGGATGAATATTATTTCGGTCGCGATAGAGTATATGGCTACCCCGATGATCCCCAGCGCTTTGTCTTCTTCTGCCGGGCCGTTCTTTCGTTCATCCGCCACATCGACTGGCAGCCAGATATCCTCCACGGCAACGATTGGCACACAGGGTTCCTCTTTCTCTGGCTGGCCACCGCTGGTCGATGGGATCGCTTCTATCGACCGATCGCCACGGTCTTCACCATCCACAATATGGCCTACCAGGGGATCACCGGTGATGCCCTGCTGGCCTTTGGGGGGATCCACGAACACGTGGAGCGGCTGGAAGTGGAGCCGCCAGGTCATGTAAACTGGCTTGCTCGTGGGATCGCTCATGCGGATGCTGTGAACACGGTCAGCCCCCGCTACGCTCAGGAGATTCTAACCTCTGAATTCGGGTTTGGCCTCGAGCCGCTGCTTCAGTGCCGGGTGGATCGACTTTTCGGCATCCTTAACGGTCTCGATTACGAAGCCTGGGATCCTCAGTCGGATCCCGCTCTCGTCGCCCGCTTTGATGTCGAGACTCTGGAACGGCGGGCGGAGAACAAACGAGCCGCCCAGCAAGCTTTCGGCCTGTCCATCTGTGAGGAAATTCCCCTGTTGGCTTTCATTGGGCGGCTGATCGAGCAGAAGGGAGTCGATCTGCTGTTGGAGGCCGCTGAGTTGATGTTCGCTCGGGGGGTTCAGGTGATCATCTTAGGAGAGGGCATGCCAGACTATGAGATGGCCTTTGCGGAATGGCCCGCGCGCTTCCCTGGCCAGGCCGGTGTCCAAATCGGTTTTGATGAAAATCTCGCGCGGCTGCTTTACGGGGGGGCTGATGTCTTCCTGATGCCCTCGAAGTTCGAGCCTTGTGGCTTGGGTCAGATGATCGCCATGCGGTATGGCGCTCTGCCACTGGTTCGCCCGGTGGGTGGGCTGGCGGATACTGTCCGAGATGTGGCGCGGGAAGATGGCACCGGTTTCGTTTTTACCCCGTTCACGCAGGAAGCTTTCCTGGCGGCCCTAAATCGTGTTTTGGACTTCTTCCGAAACCCGACCGCCTGGCGGGCGATCCAACGCCGGGCTATGGCTCAGGACTTCTCATGGGCCGCCTCCGCTCGCGCTTATGAAGATCTTTACCGTCAGGCGATCGCATGGCATAATCCATAAGCAAGGGCAACTAAATTCCTCGCCTCAAAAACGGTGCGATCCTGTAATCCGGTCGAGATCGAGCCGTTGTGTCCTACCGGTCGCTACGCTAGGGAGGTATCCAGACCCCAAAGGCATGAGGCCGGCTCTGCCATGAGTCGTGTTGGGTCAGGCGAAATTCAATCCGGCAAATCTCAATGAAGCGAAAGAGGGTCTCCCATGCGTCCGGTTGCGATGATCCTAGCGGGAGGCAAGGGTACTCGTCTGAGCATCCTCACCCAAAAGCGGGCCAAGCCTGCGGTTCCCTTTGCAGGCAAATATCGGATTATCGACTTTGCTCTCTCTAACTGTGTTAACTCCGGGATATATCTGATCGGCGTGTGTACTCAGTTCCGGCCTCGCTCTCTTCATGATCATATCGGCAGCGGAGCGCCATGGGATCTGAATGGGTTCCATCGTGGGGTCTGGATCCTCACCCCCTATTTGGGCCGCGCGGATTCCGATTGGTACCATGGGACAGCAGATGCGATTTATCAGAATCTGGACTTCATCGATCATCATCGGCCGACCCATGTCTTGATCTTAGCCGGTGATCACGTCTACAAGATGGATTACAATCCCATGATCCGCCTGCACAACGAGAAGAACGCCGATCTCACTATTGCAGCCCTCCATGTTGCCCCTGAGGAAGCTTCGCGGTTCGGGATTCTGGAGACCGATGAGGACGGGCGGGTGATCCGCTTCGAGGAAAAGCCGATTCGCCCTCGTGGAACCCTTGCCTCCATGGGCATCTATGTTTTCCGCCCCGAGGTGCTGCGCGAAGTCCTTATTGAAGATGCGCGGGATCCTCACAGCACCCATGATTTCGGGAAGGATATCATTCCCTATATGATCGAGGCTTATCGAGTCTATGCCTATCGGTTCAATGGCTATTGGGTGGATGTGGGAACGGTGCAGGCTTATTGGGAGGCTCACATGGATCTGCTGGCCGATAACCCGCCGCTGGACCTTCATGAAAGGGGATGGATCATTCATACTCGCAGTGAGGAGCGCCCGCCTGTCAACATCCGCACTGGCGCGCATGTGGCTCACAGCCTGCTTTCGGATGGCTGCATCATCGAGGGGACAGTGGAATACAGCGTGCTCTCGCCGGGTGTCCGGGTGAAGCGTGGGGCCGTAGTTCGATATTCCGTGGTGATGACGGATTCTGTTGTCGAGCCTGGAGCGGTGGTGGATCGTTGCATCATCGATAAAAATGTGAATGTGGGAGCAGAGGCCCACCTAGGCTATGGAATGGACTATAGCCCGAATCGCTTGGGAGAGCTGTCGTCGGGGCTCACATTGGTCGGTAAGAACGCTATCATTCCTCCAAATGTCCGCGTAGGCCGTAACTGCATCATCACGGGTGATGTATCCCCTGAGGACTTCCCAGATCTCCACATCCCTAGCGGCGCCACTGTAGGGGCAATCGCGCCCCTATAAGCAAGAGCCGCGGCTAGCAAGCAGGCTGAACGTATAGCCGGTGAGCCCATATAAATTATTCCCAAGAAATTGAAATTGTTGTGCGACCCCGCTTGGAGGGATTTCGGGATTAAGCGATCGTGCTCCTTTTAGCCTCAAAATCGCTTTTGTCTTACTGGCTTCCGTCCCCTCGAGCTGCGAGAAGAGTCTAGGTCTGACCCGTTAGAGGAAGCGTTTGAGGCGTACGGGCCATTCAGCATGGAATGACTATGGCCGCTATGATTTGTCCCGAACTAGCAGGCTTAATCCAAAGCTGACAATTGAAAGCAGCACCGCACCGATCAGCGCAGCCAGGAACCCACGAACCTCCAAGGCAGTGAGCGCGGCCACGAGGTACAGGATAACGGCGTTCACGATGAAGGTGAAAAGACCCAGGGTGAGCAGGGTGAGGGGAAGGGTGATGAACAGAAGGATCGGACGGATGAGGGCGTTGGCCAGGCCCAGCACCAGACCCGCCAACAGGAGGTCGCTCAGCCCAGCGCCAGCCCGGAATGACACCCCGTCATAGAGCTGGGAGACCAACCACAGAGCAATCGTATTCAGAACCCAGCGAATCAAGAAAGATCGCACGGTGGCCTCCCCTACTCACTTCTCTCCTCCTTATCTTGCAGCCTTATGGGCTGCGAGGAGGATGATAGAGAAGATCGGTGAAGCCTCTATAGAATTCCAAGGCAAGTCCAATTATAAGCATGCTCGCTTGGATCTCAACCATATCGGCATCGACCTCAAACCTCTTCCATGGGCCACCGGCGTGACTGTGGAGATGGAAGTGGAGAGGGGAGAACGGATCTATAACCGTGTTGCCTTCCCCCGAGCGGGACAGAGTGGTTAGGGACCTTATGATCCGTGCGCGGAGGGTGCGGCCGGGTTGCTTCGCCGACCAAAGCATACACCGGAACACCTAGTAGGCGCATTTGTGGAGAACGAATGTAATCCTTAAAACGTAATCCTTAAAAGGAAGTGCTATCCGCTGTGAACCGTCGGCTCACTTTAGGTCGCCGCACAAGCGAATTCGGGCTGTCGGATCATGATCAGCGTATCTCGCTGGAGGATGCGGTTCTGCGGATTGTAGGGACCATAGACCACCTAAGGTGGTGTAAGATTTTATCCGTCTGCCTCGCGCAGCTTCCTTCTCAGCCATTGAGCGATGGCTTCCACGTCTTCCTGACTCAGGTCGAACCAACGGATCCGTGGGTCGTTCTGGCGGAACCAGTTATACTGGTGATGCACGAAATCCCGAGTGGCGGTCTGGATCTGGCGGATCGCTTCCTCTAAGGAGATCTCCCCTCGCAGGTAAGCCCCGATCTGCCGATAGCCCAGTCCGGTCATCGCTGGGAGATCCCACGGATAGCGATCAGCCAGCCTCCGTGTCTCTTCCACCAGTCCCTGAGCGATCATCTGCTTCATCCGCTCATCGATCCGCCGGTAGAGTTCCACGCGGGGCCGTGTTAGTCCGATCAGGATCGTTCGATAAGGCGGGGGATGCTTGCGCCGCTGGGCGGAGAAGGGCTTCCCCGTTTGATAACATACTTCCAGGGCGCGAATCACCCGACGAACGTTGTGAGGATGAATGAAGGAAGCCGCTTCTGGATCTAACCGGCGGAGCTCTTCATAGAGAGCTCGAGAACCTTCTCTGCAGGCTCGCTCCTCTAGGGTGCGGCGCAGCTTGGGATCTGGCGGCACTGGTGGAATCTGCCATCCCTCGATCACGGCCCAGACATAGAGACCTGTTCCTCCGACCAGGAAAGGCAAGCGTCCCCGTCGGTGGATCTCCTCAATGGTGGTGTATGCCATGCGTTGATACTCGGCCAGCGTCAGCGGGCGGTCTGGGTCGGTGACGTCGATCAAGTGATGGGGCACTCGAGCCTGTTGCTCTGGCGTCGGCTTCGCTGTGCCGATGTCCATTCCCCGATAGATCTGGCGGGAGTCCGCGGAGACGATCTCCCCATCGAAACGCTCCGCAAGCTCTAGGGCCACCTCGCTTTTGCCCACGGCGGTTGGGCCCACAATAGCGATGAGGGGATGATCGGGGGAAGTACGCTCGTTCATTCGCATTCCCGCTTATAAGACTTCCGCAATAAGCCCACCTAGGAGGGCGATGATCAGGCCGAGGTAGAGGAAGCAATGAAGTGTCGCGAGGAGGGTAAGGAGGGGGACACCCGGCACAAGCCAGTGAAGAAGAAGCACAAGGAAGTCCAAAAGGATCAAACCGGCTCCGATCACAATCGGCAGGCCTTTATGCTGGGCAAGGAATTCAGCCGTGCGGTCAATCCATCGATTTAGTGCCGACATCGGATGGATCTTCCTGATGGACGTTCATCGTATCTTGTGGGGGAAACTCTCTATGGTTGCCCTATGCGAGGGGCAGTCACAGGGGCCTGCCCTTACACGGGTGGCGAGGTCCTTTCTCGCGGTTGCCTCTCTAGGGAATATCGAGGCAATACCTCAATCTCCCCATGGTCTAAATACACTCGGAAGGCGGTCAGCAGTCGGCCGGGCAGACGCCCAAAGAGCGTGACCTCGTTGTCGGTATGCGCTTCCCATTCCACCACGCCCTGATGATAGAACAGGGCGACAAGATCCCCGCGGCTCAATGGCAGTCGCACCCGCACTGGTGTGAGGCTTCGATAGAGAATCGCCTCCACCTTCCGGAGCAGGTCTTCTAGGCCGATGCCGTAAGCAGCCGAGATGGCCACAAAATCGAAATGCTCCGCCGCTATGGTCTGCGCTGCCGCCGGATCTGGAAGCCGGTCGATCTTATTGAGGGCGGTGATCATCGGGATGTCTCCCACGCCGATCTCCCGTAGGGTCTGGATCACCACCCGAGCTTGTTGCAGCGCGTTGGGATGGGTAATGTCCAGGACGTGGAGGATCAGATCCGCCTCATTAATCTCCTCAAGAGTGGCCCGGAAGGCAGCTACCAGCTGGTGCGGTAGCTTCTGAATGAACCCTACAGTGTCGGTAAAGAGGGCTATCCCACCCTCAGGGAGCTTCACCCGCCGGGTGGTGGGATCTAGGGTGGCGAACAATTGATCGGCGACTAGGACATTGGAGCCGGAGACCGCATTGAGCAGGGTGGACTTGCCGGCGTTCGTGTAGCCTACCAAGACCACCACTGGCACCTGGGCCCGACGCCGACGCTCGCGGTAACGCTGGCGATGGGCTCGCACTGTCTCTAGCTCCTCCTTCAGACGGGCAATGCGCTCCCGGATGCGTCGGCGATCGATTTCCAGTTGCTTCTCGCCTGGCCCCCGGAGGCCCACCCCGCTGATCCCACCCCGGCCGAAGGAGCCCCCCGCTTGCTGAGCCAAATCCTGCCAGCGACGGGTTAGGCGGGGAAGGCGATACTCATACTGGGCTAGCTCCACCTGTAGTGCCCCTTCGCGGGTGTGAGCATGCTGGGCGAAGATGTCTAGGATGAGGGCGGTGCGATCCAGCACGCGGATGTTGTCACCGAAGGCGTTCTCGAGGTTACGCTGTTGTGAGGGAGATAATTCGTCATCGAAGATGACCATGTTGGCGCGCATGGCCCGAACCAAGGCCTGGATTTCCTCCACCTTTCCAGGCCCAACGTACGTGGCGGGATGAATGCGGCGAAGTCGCTGTACCGCTCGACCGACCACCTCGATGCCGGCGGTGCGAGCCAGCTGTGCGAGCTCATCCAGCGAGGCCTCTACTGGCAACAGCCCGGGGTTGCCATGAACCTCGGTGCCTACCAGAACTGCTCGATCCAAGGGAGCCACTGTTGCCTGTGTTCCACGCCCGATCGTTCACCTCCTCAGCAATCATTAGGAAAACCCCCACGAATTAGGACGAGAACGGCAGCCAAGAGATTATCCTATTTCTTCATCGCTGCCGGCTTTCCCGATGCACTGTCCAAATCGCCCAGCCGAACACCAAAGCTTCAAAAACAGCCGCACCGATTAAGTAGAGTTCATAGCTCATCGGTTCTCACCTTAGGGAATCATGGAAAGCTTGGATACGGCGCATCGCCTCCTCCAGCCGGGGAACCGATTGGACAAGGGAAATCCGGATATAACCCTCTCCCGCCTCGCCGAACATCGCGCCGGGAGCCACGGAGACTCCTGTCTGCTCTAGCAAGCGGGCCGCATAATCCATGCTGCCCCAGTCGGATGGCAAACGCGCCCATACGTAAATCGTGGCATGAGGCCGTTCCGCTGTCAAGCCTGCTGCCCGCAGGCTCTCCACCACCACGTCGCGCCGCCGGGCATATTCCGCGTTGCGCGCCTCCATCCATTCGTCGTCGTGAGTGAGGGCGACAGCAGCGGCCTCCTGGATCGGGCGGAAGTGCCCGGAGTCAATATTGCTCTTAAGCTGGGCCACCGTGCCCACCACCTCAGCGTTGCCCACCAGCATCCCCACGCGCCAGCCAGCCATGTTATGGGACTTGGAGAGAGAATAGAACTCCACCGCTACCTCCTTTGCCCCAGGGACGCTGAGGACACTAGGGGCACGGTAGCCGTCAAAAGCGACATCCGCATAAGGGTTATCGTAGGCCAGGAGCAGTCCGTGCTGGCGGGCGAAGGCCACCGCCTCGGCCAAGAACTCAGGTGTCGGACAGGCCGTCGTAGGATTGTTGGGGTAATTCAACCAGAGGATCTTGGCTCGAGCTAAAATCTCCGAAGGGATCTCCGAGAAATCGGGGAACCATCCCCGTTCCGGCCGCAAGGGCATGTAGAAAATATCCGCTCCCGCCGCTAAGGCACCGTCAGTATAGGTGGGGTAACCGGGGGAGGGAACCAGGGCAATGTCCCCAGGGCCCAAATACGCCATGCCGAGGTTGAAGATTCCTTCCTTTGAACCGATCAGGATCAGGACCTCGCGGTCAGGATCTAACTCGACCCCGAACCGACGGGCATAAAAGCGGGCTACTGCCTGGCGTAGGGCGGGGATCCCCCGGTAACCGGCGTAACCATGGGCATGGGGATCACGAGCGCTCTTTTCCATCGCTTCCAGGATAAAGGGCGGCGGTGCCATGTCCGGGCTGCCGATATCCAAGCGGATAATATCACGGCCCTGAGCCTGCAGCTCCCCAATTCGTCGCTCGAGGGCCGCAAACGGATACGGCTTCAGTCGTTGCATGCGGGCAGATGGAGCGAGCCGCACAGTCTTTCCTCCTCAGTGGTTTCTATTTGTCCTAGTCCATAGGATTTATTTTAATCCTCGGTGGCTCGGCTTCGTTCGGCAAGCCCATGGGAATGACGCCGGATTGACGCTTGGGGGTGGGCGATGATGGATGCTATTCATCCGATAGTATATCTTGGTATGAAGCATGCTGCAGCCTGCACGTTAGCCATCCTTTCTGGGAAACACGACCCGAAAAGCCTAATCTTCTGTGATGTAAGCTATTCGTGAACATCGTGATCGCCGGGATGTTGGGATGCGCTATTAGGGATCAAGAAAGAGAGAGTTGGGGCGATCCCTGTTAAGCGTAATCGAAGGGGTTGACGGACAGATCGAAATGCATGACCCTTTTAAGGCAAATTTCAAACGAGGATCGCAACACCGGTTGAGGGGAATCTCTATATTATCAAATGACGCGAGTGCGGCGAGGAGGTCGGTGATCGAGGATCTGCTGTTCGAATGTCCTCTTCTAATTGTCTACTAGATGGTTGAGGGCGTGGAAGCGATCTGCGGAGTGGACGTCCTGACTCGTGAACGCCTCGATGATAACAGCACGCACAATCGCCTGATATGGCTTTTCCTATCTTGCTCGAGCAGGAGGGTAAGAGATGCGCCTATGGGGAGCTTCCACGAGTCGATCGCTGGATCCTGCCTTTGAACGGCTGAATGCCTCGCTTCCTTTCGATCGTCGCCTCTATCCTCAGGACATCCGGGGCTCGATAGCCTGGGCGCGGGCCTTGGCTCGGGCAGGTCTTTTGACGCTCGGGGAATGCGATGCGATCGTCACCGGTCTGGACGCTGTGAAGGCTGAACTCGATGCTGGTGCATTCGTCTTCCAGTTCACTGATGAGGACATCCATACAGCCATCGAGCGAAGGCTGATGGAGTGCATCGGGCCGGTCGCCGGAAAGCTTCACACGGGCCGAAGTCGAAATGATCAGGTGGCCACCGATCTGCGTCTTTTCCTGATGGAGGTATGGCCTCAGATAGATCACAGGTTGCGGGAGCTGGAGGAAGCGTTGGTGGCACAGGCACAGGCTCATATCGATCTGCTCATGCCGGGCTATACGCATCTTCAGCGAGCCCAGCCGATTCGTTATGCGCACTGGTGCCTGGCTCATGCGTGGGCCCTTGAGCGAGATCGGGAACGACTACGAGAAGCCTATCCTCGGTTAGCTACACTCCCTTTGGGTAGCGGTGCCCTTTCTGGAACGCCTTTCCCGATTGATCGCGAGGGGTTGGCTCGAGAGTTAGGTTTTCTCTCGATCTCCCATAATAGCCTAGATGCTGTCTCGGATCGGGATTTTGTTGCCGAGTTTCTCTTCATTGCAGCGATGATTGGTGTTCATCTCAGTCGCCTGGCGGAGGATCTCATCTTCTTTACCAGCGCGGAATTCGGATTCATCACTCTGGATCCGGCCTACACCACTGGCTCTAGCCTAATGCCTCAGAAGCGCAATCCTGATGCTCTCGAGTTGGCCCGAGCCAAGGCCGGGCGTCTCGTCGGTCACTTGGTCGGATTTCTAACCGTGCTCAAAGGCCTGCCCTCCGGTTACAACAAAGATCTCCAGGAAGATAAAGAACCGGTCTTTGACGCGGTAGACACGCTGGAGATGTTGCTCACTGTGTTGCCTGGTTTGGTGCGGACGATGCAGCCTCAGCCGGAACGGATGCGGGGCGCTTTAGAAGAGACGATCCTGGCCACGGAGCTGGCGGACTATTTGGTGCGCAAGGGGATCCCGTTCCGGGATGCCTATCGAGTGGTCAGCGAGCTCGTGGAGGAATCCCTGCGTGAGGGCCGGTCGCTTTCTGCTCTCCCCTTAGAGGTCATGCGCCGCTATCATCCTGCTTTTGACTCCGATGTGTATGGGGCTCTCGATCCAGAAGCGGCTGCAGAGCGCCGATCGATCTCCGGAGGCACTGGGCGTGCTGCTGTCGAGGCGCAGATCCGCGCATTGCAGGCACGCTGGAACCGTTCGTTACAAGCAAGCCCCTGCTCTCAGGAGATCAAGTAACCAGGCAACTATAACATGAAGTGAGGCATCCTCTTAGGGAAGAGAGCCCCTTGATGCTCACTAGGCGAATCGTGGATTCGTTCCTGCAACCGAAGCTGTTGAAGGAAAGAACACTTTGAAATGCGACCAAGCGAGCGGAGGGGGCGGGATTCGAACCCGCGGTGAGCCTTCAAGGGCCCACAGGTGATTTCGAGTCACCCGCCTTCGTCCACTCGGCCACCCCTCCATGCTTAATTATACTGTGATTGCTTGACTCGTCCCTCCATTCCCTTTGCAAACTAGGGGTGAGGGTGGTTTACTGCTCTCACCTCCATCACGTAAAGCACCACGCAGACCAGGAGGTGTGATCCGTCGATCGTGGCGCATGACTCTCCCAACATCTGCTTGTGCCGGCATAACGTCTGCTTAGAATTGACGAAAATGGGCTTTGCGTTTAGAATGTAATAACGGAAGCTGCTATAAGCTACTCGATTCCATGGGACGTGATAGCTCGGGAGGGGGCCGCCGGATGCCGGAAGGCAGAGGCGGCCTTTTTATTGGTTGCGGGTTCGGATGGTTCGATCTAGCCTTTGATCGGCGGAGTAGAGAGTGCTAATCGAGGGATGTTAGCGGAGAGGAGATGGATTGAATGGCGCAGGTTTTGCGAATGGTTCCCCTTGGGGGATTGGGCGAGATCGGCAAGAACATGATGGCCATTGAGTATGGCCGCAACATCCTAATTATCGATGCTGGGATCATGTTCCCAGAGAACGATATGCTGGGGGTGGATTTCATTATCCCTGACTGGCAGTATCTTCGGGACAAGAAGGCCTGGGTGCGGGCGATTGTGGTCACCCATGGCCATGAGGATCACATCGGGGCCCTCCCCTTCCTGATCCGCGAGATCCCAGCTCCCCTCTATGCCACGCCCCTCACCCGGGGATTGATCGAGGTGAAGCTCAAGCAGGCTCAGGTGACCGAAGGGGTGACCCTCCATACAGTTCAGGCCGGCGATCGGCTGACGATCGGGCCGTTCACCGTGGAGCTGTTCCGGGTCTGCCACAGCATCCCCGACGGGGTGGGGCTGGGGATCACTACCCCCGCCGGCCTTATCGTCCACACCGGCGACTTCAAGTTCGACCAGACGCCAGTAGACGGCAAGCCGACGGATTTCGCGGCCCTCGCAGAGTTCAGCAAGCGGGGGGTCTTGGCGCTGCTCTCGGACAGCACTAACGCTGACCAGCCAGGGTGGACGCCCTCGGAACGGGTGATCGATGGGGCGTTCGACGCGGCTTTCCGCCAGGCCAAAGGCCGGATTATTGTGGCTACTTTCGCCTCCTTGATCTCCCGCTTCCAGCAAGTGATCCAGGCAGCTCTCCGCTACGGCCGCAGGGTGGCCTTCGCTGGGACCAGCATCCTCGAGAACGTGAAGATCGCCCAGAAGCTCGGCTACCTGGAGATCCCCTCCGGGGTTCTGATCCGCCTGGACGAGGTCGATCGGTATTCGCCCCAACAGGTAGTGATCGTGACCACCGGCGCCCAGGGGGAGCCTTCCTCGATCCTGGCCCGGATGGCGGCTGGTCAGCACTCGCAGCTCCGGATCATCCCGGGCGACACCGTGATCCTCTCCGCCCACCCGATCCCGGGCAACGAAGAGATGGTGCACCGGACCATCAACCGGCTCTTCCAGCGGGGGGCCGACGTGCTCTACGACCCCATCGCCCCGGTCCACGTCTCCGGCCACGCCAGCCAGGAAGAGCT
>JANXBD010000038.1:9325-16653 GCA_025057635.1 Thermoflexus sp. | reverse complement strand
CGCTCGCTTCACTTCCTCCTCGAAGGCCTCCCGGCGCCGCTGGAGCAGCTCCTGCATCGCTGGAGGCAGGGCAGCGAACTGCTGGTCGGTGATGGGGCGGCCGCCCAGGAGGGGGATCACCGCGATCCCCATCGGGGTCACTTCCACCATCATCTCCTGGGCCCTGGCGCGCTGGTTCAACCGCTGGAGGATCTCCTCGCGTTGCTGGTTGATCTCCTTCAGGATCGCCTCCCGACGGGCGTTGTATTCGTCGCTCTCGAACACCCGGGGGATCTCGCGGCGGATCCCTTCAATAAGCCGCTGCATGTCCCGGCGCAGCTCGCGGCCTTTCCCGGGGGGCATGCGGAGGGCGCGCGGGCGCGTGGGATCCTGGAAGTTGTAGACATAGCACCAATCGGGGGGCGTGGGCTGGCCTTTCGCCCGCGCTTCCAGGAACATCTGAACGCCGGTCATTCGGCCAACTCCCGGGGGGCCTGCCACATAAATGTTGAAACCCTGATCCGGGATGTCGAGGCCGAACTCCAGGGCGGCCACGGCCCGGGGTTGCCCGATCAACCCGGCAAGGGGTGGAAGCTCCTCCGTAGAGCGCAGAGGGAGGAGATGTGGGTCTACGGTGCGGCGCAGAGCTTCCGGCGGAAGAGAGCGGACCATCGGAGTCCTCCTAGTAAAGGTCGATTGCGGGTTGTGATCAGTCATCTTAATCACTACGACGCTGTTCGATTTCTACGTCCTCGATGGATTTTATAGTCATTGCGCATCTTTCGTGAGACAATTCATCTTAGCTAATTGCAGTGGCAAAGTCCAAAGGACAATGGAACTGTGTTGATTAGGCTGCTTCCTAAAGCCTACTCACCTGAAGCAGGCATCGCCGTCGCTCAGAGATCATCCGCTTCTATTGCTTCTGTTTCCCGGGCAGGATTGTCGGATGCAAACTACAGCCTATATGCGAGCGCTCATCGAGACCACTAGCGCTGCCTTTAAACGGGAAAGCACCTTTTCATGGACAATGGCTAGGGGTCAATAGCGTCCCAAGCCCTGTCTTCGAGAAGCTTTCAGATTCAAACAGATCACGTGGGATTCCATGGGTGCGGAGCCTTTTGCCTTCTGCCCTCGTTGTGGAACTCGCTTAGCCCATCGCTTCCTTTTCGGTCGGGAGCGTCCTGTCTGTCCGGCCTGTGGGCATGTCGTCTTCTACGATCCAAAGGTTGCGGTGGGGGTGCTGGTGGAACATGAAGGGAAAGTTCTGCTAGTTCGACGACGTTACGAGCCAGGAAAGGGGGGATGGGCGCTTCCTGCCGGATTTGTCGAGATCGATGAAGGGCCAATCGCGGCGGCGATCCGTGAATGTCGCGAGGAAACTGGGATTGTGGTGCGGATCTGTAGCGTCATGGATGTCTTCGCTGTGTTGACAGATCCCCGGGGCCCAGTGGTTTTTATCGTGTATCGAGGGATCCCGATAGGGGGTTCCCTTCAACCTGGGGATGATGCGCTGGAGGCTGGCTTCTTTCCCCCTGATGGCTTACCGTCACCGCTGGTCTTTGCAACCACGCGCCGCATCCTCTGGCGATGGCGTTGTGAGAAAGGATTCTCAGGGAGGCGGTTTTAGGGAATAGGTGTTTCCTTGTCGCCGCTCAACTTTGGACGATCGTGGAGAAGAACCTAGCAGGCGGAGGGTTGCTCTCGCTGCTTCCTTATACGGAGATTTAGATTTGCGATTCAGAGCGCTGGCCGAATATGGAGCTAATAATGAGAAGAATAGGCCCCAAGCTGATCGATAGGAACAAGAGGATCCAGGGCCCCAGGCTCTCCATTACAGTCCGCCAAAGCGGTCGCGGTTGAAGGGCTGCTTCTGCTTCTTGCTCTAAGCGTTCCAGAGAGCGCCCCAGAATCCGGCGTACGCCACTCTCGCATGAGACTCCCTCGGCGTATGCTTCTAGCAATCGCCGCAGGCCTCCGATTCCCTCTTGATCCCAGATGTAGCGCACCACAGCCCAGGACAGGGCGTATGCCTGGGGGGCTCGTAGGGGATCCGAAGGGAAATCTCCGCACAAACCCGTCAGTGAAACGCCTTCTAGGCGAGGCTCCTGGAGGGCGCGTAGCATGGCTGGATCGGGCCAGCCTTCGTTCAACAAGGCCCAGCCTTCCTCTAGCCATGCGGGTAGCGGCTGCCCTCCTGCGACTTCCTCTAAGATCACATGGGTGAGTTCATGGGGGATCAGGCGGCGGAGGGTCTCTAGACCTGCTGCATCGGCGGAGGCGATCAGAATGATCGCTCGCCAGCGAGGGCGGACTTCTCCGCCGATTTCCAACCCGGTCAGGCGAAAGGCTGCCTGGGCCAGTTCACGATCGGCATACCAGAACAGCTCGATAGGCTCTGTTGTTCGATAACCCAGAGGCTCCCCAGTTCGATCTAGGCTTTGACGGGCCAACTCTAGCACCGAGCGGGCCAGCCCGGGATCCCCAGCATGCCAATACAGTCGAAGCGGGCCCGTGGAAATCATCCGCCAGGCCACTCGATTGTCCAAATATCGTGTAGTCTGCCGCTCGGTCGACCACCAGTTTCCATATGCATCCTGGACTTCCCACCAGAAGGTCAGGGGCACGAAGGGCGGCAGCGGATCCCGACGCAGATCCCGTTCGTAAAGGATTTGCGATGGGATCTGGGATCCTAGGATCACCTGCACGCGTTGAGGAAGCTCCATGTTGGGGAGGGTGTAGTAGAGAATCGCTTGGACAATAGGAAAGGGGCTTTCGGGCTTTAGGATAAAACGCATGCGCTGGCCAAAGGTGTAATCGAGCTCCACTTGGGCAGGGAGTGGTGCCTGAACCTTAGGAGAGGGAAAGATAGTCAAGAGCCCCAGCAGGCCCATTCCTATCCATCCAGTCGGCCCATGGATGAACCTTCCGGGCTTTTTGAAGAGGGTGAAAGCCTTTCCCATCATCGGATTTATCCCGGATTCAGGGAATAGAAGGCGCCACGTGAAACTTGGGTCTCGCGCTTCGAACTCTGGGGCGGTTGGTTTATACTCGCAACCAGGCGATCCATAGGCTAAGGGTGAAGGGGCTTAGTAGAGTAGAAAGAAAGATGATCCCCGCGATGATGCGAGGATGCATGCCGAACTCGACCGCCATAACCATGCTGGAAATAGCTGCGGGCATCGCGCTTTCCAGTAATCCGGCCTGGCGGGCCGGTTCCTCCAGCCCCCAGGCGCGAGCGAGAGGGATAGCCACCAAAGGGATGACCAACAGGCGCAGCAACGTCCCCAGACCGACTAAGAACCAGCGGTTCTCTAGTCGAATGTGGGCTAGTTCTAAGCCAAGCACGAGGAGGAGAGCCGGTATGGCACCCCGGCTGAGCAGGGAGATCCCAGCTTCGATGGGCTCCGGAGGCGCCCATCCAGTAAGGCGCACTAGGCCGGCCAGCAAGGCGGCGTAAAAGCTGGGCAAGATTAGCATGGATCTCCATCCGGTTCGGTTTCCAGTGCGCACCGCTATCAACACACCGAGAGTGTTCAAAAGGATATTGTTGGTGATGAAATAAAGCACAGCCCGCGCTAGGGTGGCTTCGCCAAAGGCTCGCTGGATCACGCCCAGCCCGTAGCTTCCTGCGTTGACGAACATTGCTGTCAGTATCAAGGCTGTTCGTTCCGATGTGGAGAGCCCCAAAGCTAGGCTGAGGAGAAACCCGAGGCCGCCGGCGATCAGAGGGACAGAGATCGAAAATCCTAGAAAGCGTGCCAGCTCCTCCCCCGTGATATCCGAATGAGTAAGGGAGAGATAGACTAGGGAGGGGTTGAGGATATAAAAGGAAACACGTGCCATAGGATTGGGGGGAATGCTCAGCCAGCGTCCTGCTAGCCAGCCCGCCGCGATCGGCATGAGGACTGGGATGAGGTCATGAAGGAAAATCTCGGGGATCCAGCGAAGGATCACGCGGCTATGCTCCTAGGATAAATAACGGCGGCGTCGCCGGTGATCTCGATCCCTATCCCTATCCCTATCTTCTTTGCCCCCCTCTTCTTCCTCTTCTTCTTCCCCCAGCTCTTCAAGCCCCAGCTTTTCCCTCTCCCACCACTCCAGCCAGTCTTCGGCTTCCTCTTCCTCGGCCTCCAGATCGATCTCCATGAGAGGCATGAAAGTCTCCGCGCCCTCTAGCAGCTCCAGCTCTCCTAATGCCTCGTTGGCCAGCGTGGCCAGATCTTCATCCTTTCCTTGGGCGATTTCCGAGAGGATCTCACGGGCCCGCGGACCGCCAATTTCCCCTAGTGCCCAGATTGCTGCCTCCCGGATTTCCGCATCCCCCTCCTCAATCAATCGCTCTAGGATAGGAACGGCTTCCCGGATTCCGATCTCGCCAGCGGCAACCGCCGCCTCATAGCGCAGAGCTGGGCTAGGGCTGCGCAACGCTTCCATCACATATTGCGTCCACTGGGCCTCGCCAGTCCGACCCATGGCAAAGAGGGCGCTGGCCCGCATTCGCTCATCCGGATCCGCATAAGCGCGTTCGATCATCCGCGGGAGATCCGGTTCCAGGGTGTTCCCCAGCGCTTCCAGCGCCCGCCGCCGCACTTCCAGAGGCTCGGCAGGGTCATAGAAGGCCCGGCGCAGCGCCTCGATGGCCGGTCGCACAGCTGAAAGAGGGATTTGTTCCATAATGCAGGCGTTGTAGAAATACCGCCCCAAGCCGATGGCCGCCCGGGCGCGAACCTCTGTGGCGGGATCTTTCTCAAAAAGCTCGAAGAACCGGCGCATCAGTTGAAGGTCTTGATCCTCATACCACAGCCCATCGATGGCCATTGCCCGTACTTCGGGATCTGGATCGCTAAGAGCCATCTGGAAGACGCGACCGAAATCCACCTCCATGTTTTCTTCCCCGATGTCGACCAGATGGCTAATAATTGCCCGACGTCGCGCTATCGATAGCGTAGGCCAGACTTGGGCCACCTGTGTTAGTTCCTCGTCGCTCAGATCTGAAAGCCAGTGTAAGCGAGGGATCGAAAGTGGGGTCGCCTCGTCCTTCAAGTGAGCCAGCAGGGTTTCCACAGACGGCATCGGAGGCCTCCATATTTTGCGTGTGGGAATTCATCTTTGATCTTAGGCCACTTCCTATTTCCTGAATTGATTTTAACGCAGTTTGTTCTCCATCCGTTGAGTAGAGGTAGTAGGGGTGGGAAGCCTTGGGATAGGAGAAGAGAGATGGTAATGGGCTGCCTTGGACGCCGATCCTGATCCCAGCACCTCGGGTGAGGAAGTCGGGTTCCTTCTCTCTTTGCCTCTCGAAGTCCCATGGGTCGTGGGGTCTCGGGGAAGGGAAGCCGGAAATCACTTTAGGGCTGAGATGCCGCTGAAGACATCTTTAAATCACATCTTTCTAAATCCCGAACCCTCAATCGGTCCTTCATTCGGTGCCTTAGAGTAGCGTGGGGGTGGGGATAAGGTAGAAAGGTAGATCGGATAGATGATCCAGCCTTCTCTATCCAGGGGACGGTCTGTTCTTTAGCCCGCGCGAAGGCCGAGCATGAGCCGAGGGATCAATTCCCTTCCGCGCGAAGCCGAGCGAGGTAAGCCTCCAGGGCGCTGAAGGCGGGGCGTGGAATGCCCCGGGTGTCCAAGATGCTGTAAAGAACATTATCGTCCCGTTCCGGCCCGAACCCCTTGGGCCCGAAATCCAGATTCCATAGGATCGCCATCCGGACGAATCCCCAGGCCCGCATCCGCTCAAACCCTTCGATGATCCAGCGGGCCTGCTCTTCCAGAGAGTTGTCCAGGGCGAATTCAAACCCCGGCGGGGCTATTCCATACTCCTGCGCGGATGCCCATCCGAACTCCGTCACACACAGCGGCTTTCTGCCCCCGATGATCTCCCAGTAGCCCCAGAGCGTGGATTTGAAGCTCCAGCTGTGATGGGGATTGTCGAAGGGGCCGCGAAAGCGCGCCGTCCGGGCTTCCGGTAGGAAAGGGGCCTCCTCCGCCAGGACATCGGGGCCGATGTTGTAGCCGTTATGGTGAACCCCAACACAGTCCGCATAGTCCAGGAAGCCCGCCTGCACCATGCTCCGCAGGTAACGGAAATCATCGATCGCGTTCACTCCATCGTCAATCCCGGTGGGGGAAAGGGCTCCACTGATCACCATGATCTCGGGATCCTCCGCCTTGATCGCGGCGTAAGCCACCCGAAGCAGTTCCACATAATCCTCAGGGCGCAGCCCCCGGAAGGTCTGCCATTCCCGGTTTAAGTTCTGCTCGTTCCACACCTCGATGGCGTGGATCCGCCCGCGATGACGGCGGATCAGCACCTGGAGGAAGCGGGCGAGATCCTCCGGCCGATCGGGCGGCCCGTGGATCCCGCCTTCCTGCCGGCTCCACTCCGGAGCGGTGACCACGCTGAGCAGGACGTTCACGTGATTTAATTCCGAGACGATCAGAAAACCCTCCAGGATGCCCCAGTCATATCTCCCGGGCTTCGGTTCGTGCATCGACCAGAGGACCTGCTGTTTCACCCATGGAAATCCCACCTGACGGACCACGCGGAGGGTGTCCCGGGGATCCCCTACGTATCCATGCACCTGGGCTCCGATGAGAAGGGGTTCCGGGTTAGAGGGGGAAGTTGGCGATGGCGTGGGAGGGACTGGAGGTGCAACGGAGGGTGTGAAAGGGATCCCCGCTGGGGGCGCAGAGGAGCGCCAGAGAGCGAAGCCCAGAATGCCCATCTCCAGAGCGACCAGGAGGACGGCGAGCTGCAGGATCTGACGGCGAATCGGTTGATTCAACAGCGAGCCCTCCTAAGGGAGCACAGATGGTTCGGTGACCCATCCGGGTTTCAAGGCGGCGGGGTGGACGGCTTCGCCGCCCACCCCGTCGTCTGAACTCACACCATGGGCAGCTTCCGAGCGATCCCACGGGTTTTGGGGGCAGTGGGGACCTGATCCGCTTCCCTCCCGAGGGCGCCCGGATGGGACTCGATCCCTGAAGTTGCCCACGGCGTAACTTGTCTGATTCCCCCCACATGACGAAGCGGCGTGGGGAAGGGGCGGGTTTCGAATCCGCAGACGGTTTCGCGTGGGAGGCAGCGGGCCGGAGGCGCGCTGCCTCCCACGCAGGATGGTGTCTCCGAGGGAAGCCTAACGACCACCCATGACCCGATGCAGCGTCTCACAGGCCGGGCAGGACCCATCCGGCCGGATGATGGCGTAGCCGGCCATCGGGTCCGCTCCGTAGTTCTTGAAGTCCACGTTCCAGACGATCAGCAATCGCACCTTTCCGCTCTGGGCCGAGAGCTGAACCGCTCGGGCCAGCCATTCTGCCTGCTGCTGAACGGTCACATCCTT
>JANXBD010000038.1:0-9233 GCA_025057635.1 Thermoflexus sp. | reverse complement strand
CGTCCTTGGCCCACGCGAAGCCCGGGGCTACGGCCTCCAGAGGCGGATACCCATCGTCGGAGAGGTAGCCCAGCTCGGTGAAGCAGAGCTTGCGGGCGCCTCCGAAGGCGTTCCAGTAAGTGTTCACCATCCCCCAGAAGTAGCGGGTGTAGTAATTGTCCCGGGGATCGCCGGTCGTCCAATCCGGCGGAACGATCCCTTCGTTGTAGTGGATGCCGATACAGTCGGCGTAATTCGCTGCGCCCGCGGCCGCCATCCCGGCCACATAGCGATCGTCGTTCCAGACCCGATGGGAGCCGAAAGCGCCCTCCGCGCCGGTCGGAGCGGGTGCCCCGGTGATCACGAGGGTCCCTGGGTTGCGGCTCTTGATGGCATTGTAGGCCCGCCGCAGCATATCGGTGTAGCTCACAGGATCGATGTGGCCGGTGGGCCATTCTCGATCGATGTTGGGCTCGTTCCAGACCTCGATTCCATCCGCTCCCAGGGCAGCCACCCCACCCAAGAACTGGGCGAAGGCGTCGAAGTAACCCGGATTGGGGGCGCCCATCTGCTCCGGGAAACCCACGATGCCCAGGAGGATCTTAAAACCGTTTGCATGGGCCTGCTGGATCAGCCCCGCGACGCTGCTTGGATCCTGGCCGGGGGACCAGCGGACCTGGCGCTTGATCCAGGTCATGCCGGCGTAACGCATCAAATCCGGCCGGGAGAAGCTGTCCACATGGCCGCCCAGCTCGAAACCGCCGCCGATCGGGCGGGGGCGTGGTGTGTTCGTGGGGCGGGGCGTCGGAGTGGGGCCCGGGGTGGGGCTGGGCCCTGGAGTCCGGGTGGGCCCTGGCGTCCGGGTAGGCCCTGGTGTGGGGGTTGGAGTCGGAGTGGGCACCGGGGTTCCGGTCGCCACCACGCCGGTGGTCTCCCCCTGGGCCTTCTCAATAGACCCTGCCCGCAGGATCAGTGCAACCCGGAATGGGCCGTTGACCTCCCCGGATGGAGCCCATTCCGCACGCCCATCGATCAGCGGTCGGGTGATCTCGGCCATCACCTGGCCCTCTGGCCCGATGATCCGCCAGACCCATTCCATTGCGGATAGGCCGGGGGTCTGGCCGCTCTGACGGTAGGTCTGCAAGGCTTCGACAGTGCCCGGGGCGGTGCCGCCACCCAGCAGCCCTCGCAGTGTCAATCCCCGGAGTCGATAGCTCTGAACGAGGAAGAGCTGGCGGTCGAGAAGACCGGTCGTGGGCATCCAGACAGTGTGGATCTGGCCCGCCTCATCGACATATTCATAACGATAGACGCCCGCCTCGGCCAGGAACTGAAGGTCCCGGGCAGTGGTGGAAGGGGCCAGTGTGAGGGTCATCCCTGCGGTGAGGGTCAGCAGCCCCGAGGGCTCTAGGCGGCCCAGATGGGCAAGCGCTTCATCGAAGGAGATGAGCCGCATACCAGAGGGGCCGAGGTCTACTCCCAGGCCCGGCCCGACCAGTTGTAGCTGATATCGGTTCACCTGGCCGATTAGCCACCGTAGACCTTGCTCGACCAGCCCGCCGGGAACGTAGGCGACAGGATCATCAGGAGCTTCCACGTAGAGGACGTCTGCCAAGCGGCCTAGCTGCTTCCAATCGTAGCCGCCGGTGAGGAAGCGTCCCTGTTCCCCCGGCAGCGGAAGGGGGACAGCCACCGCTAGCACCTTCCCCTGTTCGTGGAGGGCCTGGCTGAGCTGCCTGAGGAAGTCCAGGAAGGCACGGGATTCTCCCGGTGAGAGGCCGCGGTAATCCACCAGGACGCCGTTATAGTTGCGGGCCTGGAGGATGTTCAGGATTTCCTGAATATGCGCCTGATAGACCGCCGGATTGGCCAGCAGGGCCGCCAGGGCGGCTGTGTTGGGCGCTCCGCCTGGGAGATAGTTGCGCACCAGCAGCCACGTGACATACCGCCCCTGAGGATCGGGGGGCGGCAGCGCGTTTGCATCGCCCATCAGGCGGCCGCCCAGCCCTAGGGTCAATCCGGCCACGCTGACCTCGCTCACCACCTCCAGCGCTCGGGCATCCGGCGCGATCCCAGCCTCCTGAATGGCTCCGAACGCCGGAACCGGAACCTGAGCAGCGGTCACAACGACATACCGAGGGGCGGCATGGGTCTCGCCGTTTAGAAGCCCCACAGATTCCTCTAATTCACCACCGATCCATGTCCATCCCTGGCCGGTCCAGCCCCAGAGATCGGCGATCGTCCAGGGCTCCAACCCATCCGGGATATACACTGTCAGACGCAACGGCGTGCGGACTTCATTGCAGAAGCGCAACAGATAGTAAGGCCCGACCGGCTTCAGGGTCGGCGGCAGGCGGTTCAAGGCTTCCTGGAGGAAGGCATCCGGTTCCGCCAGCGGCCAGACGGCCACCCTTACGCTCTGAGTGGGATCCACTGGCGCGAGCTGGAAGGTGGGGCTCTGAAAGGGTTGCTGGGCGGTGGCGGTTTCACACGCGGCCTGGGTGGAACGGACCATCCAGAGGCCTATCCCTCCTATTATCAAGAGCATCATCGCCCCTAATCCGAGGATCCAGAGCCAGGGGAAAGAGCGTGTTCTCGAGCGTGGGAGCGCCATTCGATCTGTCCTCCTTTATGTCGGAATTGATTTCCAAGGATGGAACACAGTTGGCTTTATTTTATCCCAAGGTGCACGAGGCCTGAAGGGGGCAATCCAGCTCTCAGACTGCCTAACTAGCCGTGATTCCCCGGCGGATGAAGTTACAGGTCCCTCAGGAACGCCTCCACCGCCTTTAGAAAGGGCTCGGAGCACTCCTCTTGTGGGACGTGCCCGCACTGTGGGATGACGACCAGCCGCCCCCCGGGGATTTCCTTGGACAGGCGGATGCTGTGCTCGGGAGGCACGATCCGGTCGCTGTCTCCGGTGACCACTAGAACGGGCTTCTGGATCTCCGCCAGCCGCCTCTCCAGTCTCAGGGGGCGGCTGGCGCGAACAACCTCCCACAGCCCCCGATCCCAGTTCTCGGCCCGCAGGGGTCGGGTGTATCCTTCCTCGATCTCCGGCGTCAGCTTTGTCGGGTCATGCCAGGCGGAGCGGGCCAAGGTCAATCCCCAGTTTCGTATGGAGCGGACCAGGAGCGGGCCCAGGCGGCGTATCTGAGGCGTATCCAGAAGCAGACGCGCCCAGTCTGGCACGCTATTATCAATGTAAACCGCTGGAGCGATCAACACGAGCGCCTCCACGCGCTCCGGATACTTCAGTATTGTTAGAAGGGCGATGGCTCCTCCGGCAGAGTGGCCGATCAGAACGGCCCGTTTGATCCCCAACGCATCCATCAGCTGGATGGTCAGGTCTGCTTGGGCTTCAGGGCTATACGGGTTGGGACCAGTCCAACGCGTCGGGCGCTCCGTAAGGCCGAACCCGGGTCGGTCGAAGGCGACGACGGTTCCCCAGTTCGACATGGGTTTGATGACTTCTCGCCAGGAGAACGTGCTGGCGGCAAAACTATGCAGGAGGATTATCCCTGGATTTCCAGAGCCCAAGATTTTGTAGTGGACGGTGAGGCCGTTGATCTGGAGGAATCGGCTATCCGGGCCAGCCAGCTGCTCTGGCGGCACCGTCTCTTCCAGTGGAGGGATTGGCATCAGCAGCGGGACAATCAGTAGCAAAGCTAGAAGCAAGCCCAAGGCGAAGAGAGTTCTGCACAGCGTGGAACGCATGGGCACCTCAAACTCGCAAAGGATATTTCTCCACTCATGGAGCAGCATGTTGTGTCGAGACTTTCGCTCTCGCTTTGCGAACCTGTGAGACCATATAAGATGACTTAGCTGGAAGTCGGGCGGATGCTCTTCGGAGCAACGCGAGCGCTACCAAAGATCAAAGAGAAAGCGCTCATCGCTCTCGCCCCGAGCGAGGAGGCTCGCGGCGTCGAAGCGGAGTGCGATAAGGGGGGAGATCTAGGGTGATCACGGTCACCCGAGTCTCATCGCTCAGCCGCGCGGCGATCCGCGCGTCCAGATGTTCCAGCGGGGTTGCCGTGGTGATGACGGTGGACGTGCTCGCCAGATAGCGATAGTTCAACAACTGATACAGTTTCTCCCGCGCCCACGGGGTAGCACTCTCCGTCCCCAGGTCATCGAGCACCAGGAACGGCGCCAGTTTCACCTCGTCAAAGCGCTGATCATAGGGTTGATCGCTCTTCGGATGGAAGGCGGCCCGCAGCCAGTCGAGGAGATCGGGCACCCCCACAAAGAGGGCTGGGATTCCTCGGGAAGCGACGATATGGGCGATGGCGGCGGCCAGATGGGTCTTGCCGGAACCATAGGGGCCTGCCAGGACCAGCCAACCGTGGGGATCCTCGGCGTAAGCCCGCGCGATCCGGATCGCTTCCCGCAGATTGTCCCGCTCGCGAGAGGATAGTTCCGGCCGATCCCGGAAGGTTTCGAAGGTCATCTCGCGCAAGAGCGGGAGGAGGTTCAGATCCGGCCCGGTGGAGGGCACGCCCCGCCGAAAGTCCGGAGCTAGGATCACCACGACCTCCACCAGGCGGGGATCCTGAAGCCGGGAGCGCAGGCGGGGCTCGAAGGCGTCCAGAGAGAGATTCGTTGTGATCACAGTCGGGAGCCGGGCGTTGTAGCGCCAATCCAGCAGCTGGAACAGCTTCTCCTGGGCCCAGGGCGTGCTCTGCTGCGCGCCCAGGTCATCCAGGATCAGCACGGGGGCATCCCGGAGCTCCCGGAACCGCTCCTCGTAGGAGCTTTCGGCCTCCGGGTGGAACGTTGCCCGCAGCTCGTCCAGGAGATCCGGCACATTGATAAACAGGGCAGGCACCCCTCGTTCCAGGAGGCGATGGGCGATGGCCGCGACCAGGTGGGTTTTGCCGCATCCAGTCCCGCCTCGCAGCACCAGCCATCCCTCTGGACGCTCGGCGAAGGCGCGCGCCCGTTCCCAGGCCCGCCGCACGCTTCGAGCCTGATCCGCAGGCAACCCCAGCCCATCTGGGAGGAAGGTCTCAAAGCGTTTGTCCTGAAGCACCCGCAAAGGGCTGGCGGAGCGGAGCCGCTGGCGGAGCTCCGCTGCCTGTCGCTCGGCCTGACACGCGCAGGGCACCGCCCGGCCGAACAGCGGATGGCCGGGGGGAACATTGTAGGAGACATATCCCAGCCCCCCGCAGTAAGGACAGGCCCCCATGCCAACCTCGGAATTGGTCTCTGTGCCTCCTCCGATCGCGTCCATAAGCGTCCGGACGGCCTCTGCACTGGCCCCGGCTCGCGGGACTGCTTCCGCATCGATCGATCCAGGAGCCGGCGATGGGAGGCGGGAGATTCCCTCTTCTTTCCCCCGTCCTTCCTGGGGCTTTCCCTCAGCGCTGAAGCTTTTTCCATGACTCGACAATACGTCGCCGATGCGTTTCATCCACCCCTCCGGTGTCCCGGCCTTCCGCGGCCCAGCGTTCCAGAATCCGACGGACATAGGACCAGCGGCGGACGTTGCGGGAGACAGCGATCCGGATGGCCTCCTCGATCCATTCCGCCGGATACGTCCGCGCGGCCTCCTCCAATTCCTGAGCGATCAACGGGGTCAGCAGCCCGATGTTTTGCTCATACAGCGCGAAGAGGTTCGGGCGATCGGCCGTCAGCACCGCCGACTCCCCGAGATCCAGGCTGGCGGGGCGGTCCCCTCGCCGGATCGTTTCATAGGCCATACGGCCGCGGGCGGTGTTGAGGAAATAAAGATCATCGGGCCGTCCATCCTCCTTTAGGCGGACATGCAGAAGGGTTCCTCGAGCCACGGCTCGATTTAGGCCCTCCCGGATCTCCGCCACCGAGAGCGCGGCCGCGAGGGCGGGATCCGCCTCCAATTCCGATCGCCGGACGTAGCGCAATGGCCCCCTTCGGTGGGCCAGGTGATAGAAGCAGGCGAGGGTGACCCGAAGCTCCCCAGGATGATCGATTTGTGGAAGGAGCTCTGTGAAGAACGTTTCTGGGATTGGCACCGTGCGAACCCTGCCCGATGGAAAGCCGGAGAAGGTTTTTTTCTCCTTTCGGGTTTTCACAGCCGGATCTCCTGCTTGTGCAGATCGATGAACTGGGCCTGGGAAGGCCGGAAATATAGTTCGATCGTTCCGATGGGGCCGTTCCGGTGTTTGGCCACGATGATCTCCGCGATGTTCTTGCGGTCTGTATCCGGATGATAGATCTCGTCCCGATAGATGAAGATCACGACGTCCGAATCTTGCTCGATGCTGCCGCTTTCGCGAAGATCCGCCAGCATCGGCCGCTTGTCGTGACGCTGCTCGACGGCGCGGGAGAGCTGAGAGGCTGCCACCACGGGGATGTTCAGTTCCCGGGCCAGGCTCTTCAGCGCCCGGGAGATGTAAGAGATCTCCTGCACCCGGTTCTCCGCCCGGACGTCGGCGGTCATCAGTTGAAGGTAGTCGACGATCAGCATATCCAATCCGTGCTCGGCGTAGAGCCGGCGCGCCTTCGCCCGCAGCTGCATGGCGGAGATGGCCGGTGTGTCATCGATCCAGATGGGCAGCTCCGACAGCGTGCTCACCGCGTGGACGAAGCGGGGCCATTCCTCCTCCCGGAGCTCCCCCAGACGCAGGCGCTGGCCCTCGATCCCGGTCTCCTGGGCCACCAGGCGATGGACCACCTGTTCGGCGGACATCTCCAGGGAGAAGATGGCGACCCGCTGGCGATAGCGCTTGGCGGCGTTCAGGGCGAAGGAGAGCAACAGGGAGGTTTTGCCCACCCCCGGCCGGGCGGCCACGGTCACCAGATCCGAGCGCTGCAACCCTCCCAACAGCCGGTCCAGATCCCGGAACCCGGTCGGGATTCCCAAGGGTTCCCCACGATGCTCATATAGATACTCGATGTGCTCGTAATATGTTCGCAGAAGATCCCGGATGGACTGAACATCGCGGATCAGACGGCGCTGGGCCACGGCGAAGAGGGCAGCCTCTGCGCGATCCAGCAGTTCGTCTACATCGCTGTAGGAATCCTCATAGGCCATCCGGGCAATCTGGGTGGCGGCCTCCAGCAGGCGCCGGCGGATCGAATCCCGCTCCACCCGGCGAGCGTAATCCATCGCGTGCACGGTGGCCGGCACGCGAGCGGCCAGGCCGATCAAAAACCCCCGCCCGCCGACTTCCTGGAGACGCCCCTGGCGTTCGAGCTCATCGGCTACAGTGACCGGATCGATTGCCTCCCGGCGATCGTGCAAGGCCAGATAGGCCTCCCAGATCCAGCGATGTTTCTCCAGGAAAAAATCCTCCGGCCGCAACACAGTGGCCAGCGTATGCATCCATTCTGGGTCCAAGAGCACGGCCCCCAGGACGGCTTCTTCCACCTCCAAGTTGTGGGGTGCCAAGAGGACTGATTCCACCCGCCCCGGATCGCTCATCCGCGATACCCCCTTTCGGATTTCGGCGAGTTCTATTCGTTCCCTTATTCCTTATTCCTTTCCCAGCTCCTTCCCTGATGGAGAGAAAGAAAGCCCTAAGAAGGAGGAGCGTAGGGGCTGATCCATCTTTGCCGCTTCGTCGGTCAGGAGTCTCCTCCACGGGATTGAGCGATCAGCAGGTTGAACTGAGGTAGGTGCGGCCGGATGAACCGTGCCTTCCGAGATCTGCAAAGAGGTTAACGACTTATGGGGTGGGAATGTTCAAGGTCGCTTGATATGAGATTGCCCCTCAGAATTCCAAACAACCCAGAGAGAGGACGAAGCGAAGTATGATCCCCTCGCTCCGGAGAGCTTATCTCCGGGTAACTAGCATTCATTCGTCTCCTCCATCCCCTAGATCATCTAGGTCGAGAGACTCGATGAGGTCGCGGAAGGGGGATTCCTCCAGCTTAGCCTCAGGGCTTTCAACGGTTTCGCTTTCAATCTCCTCCTCGCTCGGGTTAACTCCAGCCCGCTCCATCACATCCTCATCCACATAAATTGGAACCCTAGCCCGAACCGCGAGGGCGATGGCGTCGCTAGGTCGGGAGTCAATCTCTAAGCGTCGGGAGTCCGTCTGGATCACGATGCGGGCATAGAAGGTATCGTTCCTGAGGTCGTTGACTACCACATATAGAATTGTTCCTCCCATTTCGAGGATGATGTTTCTAAGAAGATCATGGGTTAGAGGACGGGCGACTTCGATCTGCTGCAGCTCAATATTGATGGCCTCCGCTTCATAGGGGCCGATCCAGATCGGAAGATAGCGGTCGCTCTCCCGTTCTCGAAGAATAATCACTCGATACTGGGACATCAAGCTAGCACGGATGCTGTCGATCACCACTTCGATCATCGGCACCTCCCCGCGTTCAGTCCACCGACGCCATCCAGATTTTGCTTTTCGATTATACCACCATGTGGCTGAGTCAAGAACGATGCCGAGTGCTCGATTGCGGCGGAGCTGCTGAGCGACGTTCCAGCCCCAGAGACTTCTCCATTCTATTTCATAAGATTCACGAGGGGCATCTAAAATAGGGTTCCCTGCGTAAGGTTCACTTCGTTGCTTAGGTTGCGGCCGCGCGTGGTGAAGAGAAGACAGGTTGTCCCTAAGGCATCTCCTGTGGTATGCTGCTTCCCGCCAAGCGGAGGGAACCCTGAGATCTCTGAGGGAAGCGATGGAGCAGCCGCTTCTTTCCATAATTATCCCCGCGCACAACGAAGAGCGCCGGCTGCCCCAGACCCTCGAGGCGATCGACCGTTTCCTGCAGTCCTGGGGCCAGCCGGCCGAAGTGATCGTCGTCGAGAACGGCAGCACGGATCGCACGGCGGAGATCGTGGAGGCTTTCGCGCGGGATCACCCCTATGTTCGTCTAATCCGCGATCCCCACCGGGGGAAGGGGCGGGCCGTCCGCCAGGGGATGCTGGCCGCCCGCGGCTGCTACCGCTACATCTGCGACGCGGATCTTTCCACGCCCATCGAGGAGGTGGTGAAGTTCCTGCCGCCCCAGCTGGACGGCTTCGACGTGGCCATCGGCAGCCGGGAGGCGCCGGGGGCCCGCCGGATCGGAGAGCCGCTTTACCGCCATCTGATTGGCCGGGTCTTCAACATGATCGTCCGCCTCCTGGCCGTCCCCGGCTTCCAGGACACCCAGTGTGGCTTCAAGATGTTCCGCGCCGAGGCGGCGGAGGACCTCTTTCGGGCCCAGCGGCTGGACGGGATGAGCTTCGATGCGGAGGTGCTGTTCATCGCCCGCCTGCGCGGCTACCGGATCGTGGAAGTCCCGGTGACCTGGTATTTCAACCCGGAAAG
>JANXBD010000037.1 GCA_025057635.1 Thermoflexus sp. | reverse complement strand
GATCGGAGGCGGTGGCCGCCACCACGATGGTGTAATCCATTGCACCATAGCGCTCCAGGGTGGCCACCAGACGGGCAACCTGAGACCGCTTCTGGCCGATGGCCACATAGATGCAGACCATCCCCTTCCCTTTTTGGTTGATGATGGTATCCACCGCGATGGCTGTCTTACCGGTCTGGCGATCACCGATGATGAGCTCCCGTTGGCCACGGCCGATGGGGATCATAGCGTCGATGGGTTTGATGCCGGTCTGGACCGGCGTGTCCACGTCCTGGCGTTTGGTCACCCCTGGGGCGATCCGCTCAATCGGACGGTAACGATCCGTCATGATCGGCCCCTTGCCGTCCAGGGGGCGTCCCAAGGGATCCACCACCCGGCCCAGCAGCGCCTGGCCGACCGGCACCGAGGCGATCCGGCCGGTTCCGCGAACCTTCATCCCCTGACGAATTCCACTGAAATCCCCCAGGATGATCACTCCGACGTTGTCCCGCTCCAGGTTGAAGGCAATCCCGATCACCCCGTTCTCGAACTCCACCAGCTCGCTGGCCATGACGTTGCTGAGGCCCGAGCACCGGGCAATGCCATCCCCTGCCTCGATGACCTCGCCGATCTCGGCCACCTCGACTTCAGGGGCATAAGTCTCAATCCTCCGCTGCAAGGAGGCGATCAACTCCTGCCAAGCATCTGTTCGATCCGCCATCCTTCACCTCGCCGATATGGAAAATCGTGCAATCCTAACTATATAAGGGGTTTAGGGATTAGAGACAACCTTGAGGATTCATCGAAAGCAAGCAACCTGAGCAACGGAGAGCCGCTCATGAACCCATTGCCCATTGATGGTCATTAGCCCATACCGCTCCGGATGCTGACCCCGAATCACCCGGAACACATAGGCGCGATCGTGATAATCGAACATCTCGATGTCTTGCTCATCGGTTGCGGACACAGAGATCAGATAAGTTCCCTCCAGAAAGGGAAGCGAGGGGATGACATAGATAATTTCCCCCTCTCCTTCCACCCATGGAATATGAAAGCCAGAGAACATGGTGTTTGGGCCGCAGATGTGAACCCCATCGTGACGATGAATAGCCAATCCGAAGACTGGCCTTTCGATTCGCACTGGCGCTCGATAGCGCATGTGAATGTTGGCTGTCTCGCCAGTTTCAAACTGATAACGCTCCGTCCCTGCTTTATCGGTGAGATATACTCGTTCGATCCGAAGGCGACCACTTCCCCAGCGTGGGAAGCCGTTCCCCCGATTGTGCATCGCCAGGGCTTGGTCGTCCCGACGATGAACTTCATCTAAATATGCCTTCACCACCCCTGCGGCCGTTCCCGTCATCCGAATGCGACCATGATCGAACCAGAACACGCGATGACATAAGCGCTGAACCACATTGAGATCATGAGAGACCAGAAGAATCGTCACCCCTGAGCGTTGGAGTGTGAACAGGTGATCCAAACATTTTTGCTGGAACGCGGCATCCCCTACGGAGAGCACTTCATCTACCAGCAAGATTTCTGCATTGAGGTATACAGATACAGCAAAGGCTAGACGGACGTACATCCCGGACGAGTAATGCTTCACTGGAACATCGAGGTAATCCTCTAGTTCCGCGAAACTCACAATAGCATCTAAGAGACGCGCCATCTCCCGACGGGGAATACCTAAGAATGCACCGCTTAAGAAGATGTTCTCTCGACCTGTCAACTCGGGATGGAAACCAACCCCTAGTTCGAGCAGAGCCGCTGTGCGCCCGCGAACCAACACTTGTCCAGAGGTCGGCTCCAGGACGCGAGCAGCTAGCTTGAGCACAGTGCTTTTCCCCGCTCCATTTGGGCCGATTAGGCCCACCGTTTCTCCAGGCGAAACCTCAAACGAAACATCATGTAGCGCCCAGAAAGCTTCTCCGGGCGGTCGTCGCCAGAGCTTCCAACCCTCGATGAAGAGTTCATGGAACGAACGAGGGCGCTGGCGATGCATATAGAAGCGCTTAGAAACCCGATCGAAGCGAATCATCCCCTGACTGATCTTCATTGACTCCAACGTGGATCTATTGTATGGAATCTTAGAAACATCTCTCAGGAAAGTTCAAGGAACTTACTCACAGATCCTGCTCTGAGGATCTCATGACCGAATCCCGAGACGGGCGGCAACGATCTCAGGGATCTCCTCGGGATGACGGGCGACAGGGATGCCAACGCTCTCCAGCTTGGCGATCTTTTCCGCCGCGGAGCCTGTCCCCCCTTCGATGATCGCCCCTGCGTGACCCATCCGCTTACCCGGTGGCGCTGTGCGCCCTGCAACGAAGGCGATCACAGGCTTGCTCATATGGGTGGCGATGAACTCCGCTGCCCGCTCCTCTTCTGTGCCACCGATCTCGCCGATCAACACAACGAGTTCGGTCTGAGAATCCTCCTCAAACATCGCCAAGACTTCCACAAAATTAGTTCCGGGAACGGGATCGCCACCAATCCCCACACAGGTGCTTTGACCGATCCCCCGCTGGCTTAGCGCAGCGATCACCTCATAAGTGAGGGTTCCAGAGCGAGACACGATGCCTACCGGCCCTCGTCGAGCAATATGGCCGGGGATAATCCCCACCTTGCTCTCCCCAGGAGTGATCAGGCCTGGCCCATTCGGGCCGATCAGTCGAACACCTTGGCGATCTAGATACGCCCGCACCCGAATGATATCTTGAACCGGGATGCCCTCGGAGATACATATGATGAGAGGGATTCCAGCATCGGCAGCTTCAAGGATCGCATCGGGAGCGAACCGTGCGGGGACGAAGATCACCGAGCAATTCGCCCCGGTAGCCTCCACCGCTTCACGCACCGTATCGAAGACAGGAACTCCCAAGACCCACTGCCCTCCTTTACCTGGAGTGACTCCCGCCACCACCTGGGTGCCATATTCCAGCATCTGTTGGGTATGGAACTGGCCCTCTCGGCCAGTGATCCCCTGCACCACCACACGGGTGTTCCGGTTGATCAGGATGCTCATATCGCTTACTCCTCCAATATCCGCACCGAGTGCGCTTTCCAATTCGCCATCACTCTGGATGGCTTGCATCGCTTGCTAGACGCACGGCCTGCTGAGCCGCCTCCACTAGAGTGGTTACCGTATGCAAAGCTACACCGTGGGCTCCTTGAAGGATAGCGCGCCCCTCCTCCTCATTCGTGCCCACCAGCCGGACGACAACAGGCACGCGGGGGCGGACGATGTCAAAGGCTGCAAGAATTCCCCGCGCTACTTCATCACAGCGGGTGATACCACCGAAGATGTTGATCAGCACTGCTTTCACATTCGGATCGGAAAGAATTAAGCGCATTGCAGCAGCCACCCGCTCCGCACTTGCCCCGCCTCCGATATCTAAGAAATTCGCTGGACGGCCACCATAGAGCTGAATAATATCCATCGTCGCCATCGCTAAACCAGCTCCATTGACCATGCACCCGATGCTCCCATCAAGCTTCACGTAGCTAATCCCATACTTCCGGGCTTCTCGCTCTGCCAAAGTCTCCTCATCCTCATCCCGAATAGCCGCTAAATCGGGGTGCCGGAAGAGCGCATTATCATCAATAATCATCTTGCCATCCAGGGCAAGCAGTGCCGGCCCTGGCACCACAGCCAGCGGATTGATCTCCGATAAAGTAGCATCGTTTTCCTCAAAACAGCGATAGAGAGCAAGTGCGATCTGCGTAAAGGAAGTCCAGAGGGCACGATCTAGACCGATCCCGGCGGCTAGGGTTCGGGCCTGGTATTCCCGCAAACCGAGCTCCGGTTCGATCACTACTCGGACGATCTTCTCTGGAGCAGTCCGGGCCACCTCTTCAATATCTACACCTCCAGCCGAGGAGGCCATGGCCACCACTCGGCGGCGGGCACGGTCGATGACCAGACCCAGATATAGCTCTGCTTGGATCTCTACAGCCTCGTCTACGAGAACGCGACGCACTGGCAGACCCCTGAGGGTCATGCTCAGGATCTGCTCGGCGATCTGCTCTGCCTCTTCTGGAGTGCGGGCTAGCCGGATCCCCCCTGCTTTCCCCCGCCCACCTACGAGGACTTGAGCCTTCACCACCACTGGCTTTCCCAGTTCCTTGGCGACAGCGCGGGCCTCCTCCGGGCTGCTTGCAACCTTCCCTTTTGAGATAGGGATGCCATATCGCGCGAAAAGCTGCTTGGATTGGAATTCATGAAGCTTCATCATCCACCCCCATGGCCATTACGGAGCGAGTATAGGCCATGCCCGATCGACGAATTCGCTCCTTTACGAGGCTGTCCGCAAACCCATCAAGCAGTAATCGCTTTTAACTCATGGAACCCGAAAGGCCATCACCCGATTTCCTCCGGCATCTGCTACCCAAACATAACCATCCGGCCCTACCGCAATTCCCTGAGGCAACTCGAAAGAAGCGTCGTCCCTGCCGTACTGCCCAAAGCTTAACAGCAGATCCCCTTGCTCATTAAACACGAGCACACGAAATCCGGTGGGATCCGTCGCCAAGATCCGGCCTTGCGCATCGACTGCCACATGAGGCTTATTCGTGATGGAAGTATCCAGCCATCCAGAGACCTTCCAGGATCGAACGGATGTCCCATCGGGCTCAAAGATCTGAATCCGCTTGTTCCATGTATCCGCGATCACTAGGTGGCCGTTCGGGAGCTGTGCAATACCCACCGGCTCATCCAGCCGGCCCGGCAGGATCCCGGCCCCACCCCATGCGTCTAAGAACTGACCTTCCCGCGTAAACACCTGAACCCGCTTGTTTCCGGTATCCGTAACGTAGAGGCGATCTCCTACCACGATCAGATCTCGGGGGCCGAAAAAGAGCCCTGGATTCTCTCGTGGATCCTGGGCTGCTTGAGCGAACCCTCCCCAGGCTCGAAGAAAGCGTCCATCCGAGGTGAACTGTTGGATCCGGTGATTCCAGAGATCGGCTACATACACGGAGCCATCGGGGGCTACCGCGATGCCCCATGGCTCGTTGAACTGCCCGGCCCCTAAGGGCAGAGGCCCCGCCCCATCCGGATCCAGACATCCTATCTGGCCGCTTTCGTAAAGAGCGCAGAAAGACCCCCAGGCACGCAAGAAGCGGCCATCAGGAGCGAAGACTTGCACCTGATGGCTTCCACCGTTGGTCACAAAGATAGTCCCATCCGGCCCGATCGCCACGTCATGGGGCATATTCAAGCGAATAGGCCCAGTGGCTGGGCCGGGAATAACCAAGGTCGCTGTAATCGCCCGATGAGCATCAACCGAAGAATCTGTCTCCATTGAAGCAATCGCCTGCTGTGGGCGCAAGGGCCAAGCTTTAGCAGCTACGTCCCTCCGGATAAATAGCTTAAAGTCATGAACGAGTGGCCACGTATCCATCTCATGGCGTTTCCCCGTAATCTGATCATAACGCTTGTAATCTCGACTCCAGAAAATATCCCACAGCGCTGCCCGGCGTTCCGCATCCAACAGCCAGCGCCAGAGTCGCTCCCAGGTCAGCTCTCGGTAATCTTCCATCGGCCACCAGATGAGATGATACTGATAGGACTCATGGGTATTCCTGAGAATGTTTTCCACTTTATGCCAATTCGCACTGCCTACGATAACGACAGGAGATTCAATGTCCTCTCGCTGTGGAGTGTCCCCAAAGTAGCGATGTCGCCAATCGCGGAGATACCAGGAGAAGGGCCACGAGCTGTCGTTATCATAGGCGATCACGGTCTGATCTCGGCCGATAGCCTGAGCGATCTCCTCGATTTGCTTCATGGCAATCTTCACTCCCGGGCCGCCATGGGCATACACACCATGTTCGAGAGCAAGATCGTAATTGATGAAACTGAAGCGCCATGAGACATGCAGGGTGGCAAACACCAAGAGGGTCATACCCACCAGCGCGAAGGACTGGAAGAGGCCGGAGAGGCCAAGGCGGGGATGAAGGTAAATCCAGACTCCTAAGATGATCCCGACGCTTAGCACCGCCGCGATCACCTGGTTGGCCGCCCCTAAAGATTCCAGGGTTGCAGTCTGGAGCGCGAGGCGGGCCTGAGGCCAGGACGTCATTAGGCCCAGGAGAGCAGTCCCAAAGGGAACTATAAGAAGGGCTGCGATTCCACCTCCTCTCTGCCACCAGTGTCGCCAATCTAATCCACCCATGGTGTCCTGCAAAAAGACAGCGGAAAGAAGGACCATCGGTGTCGTCAGATGAACAGTCAGCCATGGCATCTTCTCCCCAGCTAGCGTATATGCGATCCACGAGAGGATCACCCATGCGCTTAGGAAACCCCGGAACGCCCAACTCAGACGATCCGGGATCGGTGCATTTGCAACCCAGCGACCGGCATAGTAGCCTACGGCCAGGAGGGAGAGAAGCATAGGCATAAACTCATACATCGGGGCAATCACGAAATAATAAAAAAGCGGCTGGCTTCCACGTTGGACACATTGCTGGGCCAGCCAATAGCCAAGAGAGCCCAGATAGCCGGTGGCGACTCCAGCGCCGTTGGTGAAGAAAGTAGTAAAAAGAGGCAACGTGATCCCGAAGAATATCCCAAGAAGGATCGGCCAACGGCCTGGATCCCAGCTTATCCCCAGACCAGTGCTGAGACCTCCAAAAACCAGAAACAGCAGAAAGACCCGGATCATCTCCCCAGTAAGACCACGGAAAGACCCACTCTCAAACAGCGACATCGAGGCAAATGAGTGCCCGGTCAACAAGAGTGCCACTGGGTTCAGCCAGACTAGACCTGCGGCTGGGAGCATCCACAGGCTCAGTCCGCCGATGACCATGATCAGATCGAAGGCGGGCTGCTCGCGCAATCGAGCAAGTCCCCATCGTCCAGCTAGGACCCAGACTAGAGCTCCAACGCCAGCTAAGGCGATCAACCCACCGAGCAAGGCGATCCACCGGCCGTGCACAGGAATACTCTCCGGTCGACAAACGAAAGCCCCAGGGATCGCTTCCTGACTGGATTCCAGCCCCACCAGTGTTGCACCCCCGCCCAGGAGAAGCAAACCCATCCCCAACCCTAGCCACACTCGGTCTTGCCGAGAACATCGAGGATCCCGCAACACGGCCACGCTCCACGCGGCAAGCAGCACAGCTCCGAAGATCGCTAAGTAGATGAAGGCAGCTTCCATCGTCGTGTAGAACAATGCGATCACGGCTGCCAGGCCGTATAACCAGCGCGGGTCTCGTGTCTCCAAATAGGAAAAGATGATCCAGACGGTAAGGACAGCCCACAAGGCCATTAGGCCTTCATCCCGGATATACCGACTGTGATACAGAATCATCGGGGAGATCAGGAAAAAGAAGGAGGCCAGGAGGCTGCCCCACCGTCCTAGCCAGCGGCGCATAAAGAGTGGAAGCATTACTAAAGCGATCCCGGCGATGGCCACCGGAAGCCGGCCAGAGAAATCGTCCGCCCCAAACAGGAGATACGCAAAGGCATCCAGGTGGAACTTCAGGGGGCCATGCATCATTGGGGTATGAGCCAATCCCTTGCCCTGAAACAACTCCCAAGCATAGAAGACATGTAGGCTCTCGTCGTGGCTCATCACTCGATCGCCCAGGCGCCACAGGCGAGTGAACACCGCAGCGGCAAAGAGGGCCAAATAGGCCCATCGCTCTAGCGGGGAAAGATCTGCCCATAATGCCCGCCATCCGAGCTTATGAGGCATTTTCTCCATCCTTACCGTGTGCTCCTTTGAGGATCTTAGCAGGCT
This sequence comes from Thermoflexus sp., assembly GCA_025057635.1. Lineage (GTDB taxonomy): Bacteria > Chloroflexota > Anaerolineae > Thermoflexales > Thermoflexaceae > Thermoflexus. Next base: position 10,449 of record JANXBD010000037.1, on the reverse strand, counting down.
CTCAGTTATTGAAGCGGCAATCTATAATAGAGCTAAAAATCGCACTGAGCGCATCGAATCCCGATTATAACATAAAGATCACACATATAAAGATCGCACAAAACCAATCCTGAATGGAGGCGTGAGATGACATCTTAGAGCCATCCTGCACAAGATCGAAGGAAGTCAAATCGGATATAAGGTCGAGGCTCCAAGCTCTAGGGGATTTTCATCCATAGTGTCATCCGGCGCTCGCTTGGCTGGGCTCCCCGTCCATCGACGACTGCTGGGAAAATACGCCCCACCCATCCCTGCGGCTCAAATGGAACCGGCACATCCTCCGGAACCAGCCAGACCACCCTGCCTTCTGGAGTCAGCGCATGGCGATCGACACGAACTTCAAATTCCCGAAACATCCATCGCCAGAACGCCTTTTCTTCTGCCGTTTTGGTGATCACGATCACTGAAAGCTCACGAAGCGATGCGCCGATACGCATCGCTTCTTCCTCTAACGTATCGATCACCTCTCGCACAGCTGGAGTGGCCATCTCGGGAAAGGAAAAGCCGGAAATGGGATTAGCCTGCCGTATGAGAGCCATCGCCCCCGCGATCTGGGCCAGAACCAGCGCGATAGCCAAAGTTCCCATGATCCCCAGAGACACCGGGTTCCACAACCCAGATCCGCTGATTGTCCTTCTCTCTCCTGAGGATTGAGCAGATTCGGCCACCTCTTCTCCGGAAGTTCTGAACAGACTCATCACGATCCATGTCCCGATCCCCACAAGCGTCAGCACCCCTACAAGGGCAGCCCCACGTGTGGTTTCTGCCTCCCCTCGAAGATTCATCCAAACCGCGACGATGCTCAGTCCCATCCCATTAATGGCGATTCCCCCTAAAACTGCTGCTCGCTGCGACTGCCAGACCGGCCTCACCGCTTGCCAAATCCGCTGCACTGTGAACCCAGCGAGCGCCACCCATGGGACAAGGACTACAGCGTGTTCGGTGAACGGAGCGCGAAAACGAATGAACTGCAAGCCGATCCCGATCCCTCCCGCTATCAGCAGCGCGATTCCAAAGCGATCGCGCTGCAGAATTGCGAGGATTCCGCTCACCAGAGCCAGCACAAGAATCGGAGCTTCTCCAGCGAAAAATCGTTGCAACACCACCCACCGCAACAAGAGATCCTCGGGAGCGAATCCGGACAGCCAAGCTGAGAGGCCCTCCACCATCTCCGATGGCCCACTCCCGCGCCATCCCCCCCATCCGCTAACCAGCAACGCTATCAGCCCCAGCAGTCCCAGCGCCTTCCAACCGGGAAGGGCCGACTCCGAAGGGAACATCCAGAAAATCGGCAACAGCATCAGACAACCAGTCCAAAACGCCGGCCCCGCTGCCATCCCCATGCCGAGAAGAAGCACAATCCTAAACCAGTGGCTTGGCCGAAGAGTCCGCCAAAGGGCGAGGACGGCCGCTAGCATCGCCGCCACGACCGCACCGCTATCCAAGAAGCGAGAAGCCATCAACGCGGTGGGGGAAACTGCCCAGAGCCATGCCGCCCCAATTGCCCCAGCCTGGCCGACCGAGCGCGTGAGGGCCCAGAGGGCGATGACCCCGAGGGCACCCGCGAGCGCCGCGCCCGAACGCATCCATCCTTCATCAGGTCCGAAAATCGCAAAAACCGTAGCGTTCCAGCCTGCTAACAGCGGGCTACCGCCGGTTGGTAGCGCACCGCCGCGCCATGCCGCCCAGGCCTGGGCGGCCTCCATCGGCGCGGCCGGCCGAATCCCCAGATCCCATCCCCGCAGCAGCAGCGCCAGCGCGAACAGCCCACCTACGACCAGGGTCTCCGGCCAGCGACGTTCCTCGCCCCCTTCAGTCATTCCCGCCTCCGATAAATTACTGTTCCGCCACTCCGAAAGACCGGCTCCATTATCTGCTCGAACTTCTGCAATGCTTGGGGAGGAAATTCCCGTCGTTCAGTATGACCAACGATTACATACACGATCTTATACTTCTCCAACAGGGTTCGGGTCGCCTCCAGATCTGACGATTTCCAGAGCACCTCAAGATCCGGCTCCCGGCGGGCGATCTCGGCGTAAGAGCCTCGCCATTGGTGTTCGTGGCCTGCCCAGCCCAACACTGTCGGCAGACCGGTGTGGGCGGCGAAGCGCCCGAACTCTGGCTGGAACGAGATTCCACGCCATCCAGGAGCCTCCAAGATCACCGGCGCGCCCGATACCTGTTGATTCAGCCAATCGATCGCCGCTAAGTCATCTGGGGCCCATTCGACCAGATACGCATACCCGTCTAGAGTCGGCGTGCGGGCGAAGAAGCCTGCCTTAATGGGGATCATTAGGATGGGATAGAGCGCCGCCAGTGCGATCATCACGCCAAACCACCCGACTAGCAGCGGACGCGCACCCTTTGCCCATTCCCACAGAGCAACCATTCCCCACGCCAGGGCGAGGCTCCAAAGCCCCCACGTCTGGTAATAGAATTTAAAGACTGTATTCATCCGAGTGCCGAAAAAATCCCTCAGGAAAACAAACTCTACGGCCCAGGCCAGCACCGCGCCAAACGCGATAAGCAGGCCCACAAAGGCCTCGACGTTCCCCCTGCGCCTCCAAAGGGCCACAGCGCCCATGCCCATCCCAGCCAACAGCATCGGCACCCAGGGGCCGCTGCCTGGGAATGGTCTCCCATTCACCACTATCTCGCCATCAAATAATCGCCCGTACACCCATGGCCTCAGCGCCTCTAATGAAACCGGCGATCCAGGCAAGGAAAGCCCGATCCCCTGCGCGAGTGTGTAAACTCCAACCATCAAGACAACCGGCCCTAGTCCGAGGCCCAAAATCCCTTTAAGGATCTGCTTGCCCCAACGCTTCCAATCTGTTGCCCTTTGGAAGAATCTCTCCCCCAGCAATACGATCGTAAGGCCTATCACCTGAAAACCGAACATCACCAGAAACTGAGGTAGACGGGTCCCATTGTAAAGATTCAGCAACAATCCACCGGCCTGGGTGCGGAACCCGATGTAAAACGGCAGATAGAGCAATATCCCGAACCCTAAGACACCCACAGCCAGCCCAAGGACTTCCCGTTGCCAGGTAACGCGTGAGCGTTCTGCCGTCCATGCGCCTAGGGCCCAGGCAGCCAGCAGAAGGCATGTATAAATGGGAAAATCCCAAGTGTTTAGAAAAGCTAGGCCGCCGAAAACAACAGGCAGCAACCAGAACGGCGGGCCTTGATCCTGGAGGAACCGGAGGAAGGTCTTCCACTCCCTAAAGGAGGAAAGACCAGGAAACCGCTGTGCAGCCTGGAAAGCGGCGAGGGCCAGCCCGATCGCCATCATAGCGAAGGGCAGCCCCAGCACATGAGGATGCAGATCCCCTAAAAGGAAGCTGAATTGAGGGAATTCATCGATCACCTCCTGATGCTGTCCATCGGGAGTGTAATCCCGCACTACCCGGGAAGCCCGCCACCATGCCCACGTCCGGTTTGGGGGAGGCCAGCAGGAGGGCCATGGCCGCGCAGGAGGCGGCTCGTTCAGCTCCGGGATGTCCAGCCAGGCCCAGAAGCCTGGATCCCGAATCCATCCACATGAATGGGCTAGGTCTAGGATCGCCCCGCCGTTCCCAGCCAAACCGACCCAGAAAGCGCTGAGAAGTGCCGCTATCCAGGCTATGCGAAGGCGCGTCGGCCGATAGAGAGCCCAGAGATTCCATCCAAGGCCTGCTGCCGCCAGCAGAGTAAGCGCGAACCAGGAGGAAACTCCGAGATTAAACGTGAGACGGGTTGGGAGGCCGGAAAGCTCCGTAAGGAAGCCTAGGAGAATGTAGCCGAAGTAATAGTAGCTGATGGCGAAGCCAGATAACCACGGATCATGAGGAGGGAAGCGATCCGCCCGGACCACTGCGTTCAGAAAGGCCAGCTCCATGGGCTTCTCGGTGTAGGTGATCTCGGGATTGTATGCACGGAAGAGCGTCCAGCCGCAGAAGGCCAGGGCAAACAGCAGCTCATAGAAAACAGCCAGGCCACGGTGAGCCCTCAGCCAGCGCCATGGGGATTCCCCGGATCGCCCCGCCATCCAGAGCCCGAGGCCTAAGACCAGCCCCCACGCCACGATGGCCCCCCCTAAGGAGGCCGTCCAGAGCCCCAGGCTTCCTCCCCACCACCAGACAAACCCCATCATCAAAAGCCCAAGCGGACGAGCCAAGGCCAGCCCGCGATCTGGAAGGGAACGAAAGATCACAAACGCCAGGGGCCATGCCGAGGCACCAATGAGGGCTAGCAATGACCACCAGAACACTACCGGAACCATTTTCCACCGCTAGCCAGCGATAGATAGGCGAACGCGATCATAGTGAGACCGCTTTTGGGTGGAGAAGAGCCTAAATCTCTGCATCATATCCTGAGCACCTCGAAATCTAAGACGGAGAACCTGAAGGTTCGCTCCGCTTGCCGAGGGATCCTAATTTCTCCACTTCAACGGCCTTTCGAGATAGCGGGAAAGGAGAGAAAGAGCCAACGAAACTAGCCTGAGTGAAGGCTTCCAAAAATTCGATGCGACCCTAAAGGGTTTGTGGACGATCGCTATTGGCTCAACCCATTAGGGTCGTCCGCAGACCTTCCATGCGGGTGCGAACACTGCCGTCCACGACGCGATCTCCCACCCGGATCACCAGTCCGCCCAGGATCGTAGGATCCACTCGGAAGATCAAGTCGCCAGTGAGTTCTAGGCGCTCAGAAAGTTCCCTTCGAAGGTTCTGCTTTTCCTCTTCCTGGAGGGGAATTGCGCTGATAACCTCCACCCGATCTCCCTTTAGACCCTGAAGTTCCTCTAAGATCTTCGGGGGGAGAACTGTGAAGAACTCCTGGATTAGGCGCCGGTGCCGCAACTCATCTAACGCATCTGTGACCACCCGATGGGCCGCAGCTAGGGCGAGAGCCGCAATCTGCGTGCGCAACTCGCCAAGGATCCGTTCCCGTTCTCGCTCTGCTTCCTCCCGGGCGACCTCGAGAATGCGTTGAGCCTCAGCCCGCGCCTCGGAGAGGATCTGGGCACGCTGTTGTTCGGCCTGGCGGACTGCCTCTGCGACGATCCGCTGGCGCTCGGCCAGTGCCTCCTCTATGATGCGCTGGCGCTCTGCCTGCATACTTGCCCGCAACTGCTCCGCTGCCTTCGCGTCCTCCAGCCCTTTTTCGATCAGCGCTCGCCGTTCTTCTAGCGCCCTTAACACCCGTGGGAAGACCAACCGGGACAGGACGAACCAGATCAACAGGAAGTTGAGGATCTGGGCGATCAGATAAATGGGGTTAATCCCAAGGGCCTCCAACGCCAGCCTCCCAAGCTACAGAGATAGAGTAGAGTAAGGATAGAGCAAAAATCAGACAACAAACTTCAACAGCAGGGCCACGACCAACGCATAGATCGCGATAGCCTCGGTGAAAGCAATAGCCAAGATCATGTTTAACTGGATCTGAGGGGTCGCCTCTGGATTGCGACCGATGGCCTGGAGGGCTCCGCTGGCCAGAAGACCGATCCCGATCCCCGGACCGATTGCTCCCAGACCGATTGCCAGACCTGCTCCTAGCGCGCTCAAAGCCTGCGGCGATAGAATCTCCTGCGCCAGAATCAGTCCCAGCATCTTTAGCCTCCTGAATGAGTTTAATGTTTTCAGAGATTTAATTTAGGATGTTAAAAAGGCTCATCGCCTTCTGCATCCTTCACAGTTAAGAAGCAAGCCTCTTTCTTATGGCCTCCTAAGCTCTCATAAGGCATAAGGAAACAGGTGATCTTGATACTCATCCGCCTTCGGAAACGGGCGGCTTTGCCTGTCTATCAAGCCCATAGGATCACCCGCACCTCAGTGTTGTCCTTCAGGGTGCCCTTCCCCATGCCCGGCTGTCGCCAAGGCGATGAACACCATGGTCAGCATCATAAAAACGAACGCCTGGATGAGGCCGACGAAGATCTCCAGGCCGTAGAAGACGGCGGGAACCAGCAGGGGAAGCAGGAAGATCATGATCCCCAACAGCACGTGGCCGGCGAAGATGTTCCCAAACAATCGGAACGAGAAGGAGACGATCTTGGCCACCTCGCTGATCAGCTCCAGCAGGCTGACCAGGAACTCAATCACCCCCATGAAGCCGCGACGGAGCGCCCGAAGATTGAAGAACTTCCAGAAGTAGCCCGGCCCTAGGGCACGGACGCCCCATACCTGCACCATGAAGACCGCCACCAGCGCCAGCCCGATAGTGAAGTTGAGATCCGTGCTCAGGGCCCGCAGATAGGGGACCAGCACAAAGCCTTCCTCACCGTGGGCTTCTGGGTGCTCCCCGGCTTTTTTCTCTTTGTCCTTTCCATCGTGCGGCTCCGAGTGAGCCTCATGGCCCGCCGCTTCCGCCGGAGCGATCGGCTCCGCTGTGAGCAGGGTGAGCGGCCCCCAATGGATCACCGCATAGCCTCCGCCGTGGCCATGGGCCGGCTCCACTTTCCCGATCGAATCGAAGCCTGGGAGCAATCCCAGCCAGTTGGCAGCCAGCACCATCAGGAAAATCGAAGCTACCAGGGGAAAGACCTGACGCGCGCGATGGCCCAGCACCACTCGGGCTAAGTTCTCATAGAGGGCTTCCACTACAAATTCGAAGAGATTCACAAGGACTCCCAGCCCCCGAACCGGCGGCGGAAGCGGCCCCGTCCGTCGAGCCGCCAGGAGGCCTAACCCCAGAACCGTCAGATCCACCAGAATCATCGCAACCATCGTATTGGTGAGAGGAGCACCGAAGAACAACGGCCCAGTCAGTGGCTCGGGCTTGACTAGGATCACCGGCAGAACCGCCTTCATAGGCTTTCCGCCGACCGGGAGCCCCTGTCCTAACGCGCCGAAGAACAGCGAGGTCCCCAGCACGAAGCCCAGAACCAGAGGCACCACCACCAGCGTCTGGAAGTAACGGATTGCCCGAGTGTCTCGCAGGCCCCACACGACCAGAGCGATCACCAGGGCATCGATGAGGAGGATCCCGATCAAACCCGAAGCGGAGGTCAGGAACGTTGCCTCTGCTCCCCGCAGAAGATCCCTCAGGCCCCCTAGCAACCAGAGGGCGGCCTGCCCTCCCACCCCGCACGAGAGCAGTGCAATCAACCCAAGCAGCAGATAGGGACCCATCCGTCGGATCAGCTTGCCCATCGCCGCGATCGAACCTCCGGTTAAGATGGATGTTCCTCCATGGGACTGGAGGAACCCGATTCCGATTTCTCCGGCCTTCTAGGCGGCTCCATGCGAAACTGAGCGGCGGCCGTTATCGCCGCGCGAACCATTACCACCAATCCCAGGGCCGCGCCCATGATCATGCATGCCGCGGTCAACACCGGCCGGGTCCCCAGGCGGAGATCCAGCCAGAGCCCACACAGCATCGCCCCCACCACCGCCACCACGGGGATAAACCCAATCTGGGAGAGCGCCCCTGCCAGCGCCAGATTCCAGGCTCGCATCCACCAACGCCCAGGCGCCTTCATCATCACCCTTCGTCTATCCCTACTCGTCACAAAAAGCGACCCTAATATGATACCCTTCCTTCCGCACTCCTGCAAGGGCTAATCTCGAAAATCCGCCCCAAGACGCTGCTTTTTGATTAGGGGTTACACGGTTGAGGGCTGGTCGGACAGGGATGGTAACGAGATTAGTAGCGTAGGGGTAAGCAAGCGTTCAGCTGCGCTCACATGGGTAACCACATTCATTGCAGAAGATGGTGCACCCGATTGTCTGCGATCTGAGGTGCACAAGGTGTATGGTCGTCTGCGCGCACCGTTTGGTTCAAGCGAATACATCCCAAACTCTTATCTGTGAAGGCGGCGAATCAGCCGATCCTGTTCGAGCTGCAACTCGCCCAACCGCGATGCCAGTTGCACTAATTTCATGGATGTTTCCCTTCAACGCCTTTTGGGCTTACCGGCACAATACACAGCCTCCCTTCTTCAGAAGTCGGGCAGTAGACCGCCAAGAACGATCCAGAAGGATCCCAGGCCAGCTGCCTGCCATCCCAGCCGCCCCCAAACTCATACTCAGGCAACACCCGCCGCGATTCCCCGGTCACCGCGTTCACAAGAAACAAGCCCTCCTTGTTCACACCTTCCTCCATGCGCACCACTCCCAAGGCGACCAGATAACGGCTGTCGGGGAACCAGGCCATATCGGTTACATAGTGCCGTCCCAGCTCCGTTTCCGAGCCCGGAGACAGCGTGCGGCGCTCTCCCGTCTCCACATCAAGAATCGTGAGCCACGTGCTCAGAAGACGCGTATCAAGAGTATCCGTTGTGACGAACGCCACATACCGCCCGTCTGGGCTCCACTGTGCCAGTAGCGGCCAGGGGGGGATGTGCATCCACGGCTCATGCTCGCCCACCTCCAGCTCACACCACCGACCGCTCCGGACATCCAACAAAAACGTCCAGAACTGCGAATAGAACAAAACCTGCGAACCATCCGGACGTCGGGCCGCCCAGAAGGAGAGCTCCAGATCTCGCATCGCCCACTCCAGCTCCGGCTTCGGATAGCGCAACGGGGCCAGATCCACCAGAGTCCCCCGCGGGCTTCGGGTCTCCACATCACACAGCTGCAAACGATTCGGCTCCGAACGCAGAAAATACCACAGACGCTTGCCGTCGGGGTCAGCAACCAGAGGTCCATCTGCGTCCGTAGCCAGGCGCTCCGCCTGCTGAGGGCTGCCGTAGCTGATCCACAGCTCCGGATGATACCTCGTCGGCGGTTCCTTTCCCTCCTCCGCCACCAGGGTCAAGTAGGCAACCGCCTTCAGGGCCGACAGCCAAACCGGTCGGCCAGGGCTCTCTTCCCACTCGGCGTAGGTGATCAGCTCCCCCGTCTCGATGTCCAAGACGTCGATCGTTTGACGGTGTTTGCCGGGAACATCCCGCGTGATTAACAGCCGCTGGCCATCCGGCAACCACCCGGCGATGTAGATGGCCGCCGGATGGGTCAGCACGACCTAGGGCTCGGAAAACCGGTAGGTCTCTAGGGAGAACCCGGATTCTGCAGGCACTGGCTGCCCACTGAAGGTGCAGGGGGGCACCGGGGTGGTGGACAGAGCAGGAGGCAGAAGCGGAAGAGTTGGCAAGGGAGCGGGAGACAGTGGGGAAGTGTGGACGGGGGACACGAACGACGCGGGCCCAGGGCCTTTGGGCAGCCCTATGAACGTAAGGGCAGGGGCGAGAGCCAATGCCCCCAACACGAGCAAGCCCAACGACCCCTCAATAATGCTCGGCAAGCGCTTGATTATCATACCTACTTGCCGATGGCGATCGAATAAGGGGCGACGAATACAAGGTGAAACCAAGGGCCTTCGACGCCCAGCTCCGACCTTGAAGTCCCCAAAGGAAGCTAATCCTTCGTCTGGCTATAACCGAAGGCTTAAGAAACTGAAGCTCGTTTAGAGGGGAATCGCTCCTTCTTCACTTTTCTCCTCCCCACAGCCCTCCGAACTATAGCGAGGGGAGAGAAAAAATCTTTCGGGGACGGTGCGGGAGATGCGGGAAGCCAAAAGCCTCCGCACTGCCCCCGAAAGCTGCCAAGTTCAAAAAGGTCACTTTCGAGACCAAGCAAGCTACCTTCAGCAACCCGCCCGGCTCCGACTAACTTTAAAAAGCCTGAGCCGCCATCTGGGCCAGCAGATAAAGCGGATACACCAACACCGTCAATACCAACACCCCCGCCACCGTGAACCACAAGGTGAACCGGGCGGGGCGGGAGATCCAGACCGGCTTCTCCTCCTCCGGCGAGCGGTCCACATACATGGCCCGGGCCACCGTGATGTAATAATAAAATGCAACCATGGCGTTCAGCACCCCAGCGACGGCCAGCCAGAGCAGACCGCTCTCGATCGCCGCCGCGAAGACGAAGAGCTTGGCGAAGAAGCCCACCAGCGGCGGGATCCCACCGAGGGACAGCAGGGCGGCCAGCATGGCGAGGGCCAGCCCCGGCGAGCGCCGGGAGAGCCCGGCCAGATCTCGGATCTCTTCGCTCCCGGTCACATTCGTCATGATGACCGCGACGGCGAAGGCGGCGATGTTCATCAAGGTATAGATCCCCAGGTAGAAGATCGAGGCGGCGACCCCCAGTGGGCTGGCCGCGGCGATCCCGATCAGGATGTAACCCGCCTGGGCGATGCTGGAATACGCCAGCAGCCGCTTGAGGTTCCGCTGGGGGATGGCCAAGAGGTTCCCCACGGTCATCGTGACGAAGGCGAGGGCCGCCATGATCGCCACCCAGTTTGCTTGCGCGGTGGGGAACGCCTCAATCATCGCCCGGATCAGGACCGCGAAGCCTGCCGCCTTGGAGGCCACAGAGATGAAAGCGGTCACCGGCGTTGGCGCCCCTTCATACACATCGGGGGTCCAGAAATGAAAGGGCACGGCGGAGACCTTAAAACCGAAGCCCACCAGGATCAATA